>NZ_JACCIU010000003.1 GCF_019303535.1 Lactobacillus sp. Sy-1 | reverse complement strand
GAAAATAAAAAAGCGTCCTATTTCATTAGTTGCACATCATGATGCATTAATATATTTGTACTATTCTAACATTTTAAGTGATAAATATGAGTCTTACATAAGTGAATCTAGAAATAATATAAATAATGTCCCAACAGCATATAGAAAAAATAGAGGTATTTCTAACATAAATGCTGCTAAGGAAATTTTTGACTTCATAAGTATTCAAGATGATTGTTGGATTATAAAGGGAGATTTTAAGGGCTTTTTTGATAATATAAGACATAAGATACTTCAAAAAAATGTTAGTGCTGTTTTAAATGAGAGTACACTTTCTCCAGACTGGAAATCAGTATTAAAATCTCTTACAAAGTATAGATATACAAATAGAGAAGATATAAATAAAGCTTTAAAAAAATCACATTGGAATAAACCTAAAGATGGACCTTATACATCGAATAGAAGAGAGATAAAAGCACTCATCGATCATTACAATCTAAATATTATGGGACCTAACCAAAAAGGAATTCCTCAAGGGACTTCTCTTAGTGCAATACTAGCCAATGTATATATGATTTCTTTTGATAAAATAGTTAATGAAATTTCATTAACTTATGGAGGTATTTATAGACGCTATTCTGATGACTTTGTTATTGTTTGTCCTAGAAAACATTTGGATGAAAAACATTTACATCATTTTATTGATAAAATAATAAACATAAGTAATAAGTATACTAAATTAGAAATAGAAAAGACAAAAACAAAAATATTTAACTTCAATAGAGAAGCAAAAACTATTAATAAGATAAATGATAACGAATGGAAAGAATCTTGGTTTGATTATTTAGGATTTGTATTTAATGGAAAAGTTGTAAGGATGAGGAATAAATCAATCTATAAATATCATTATAAGAGTAAAAGAATGCTAAAACGTATTGCTAGAGAAGAGAACGATAGAAAAAATCTTAAATTATATGGTTATAGTAGATTAATAAATAAACCATTTATTAGGAAATCTTGGGAAAATAATGAACTTGTATGGAAAAAACTATCTCCTTATAAAACTAGACTTGTAAAAAATAGACTTTGGAAAGCAAATAAAATTTTAAATAGTAATATACCACAAAGAAAATTATCTACAAGAATGTTTCTAGTATCAAAAAGGTATGGAGATAAATATTCAATGGCTGGATATGCTAGAAGAGCTCAAAAAATATTAAGTAATAATAATCATATGTATAAGGTTGAGGTTTTTAAACAAATAAATAGTCAGATTATTCATAATCAAAAATATTTTAGAAATCTCAGGAAAGGTTATAAATAGGTCCATTATAATTTAACAATTAAAATATTAGATTTATATTGTTCCACCCCTTCCGCATCCCTCGCTGCTCCGCACGGCCAAAGCGCATGGTTCCTCGGTCCTTTGAGCCTGTCCCTTGCGGGACTTATCGGCTCAAGCGGACAAAGTCACTATTCGCAAGCACTCAGATCAGCTTAAAGCAGGCTTCATAGCTTCGCTATTCCGCTCCCTGCTTTAAGACTGCTCTTTTGTGCAGTCGGCCGTTTTGCTACGCAGCTTCTGGATGCGGAAGGGGTTCCATTAGTTCTTAATCATCATGAGTAGTTAAAATTATCATTTAGTATAAATCATAAATATCATCATACAAAAAAAACCAGTTACATTAATTTGCGACTGGTCTCTTCTTTATCTTACATATGGTTGATCAATATATACTTGTAAATTCGTCTTAGATCTACCAGTTGCGTAGTTGAATTCGCGTCCTGGTTGAACATTGAATAGATAGACGTTGAAGTTTAGCTTACCGTTAGTTGAAATGGCTTGCGTATGGACTCCACGAGCCATCAGATCATGGCCCTTGAAAATAGGTTGAACTTTGTAAACGACCTTATAACCACGCTTTAAGGCATCCCTTACCTGTGTCTCAAAGCGAGTTTGAATGCGTTGATTGCTGTAAGCAGTCTGAGTGAATAGATTCTTAGGATTATTCTGATCCCCAGATTGTGCTGAAGGATTGTATTTACCAGTGATGTTGATACCCTTGGACAACGAGTAAGCAATTAAGTGGCCACGATTAACGATGTATTCATGACCGACTTTCTTTTGGAAACAACCATTTGGAATCCAGGTCTGTGGTAGTCGTCTGCTATCGTTAGCAACGTTCTTCTTACTTAAGTATGCTGTATTACCACCGGGAAACCAGGGTTGGACGACGTTGGAACGTGGCAATTTACAGATAAATATAAGGGTATGAACCTTGATATGAGTTATGATTTCAAGGGATGGTATACCAAGTAAAAAAAGAAGTTCACACATGCTTGCTAATGGGATGTGTGGACTTCTTTTTATTATTTTTTCTTAGTTACGCCTTTAAAAGGTGTAGATTTATTTCCCATAAATCTGCCGGTTTCTGTATTGAATTTAACAAATTGCTTATTTTGTGGATTATAAGCTTGTTTTCTGTGAGAAACTGCTCCTTTTCTTCCGTGACCAGGAATGCCATTTTTAGCCAGAATAATCATCTCTAATCTATGAATTATAGTATCTTGTAAGCATTGTATGGGAACTAAAGTTCGATTACGTATTAATAATATATATTCTGTAGAAAAAAAGCAAACACAAATTGCGTTGGTAGTTTAGATATACTTTTATGATCAAGGAGTATTACATATAATACTTAAACTTTAATTTAGTAAGTCCCCCATCACCATCCCTCTACGCTCCACTCATCGAAGCTTGCAAGCGGTCGTGCACTCCTATGATTCGCATCCCTTACGGGATTTTACGAATCATGTGTCTTTACTCTCTTTGCAAGCATCATTACGTAATCAACTTAAAGCAGGCTTCATTCAGCAAGCTAAATTCAGCTCTCTGCTTTAAGATTGATTACTCCATGAAGTCGATTCGCTATGCGTATTCGGGATGGTGATGGGGGAAAAAGCATGGACAACCATGCTTAATCTTAAAAAGAAGATATTCATAAATATATGTATAAAAAAGCATTCTCTGTCAATGAAGAATTCTTATAAACATTAAAGGTAGTTTGTTTCTTATGGCAAAACAAACCTTTTTATTATAGTTGATGCATATTAATTAAGCAATTAATGCTAGCCACATCATAATAAATTGTAATTTACCATGTTATAATTAATGGTAAATTTTAATTCATTGCGATAGAAAGAATGTGAAAAGATTATCCGTTACTTGATTTTAAGAATCATAGCGGTTGATCCATTATGCCAAATAAAAATAAGAGCTTTAATATACAACAAAGAAGATATATTGGTAGTAAGTATAAGCTTATGCCATGGATAAAAAAATTGTTACTTGAGAATACTCAAGGAACTTCTTTTTTTGATGTGTTCGCTGGCACTGGCAGTGTTACGGAAGAAATGCTAGACAGCTATGATACTTTTTATATCAATGACTTTTTATACTCTAATGAAATAATTTTCAATGCATTTTTTAGTAATGAAAGTTATTCGGAAAGCAAGTTGACTAAATATAAAGATGAGTTTAATAGCATCCAGAAGAGACAATACGATGATAGCTACTTTTCTGATAATTTTGGAAATAAGTATTTTAGCATGCATGATGCTGAAGTAATTGGAGAAATAAGAGAAAGAATCCACTTATCCCAAGACATTAATAAACGTGAAAAAAGCATTCTAATTGCATCCCTAATTTACTCTGCGGACAGTATTGCTAATACAGTCGGGCACTATGATGCGTATAGGAAAATAAAGGGCATAGAAAACAAATTTAATTTTAGATTAATCAAAACAATTGATACAGAAGGCAAAAACATCCATATATATAGAAGTGATGCTAATGAGTTAGTTTCTAAAATTAGTGCAGATATTGTATTTCTTGATCCGCCTTATAATTCACGACAATACTCAAGGTTTTATCACATTCTGGAAGATTTAGCAGAGTGGAATAAGCCAGAGCTATTTGGGATTGCCCTTAAGCCAAAGCCGGAAAACATGAGTGATTATAGCAGAACTAAGGCTCCAGAAGTATTTGATGATTTAGTACAAAATATAAATGCTAAGTATATTGCGGTAACTTATAACAATACCTATGAAGGTGCTAAAAGCTCAAGCTCCAGAAATAAAATTACTCACGAGCAAATTTTAGAATCGTTAAATAAAGTGGGTAAAACTCAGGTGTTTAATAAAGGGTATCGCTTTTTTAATGCTGGAAATACGAACTTAAATAATCATAGTGAAACGTTATTTATAACGGAGGTATAAAATGACAAAAGTTAGGTCCCCATTGTTTTATGTAGGTGATAAATATAAATTAATGCCTCAATTAAATAAATTATTCCCTAAAAATATCAATACATTTTATGATGTTTTTGCAGGCGGGGGTAGTTCCACCTTATATACACCTGCTAAGCAATATGAGCTTAACGATCTTGACGAGCATATAATATCTCTCCATAAATATTTATCAAAAGAACTACAAGATTATAGTCATTTTGTTGACCATGAACTAGGCTTAATTGATCATTACGGATTATCACATTCTGCTGAAAATGTTTTGCCTGATAATATCGATGAAATCAAGAAAAAGTATAAAAAAACATACTTTGCCAAAGCTAATAAAGATGCATATATAAAATTAAGAGATGATTATAATGATGATCAATCTAGAATGGACCTTTTTTATTTATTACTAGTTTATGGATTTAATCACATGACCAGATTTAACGGCTCAGGTAACTTTAATCTGCCAGTAGGTAATGTTGATTGGAATAAGAACGTTGAGGATGCACTCAATAACTATTCCTTTTTTGTGAAAACTTCAAAATTTAAATTCTCTAGCATGGACTTTGAAAAATTTGTTGAAAGCCAAGATTTTCAGACAGATGACTTTGTTTACTTTGACCCGCCTTATCTTATATCACTTAGTGAATATAATAAGATGTGGAATGAAGACACTGATTTAAGATTGTTTAATCTTCTGGATGAATTAAACAAGCGTCATGTTAAGTGGGGAATGTCCAACGTTATTAGTCATAAGGGAAACGTTAACACACCATTAATGGAATGGGGCAAGTCTTACAATGTATACCCGATAAAATCTAATTACATTTCTAAATTTGATAACACGATAAAAAAGGATACCAAAGAAATATACGTTACTAACGTCTAGCTGGAGGGATGATATTATGGTAAGAAGATTTTCAAGAAAAGCTTTACTACTAGCTACTGCAGTAAGAAATCCTGAAAGATTCCCAGCATTTCTAAGTGCATTATTTCCATATGATGGAGAACTATTTACAGAAAGTGTTGCTCGAAAGATAGCAGTGTCTTTAATTCAAAGCAGAGAATATTATCCTGATAAGGCAATTAAGAATGTAGATGAATTGCATAAGTATATTAAAAATACCAAGCCGATGACTCTAGATGATGCAGAGACTGCAATGCAGTGGAATTTAGACAATTTAAGTGGACACGGTGTGGGTGGATTCCCTAAAAAGTCTTGGGGTGGACGTGCAGTAGAATGGTTTAATTTAATGCAGGAATTAGGTGCCGTTAGAGTACATAAGGATAGTAAAATACAATTCTCTAAATCAGGGAATGATCTTGTTAGGATACATTCTGATTCATTGGTTAAAAACCCAGATATATTATTAAGTAATTTCTGGTTAAATGGATTGGTAAAACTACAGCCTAAGTCTCCCTTTAGATCGGGAACCATTGAGAATAGACCCTTTGTGCTAATGCTTGATGTTATGATAAAGCTATCAAAAAAATTAGGGATTAATTATCATGGACTATATAGACATGAATTATCTTTTCTTCTTAATTGGAATGGATACGATGCTGATGAATTTATAGATTATATTTTATCAGTAAGAAAAAGATATGGTTTACAGCCTAGTTCAGATGTAGTTTATGAGTTAGTTATGAACGACAAAAAAATGCTTTATGGAGAATCACAGAATAGATTTAAAAAAGCACAGATTATATATGATATTGTAAATGACTGGATGGGAAAAACTAGAATGACTGGAATAATTCAGTCTAGAGGTAATGGTAGAGCGCTTGATATCATTACTAATAAAGAAAATAGTAATGATACGGAAGAAATGGATAAAGCCAAATATATTGTTGCGCATTATCATAACTATAATGACGAAACTGACCCAGATAAATATTTTGATTATATAGCCCAAGTTGATAATCAATTATTATTCTCCGAATCCAAATCATTTACAGATCATACTACCTCTAAGAAGGATAAATTAAGCGAATTATCACAATCAATGAGTTGGGATGAAATCACCAAAGAGCTAAATGTTTTAAGCAGTAACAGAAGTACATCTAAAAATGAAATGCTAAAGATTATACGAGAACCATTACGGTTTGAATTCTTATCTGCTATTGCTGCTAAAAAGGCGTTCTCAAATGCAAAGATTGAAGCTAATTATCCTGCTGATGATGAAGGGATGCCAAGATCAACTGCTCCTGGTGGTGTACCTGACTTATTCATTAAAGATGATAAGACCGGGACAACTATTGAAGTAACTTTACAAAATGGAAAACAACAGGCAGTTAATGAAATTCCTGCAATTGATTTACATCTTAAAGATATGAAGGAACGAGACCATAATAATAATTACTTTGCTGTTTTTGTTGCACAGCGATTACATGAACAAACCATTTGGATGTCTGAATTTTCATTTGCTAACGGTGATATTATATCCACTTATGATATCAAGGAATACGCTAGCGCTATTTCGAGATCTAGAGAAATAGATGATTTAAAGAAATTGCCAAAAGTACATTATAAGAGAATAAATTAATACTTTTGTAAAAAGGGGTATGATGTAATGGAACAAAAATCCATAGCCGATTATGACACTAAATCGCAAGATATACTGCAAAAATTAAAAGAGTTATATAAAGATCAAATAAAATATATAGGCGCAAACCCTGAAGAAAATGTATTTATTTGGACTAAAGAGTATTTAAAAGTATGGATAATACAAATATATAATCGTAAATTTCCAGATACCCCCAAGTTTTTCTTTTTTGCAACTTCTGGTAATTTCACTAAAGACGAAATCATTCTTAAAGATTTAAGAGAATCTACAAATATTTATTCTATTCAAAGAAACATTTTTGATGTTAAAAAAACTATTCAGTCATTGATAGCTAATAACCTTTTACCTAAGAACTTAAATATTGTTGAATCAAGTATTTATAATATGACTAATTCAATAAAAATGGGCGGATTCTTAAGTGACGAATCTTTAAATTTCCCTGCAGAAAATTTTGCCGATAATGAAGCTAAGGCTATTGATAATAATTTAAGTAAAAGTAGTAATGACTTCTTTAATCTAGATAAAAGAATATTCTTTGCTAAAAAATATGATTTCGATAACATTATAAAGGTCGTTGATAATAAACATTTCGAGGCACGACTAGATGATTGCTTATGGGCATATAATAAAGAAAAATGGTTTTTAGCAGCATCAGGGTTAGGATCTGTTATGGAAGAGCTGCTAATTTTATCTGTTATGAATTTTTCTAATGCAAATAAAAAGATGATAAAATCTCTTGGGCATACTCCTACTTTAAGCAATTATCTTGCTGCACTTAGACAAAAGCCGGTAGAAATGGATATGACTCAGGAACGTTATATACGGTGTATATTTGAGCTAAGAAATTGTACAAATCATTATTCATCAGGCTTCACAACAAAATCAATAACAGATGAGTTACTGTTAGGGCTTCGCAATTTATATGATGAATTTTATGTTAAAAGCTTAGAATATGTTAAATGAAAGATGGGTAGTATATTACTCGTCTTTTATTTTTTCTTTTAAATCATGAATTCCTATGAGAAGTTGCTCTATATTTTCGTTTAATTTTTCTATTTCATCGATAATCATTGAGAAAGAAAAAAAGACGTTTTGGGCTATTTTTCTTTCATAAGAATAATTTTCTAATTTTTTATCAATATAGCTAAAATAACTTCCTTTAAAATTACTAAATGTGGCAGATATTAGTTGAAAACAGTGAAATAAATCAGTTTTATAGAACCATTTATATTCAGGTATTTCATAATCCATAAAATCATAACATTTAATTATCTTTGAATCTTTTTCTATAGTAATAAATAACTTTTCTGATTCTTTTTGCAAATCTGAATAAGTATTTCTAAGTTCATCATTAGTTTTGTAGATGCTTGGATTAGCATTATGAACTGTTATAGCTGGATCATGCTTACTAATTTGTATATTATCTATATAATTGATAAAAGAAGCATTGAATGAAGTAACATATATTAAATCAGCCATTAATTCGTTCAATGCTCGATACTTTTCAATGTAAACAGCTGAGCGTATCGAATTTCTTTTTTCCTCGGCTAACTGTCTAGTTAATTCTTTTCTTCCGCTTTTTAACTGCTTGGAAAAGATAAGAGCAGAACCACCAAACCCTATAAGGCTACTTAGAATTTCTCCTGTAAAATCTATCAAATCATTTATCTGCATTTATTTATTCCCTCCCTATTAAATATATTACATTATATTAAACATGATATGAATGCAGTAGTTATTAAAAACCAAAAGGTATGCTTTGTAAGGAAGCATATGTTTTTATTTGCGTTTTTATAGGCCCTATCTTTCATGGTATAATAACGATATAAGCTTTTTCAGTTATAACATAAAAACTATATCATTTCACAAGCCGCGAAGGGAGCGCTTTTCTAGCATGAATTTGAACCATCAAGATCAAGATGTTCGGCCAATTAAAGATATCGACACCCTAGAACAGGTAGAAGATACACTACTTAATAACTTCAAGTATGGGGTCCGCAACCTGACCATCTTCCAAGTCGGGAAAGCCACTTTATTACGAGTCAGCGACGTCCTCAACCTTAAGTATGATGATGTCTTCGACGAGGGGGATGAAGTGAAGCGCTCAGCCTACATCAGAGATAAGAAGACTAAAAAAACACACCGCATCTACTTGAACCCCGTTGCTGATGATCTTTACAAGTATCAACGATGGCTCAAGAAGAAAGATGTGCGTTCGAGATGGCTATTTCCCAATAGCCGAGATATGAATAAACCAATGGCAACAACCCAGTATTATCAAATAATGATGAAGGTGGGTGATCTATTAGGGATTAGCTACCTGGGCACTCACACAATGCGTAAAACCGGTGCTTACATGGTCTATAAGCAATCCAACTTCAATCTAGCGCTGGTAATGAAGCTGCTGAACCATTCTAGTGCAGCGATGACATTGCACTATTTAGGGCTAGAAGAGGCTTCGATGGAGAGTGCGTTGGATAAAATTGAATTTCATTAGTAATTAATAATCATTATAATTGACAAAAAATGCCATAAAAATAGTCCAAGTTATTGACATAGGAGCATGTTTATTCATAAATTTTATTTTGGGCGTGCATTGATGCGGTTGTAGTAGGCTTACGGTAAGAAGTTTTAGTACCAAAGTCGTTGTGGTCAGATTGAGTGCGTTGGTCGAGATAAACAACGTTGTGAACTTTATGATCAAAGAGATTGTTAACGTAATTCTTAACTAACATGGGAGCAATGCGAACTTGACGAATATGGTCAGCATTG
The DNA here is from genome assembly GCF_019303535.1 of Lactobacillus sp. Sy-1. GTDB lineage: Bacteria > Bacillota > Bacilli > Lactobacillales > Lactobacillaceae > Nicoliella. Next base: position 13,188 of record NZ_JACCIU010000003.1, on the reverse strand, counting down.
TAGCCATTGAGCATATATTTAGATGGTGACATACCCCTTTTGAAATACTTGTATTGATTTTTGAGGGGTTGGTTGGTTAGCAATGCGTTTAAATTAACGCTGTAGACTTGTTTGTAGAGGCTTTCGATGTTTACGCTTAATCCGCCAATTGCATATTTACTTGGATTACGATATGCACTAGGGTTTTGATAATTAATGTTATCTTGTAAGAGGTTAAATTCGGGGTGATTTTTCCAGAAGGATGGCTTTTCCATAGCTTTGATCCATTTTTGGTTAGACATAATGTTTAAGGCACCGTCTGAATCAAGACGAACGGGTACTCCTTCAAAGTATACATCAGTCGATGAACTTCTTAAGTATTTTTTGTTATTTTGGTTGATTCCAGCGTATCGTTCGTAAATAGGCATGACAGTGGGTTTAGCGTTTTTGTTAATCCAGGTTGCAGTTGATTTCCATTTTCCATCGTTTCCAAATGGATTATTATTGAATGGGTTGTATTGTTGGTTCCAATATTTGTCACCTTTATATGTTTCAGCATGAGCAACATTGTTAACAGTATTAGCGACACTATCAACGGTAACGAGACTGGCCGTCGCAACGACCATTAGTACAGATTTCTTGAGAAAATTCTTGATTGAGTTCATATTTGAACACTCCTTTAATATGTATTGCCCTAACGGATATCCGTTAGGGCTTTTTTGATTAGAATTCAGGGCTGTCGCCGTGTTGACTTTGATTAGATAATAGAACACCATGGGCACGGTCAAGCATAGTTTTTGCGTATTTAGCATTGTTCATTGCAGTAGTGTAAGTGAATGGCTTGTAACCTTTAACCATATACTTACTTGGACTAATACCATTGGCGTATTTTTTTGTGTAGTTTTTGACGGGTGATTTGGTAAGTAATTTTTCAATTTTGATGTGATATACCTGACGGTAAAACTTTTTAATGTTAATAAATTTGTTGTTGTACTTGTATTTTCCTGTGTCATGTTGGTAGTTCCAAATTACGTTATTGGTAATTAAGGCAATTACTTGGTGTTTATTCCAACCGGATGTAGTTTGAGTCCATGCTTTAGGAATCATGTGTTTGGTATCTCCAGCAAGAGTGATGGTTCCATCATTGTTTAAGTCTACAGCAATACCTTCGAGATATACTCTTTTGACTGTTGCACGACGGTATTTTCCGTCGATATTTTGAAAGTGAGACCCAGTTTTGTAAACAGGCATAGTTGTAACAGATGCATTTGGATTAACAAGTGTTTCTTGAGCTGATTTATCAACACCTTTGTTGCTACCATTTTGGTTAGGGTCGTTAGGGTTATATGCTGCATGAGCCACGCTAGCAACATTGTTACCACTAAAGTTACCAACACCAGCAACAGTTACGAGACTGGCCGTTGCTACGGCCATTAGTACAGATTTCTTTAGAAAATTCTTGATCGAGTTCATATTGAACACTCCTTTAGTATGTAGTTCCCTAACGGATATCCGTTAGGTTTTTTGTTTGTTTAGTTTAGATATTGTCCGTCAGCTTTGGTGTCTTCATAAATGTCTAATTTATTAAGTTGATTCTTTAATTGATTAAGATAATTTGGTGTGAATTGGTTTCCGGTAGGGAAGTATTTATTTCTAGTAGCAAGACCGGCTAGGGTATTTGCTTTGTAGTTACTTGGGACTTTGTAACCTTTTACGAAATATGATTTGTAATTTCTGCCGTTTGCATAGCGAGTTTTCCAATCGCTAGGTCTTGTATTAGTAATTAGTTTATTAATGTTGATGTGGTAAAATTCACGATATAATTTTGGAATATTAACAAAGTTATCTACATTTTTGTTACCTTTTTTGCCACGTCCATTAAGCATCATATCAACCATGTTAACCTTATTGTTATATAGAATATTTAGTTCAGGATGTTTAGCATATCCTGATTGTGTAAGCCATGCTTTTGGAACACCATCACTTGGGATTGATGAAATTGAACCGTCTGCTGATAAAATGCATGGAATTCCATCTAAATAAACGTATTTTAATGTTGCGCGTCTTTCTTTTCCATTTGATTGTTTTAAAATAGGCATGGTAGATGGTTTAGCGTTTGGGTTTGTTAGTGTTTCTTGTGCTTGTTTAGGAACATTTTTATTTCCACCATTTTGATTTGGGTCATTTGGATTATAATTATTTTTAGCTTGTGGGGCTACGTATGCTGCATGAGCAACGTTAGCAACATTGTTACCAACATTAGCAACACCGGCAACAGTGACGAGACTGGCCGTCGTAACGACCATTAGTACAGATTTCTTGAGATATTTATTCATAATTATATGTACCAACTTTCTTATTAATAATTTCTTAATCATAATGTTACCATGATTCTAAATAAATCTAAAAATAATGTGATTTATCCCATTTTTACAACAAAAGGGGCTGTGATTTATGATTAATGAATTTGGATAATAGATTTGGCTGGTAAGCAGATGCTAACAAAATATGTAACAAGTGGGTGTAATTATTTTAATCAGATTAAGTCATCTTTATAATGACCTAATTACATATAAGATTTAAAGCATAGAAAAAATGAATATTTGCTTATTATATTTCCCCATTTATAATAATTACTATATATGTTTTAAAAAGGAGAGTATTCAAATTGAAAAAATCAATTTATAGTATAGTTGGATTTGTTATCATTCAAATAATACTATTATTAGTAATTGCAATTTTATGTTCTATATTTATTCAGAATGAATTAATATCAGTTGGAGCTCGATACATTATCTTAGTTGCATTAGCTTTTATTTTAAACAAACATTGGCTTAAACAAAAAATTTCATTGTTTACTGGAAAAATTGAAATCAAAAATATAATGCTACCATACATATGTGAATTAGTTCTAATATTTTTTATTTTATATGGTTTTAAATATGATTACACTAAATCTGAATTAATTAATGCAATTTGCTTTTCTATTGGACCTGGAATTTACGAAGAATATGTTTTTAGAGGTGTAGTTTTATCAGCCCTTATTGACCGTTTCAAGCATTCACATTACTGGGGAATTATTAAAGCAGTTATTTTAAGCAGTATCTTATTTGGTAGTATGCACTTAGTAAATTTAATAGGACAACCATCTACAGAAACAATATTACAGTCAATAACTGCAATGATCATGGGATTATTCTTAGCGGCTATATGCATTAGAACAAAGTCAATTCTTCCTGGGATGATTCTTCATGCTTTATCTAATTTTGTTCAAAATTCTTTAATTAATTCAAATAATTTGTTTGCATTAATTTACTATATAATTGTTATCGTCCTAACAATTATTCTACTAATACCTAGAAAATCAAACAAATATCAAAAAATACAGTAATCTTATGATAATAATATAGACCATTTTTATAACATGTCCGTTATGGTGTACCCTAACGGACAGATTCTATTTTACGGTATAACTGAGTTACAAACGTAACGTTTGAGTGTAACTTAATTATCTCAAAATGGGGATGCTATAATGGCATTAATTTCTTATACATTAGAAATTAATTAAGTGCGTTCAACTGTAAGAGTGGAGATTATCAAATTAAGCTCTCGAAAATTGATTAAGTCGCTAACAATTGTACAGAATGATAAAACGAATCGATGCTGAATAAATAAGCGTTAATATCGCTGGATAAAGAAGAACGATGTGCATTCGAGATGGTTATTTTCCAATAGTAGAGATATTAATAAACCAATAGCCACAACCCAGTATTATCAAATAATGATGAAGGTGGGCGACTTAACATCGGCACTTACACAATACGTAAAACGGGTGCTCACATGGTATATAAGCAATCCCACTATAACCTAGCGCTAGTGATGAAGCTGTTTAACCATTCTAGTGCAGCGATGACACTGAACTATTTAGGACTAGAAGAGCCCTCGATGGAGAGTACGCTGTATAAGATTTAGTTTCATTAGGTAAAATTTGCTATATAAAAATAAAAAGCCCTATAAGTGTTAGAAATTGTCTAGCATTTATAGGGCACTTTACCTTAAGATCAATGGGATCTTTATATATAATTATAGTCCGATAAGAGTTAGATAGATAAACTATAATCAATTAATTAGGAAAATATATTGACATAGATGAATTTTCCAACTGCATTAGACATAAAGTATAATTGTATAATGCATATAAGGGATGTGTAAAAGTGAAACGTAATGACGATGACGATGACGAAAATGTTATAGAATATCTTTACATGACTGTTATGACGATAATAATAGTTGGTATTATGATTTGGTTAGCCTTTAAATCATAGAGCAATACAGTCGGAATATTTGAGCTAAAAGACTAGTTTAAACACTAGTCTTTTTTGCTTAAGTTACTAATTATTATTAGTTGTGTTATCAGAATTAGAGAATAAACTACTTAAATCGTTACCTCCAAAATCAACAACTAGATATCCTAATCCATTTTTAGCATTGTAGCTGAATCCAATCCCAACATCTGTATAAGCTTCAAACAGATCGTTTTCATAGTGTCCATGTTCTTGACCATCTTTTTTATATGGGCCTTCAGACTGAAAAAGCTTAATGCCCTGTTCCCCAACACTTTTAACTGATTTATTCCCGCTAGCCAAAAATGTAGCTAAATTTTCTCCAGAAATTCCAAAATGTGTTGTAATACCAAGCTCTTTTTCAACAGAATCATATCCATTTTCCCCATTAGTATCATTATGAGAAAAATTAGTCATTATTTGTTCAGATCTTTTTTGTGCAACAATCTGTAATTGACTATTCATATTTAATGGCTTAACACCAGCATTAGTTCTACACTTATTAAGGTAATTAAATGCATACTGAACAGCGTTATTAATGTTACTTGAGTCATTCCAGTTAATTAAGCTAGTGACGTTGCTTCCCTTAGTTTTATAAACAACTTTCTTTTTAGAATTAGTTTTATACTTAGTCAATTCACTAAGCTTAATCCAATTTTTAGTAGTCCTAGCATACTTAACATTTCTAAAGGTAATTATTTTATTAATTTTTATTATTGATCCCTTTTCATTTACATACGGAAATGACTGTACCTGTTTAAAGGTTTGTTTTCCCTTAGGTAAACTCAAATATATAGTAGCATGATTAGTATTTAATCTATATTCAGTATCTTTAGCACTAACAATTTGATTCGGTAAAATCATTAATGATGTGGCTAAAGCGCTAATTATAATATAATTACTGATTTTCATTTTAATCATCCTTCATCTTTATAATTATTTTTTATTTCATAAGTAAAAGTAAGGCACAACAATAAACAAACTCATCAAAATAAATTAAAGGCTCGAACCCACTTTGTTCCAGCCACCCCACATCCTGAAGAATCGGAACGGAACTAGCCGTGCGCAGCAGGCCAATATACCAGTAAAGCGGAAGATAGCGTAGCTAGCTGAAGTACTGGTATATGGACTAGCAAAGCACGGCAAGCGAGCCAAGCTAGCAAGATAAAATGGAGAAGGAGCGACTTTAGGCGCGACCCATTTTAGATTGATACGCTAGCGAGCAATAGTGAAGTGGAGATGCGAGGGATGTGGGGTGGCTGGAAGTTCTAAGCCATACTAAATAAAATGTCAGATGGTTCGGTTGCCGAATGATCTAATCATTGCCTCAGTTTTCAAACGTTCCTCTTCAGTTATCTCATCATCTTTTGTTGCTACATATCCTGGTTTAAGCCAATCGGGAGTGAACATCTCTTTCACAGGCTGTTTAGATTCAGCCTGTGGTTTAACGATTTCGTCCTTAACTATACCGAATGCATCCAAAAAGAACGTTTTTAGGGATGTCATTAAGTATTTATCGGCTTCATCAGTTTGCTTAGGTAGAAAGCTGAATACGTGTTGCAGCTTAATTGCTAATTTGGTTCCTAAGTTAGCGTTGTTTTCAAACCTTGTTTCTGGTTGATTTAAAATATCATGCTTAGTTGCAATGTTTTTCTTAGCGTTAAGGATGATGCCAACGATTTTGTATGCCCTTTTCACGTTGTTACGGGTGTAATCAAGGATTTTATCAATAACCATAGAATGAAGATGTAAACTTCCCGATACTGAGTTCTTCCATTTATCAATTTTGTTGTATTTTAAGTTGTCTGTGTTAACTGTATTACTAGTTGATTTATAAGTTTGATTAGAATAACTATGGTTAGATGGAACTTTTTTCTCTTGTGGACATGAAATATTTTCCTCTACGTCTGCACTAAAAACATTAGCCCTTGAGGTTAAGAATATTTTATCAGGAGCATTAAACTGCTTTACTCTCGTTATGTAGTTTAATGATTCTAGTTTTTTATAGATTTTACCAACAGTTCGTGTTGTTACTTTCAATAACTGGGCCATTCTTTCAAGCGGGAAGATAACGAAGTATTCCCCCTGCTTGGAATCATAGAAATCGCGATTTTTAACAGATAAGCCACGTAGATCTAGTAGTAGTGATATTGCGACTGCTCCGTTAGTTGCTAGTTCTGGATCAGTAATGAATTCGTATGGTAGTTTAATAAATTTTGTAGTCATAAAAAAGACTCCTTTCGTTTTTAAACTTTAGGAGTTTTTGGAGTTCTATGTAGATTGAAATTAGAAGTATAAAATTGTATAATACTACTAATACAAGTATATAAAACTAGTTTAGTTAACTTCTGACTACCAATCTTTCGGTTAGCTAAACTAATGCCTAAAGTTTTACTCTTAAGCCCCTTCATTAATTTGAAGGGGCTTTTTCTATAGAATAAATATATATCATGGGATATGTTTTGTAAATATCTTTTTTCTAACCATTACACATTTACACATTTACACATTTACACAAATGTAAGTGTGTAATGTTACACACTTACACATAAAATATCGATAAGGACTAATTTGTAGCGCTCTAAACATTGATTAAAAAGCATTTATATATTATTATTATGTGTAAAGTAACACACTTACACATTTACACATTTACACATTAATTTGTAAAAATGCTATTATAAGCATCAAAAAAAGTTTTGGGAGGCTTTTCATTATGGTAAAGAAATTTACTATTGCTAATCTTAAAGGTGGCGTTGGTAAGACTACTAATAGCTGCATGATTGGTTATGAATTAGCAAGACTAGGGAAAAGGGTTTTAATTATTGATTTAGACCCACAGGCAAATGCAACTCAATTACTACAAAGAACTTATGAAAGACAAAATGACAAACCACTTCGATTTGATAAAACAATGATGAAGGCAATTCAAGATGATGATGTTGCTGATCAGATCGTGAGCGTGATGGATAATTTATATTTACTTCCATCTAACAATGATTTCTATAACTATAACGACTTTATAACCATGAAATATTTACCAACCGTGAAAGATTATAGAGAGAAGCAATATGGTTTCTTTGGTAGTTTAATCAAGCCGATTGAGAATAACTTTGAGTACATTATTTATGATGTTCCGCCGACACGTAGTATCTATACATATACGGCTATGTATGATACCGACTATATTGCAATCGCTTTACAAACAGAACAACATTCATTTGATGGTGCTATTGCATTCTCAGAATATATGCAAAGTATGTACTCCGAATTTGACGAAGTTGACTATGACTTCATAGGCTTACTTCCAGCTCTAATGACTAATAAATCAAAAGTTGATAATAAAATCGTTAAGGATGCTATTAATTATTTTGGTGAAGAAATGATTTGGAAGATCATTCCATACATGGAAAGGTTAAAGCAATATTCTGTTGAAGGAATCGGAGAAAAAGGATTAACTCCAACTTATGATGGGCATGATACAACTACTCATAAATTCTTTAGGAGTCTTGCTAATGAATTTCTAGAAAGAATAGGTGACGAATAATGGCTAAGTTTGAATTTAAAAAGGAAAAAAACACTGAAAAACCAAATGCAAAGCATGAACTAAAGACTGTAGAACTTCCAAAGCCTAAGGAAAGTTATTCTGCAGAAGATGCAGAAAGTGCTTTTGAGAATAGTACTAAACAAGACGAATCTAAAATTAAGTATAGAAATATCAGAACGACTGTTAGAAACGTTGATAGAATGAAGTCCTTTGAAACTGTTCTTAATATAAAATCACATAATGAATTTCTTGATTTTCTATTGAATCGTTTGGAGACTCAAGTAGATAATGATCAGCTTTCTACTTATCAACTAATGCTTAAAAGTTACATGAAGAATGAATGATTTGTGTGTAAATGTGTAAACTTACACATTTACATTTTTACACACTTACACATAATTCGTTTAAATATATTGATTAAGTAAGTTATCTAGCCTGGTAACTTACTTTTTTACATACCTTTTTAACTTTGTAGTTATAGTCCCCTTCTCATTGATAAGATATAAACATCAACTAGTTAGATAAAACTAATAAATGAAAAGAGGGATGGATAATGTTTAACGATGCTTTATGGATCAAGACTGGAATGGTCTTCATTTCAAAGAACAAGAAGAAATACACTTTTGCTAACATTATTGAAAATGTTAGCACAACCAAAGTTTCAAGATTAGCTTCTCTTTTAGAAGAGCTAACTGGCGAAAAGATTGTTACGGTTACTCGTAACAGTCGCCACGACTACGACTTAAACTTGAACAAGTAATAATACATTAAAAAATAAAAGGAGGAATTACTATGGCTTCAACTAACTTAGAAATGACATTTTTAGATGCAGAAGCAAAGTCACGGACTTTGGTAATTAAGGATGCACTTGATTTACCAGCCGCAACTATCCAAGAAATCATGCAAGATATTGCTAAGCTTGGCATCTTTATTGATAAGGCTAATCGCCCGCTATACCTTCAATTGAGTAAGGCTGTCTACGCTTCTAACAATGACCGTGTTGTATTCAACAACAAGAAATAATTAACTACATCGTCGTATTCTTAATTGATGCTCAAGAGCTCTGGATTAATTTCAGGGCTCTTTTTTATGTAGTAGTTATAGTCCCTTAATAATTGCTATATTATACATAAATTAAGAGAAAGGAGAGATTATCGGGCAAGCTCGATAACAGGTGATAAATATGGAAAGTGAAATTTTGAAGTACGTCGTTGAACAAAGCTCCGGAGTAATCATTTCACTGTTACTAATTACTCGTATTGAAGGCAAGCTCGATAAGCTTTCTAACGCGATTAGTTCAATGACTGACCGGTTCGTTCATGAAATAACGAAAAAAAGTTAAAAATAAAAAAATAAAAGAAAAGAAGATGCGTACTTAACTATATACGGCAAATAAAAATAGAGATGAGGTTTTAAATTGAAGTACTTTAACTTTGGTGAAGAGCTAATAAGAATGGGAAAGAGTAAGCGAACCTGTAAGGAATATGCTAGAAGGATTCGCCACTGGACTACCTATCTACTGTCAGAGTTTAGTGAATATGATTTGATGAAAGCTAATGAGTGTCAGTTCTTATCATATAAATCTAGTCTACTAATTAGTGGGAGGCAGAGTAATACGATTAACGTTAAACTCAATACGATTTCATTGTTTTATGATCTGGCAATTAAAAAGGGCTTGATTACTGCTAATCCATGTCCAAAGGGCTCGCTGATATATAACAAGGTTGAACCGCTAAACGAGATTACATCAGATGAGTATTTAATGATTGAGGGCTGGATTCAGCGCCTGCCTGTTAAGTACCGGTTACCAATTAGATGTATTCTAGCAACTGGACTAAGACCGGGTGGCATAGCTAAACTCACTAAGTCGGATATCGTTAGCGAGAATGGTGACGTTTTTATTAAGTCATACAATTATGATTGGGATTCAGTTAGATGGATTCCAATTATGAATCGTAAGACTGCTGCATTGGTATATGGACTATCAATGTTTAGTGAGCAGCACCTTCTTTTCGATGTTAAAAAGCGAGAATTAATTAAGGTATTTGATCAACTTAAACAGATTAGAAGTGATTTCCATCATTACCTAGTTAGATATTCGCATATTAAAAGGCTGGAAAGAAACAACATTCCCAATCATGTTATTGATTATCTGTTTGGTGAGGGTCCACTTCCTAAGCAGTTTAAATCAATCAGTAATGATGAACACGGGAATGAATTAATGAAGCACAGTGACGATTTATTTAAAGACTAATCAATTAAAGAATAGGATGATATAGATATGAATAAGACAATTTTACTTGGTAGATTAACGAAAGACGTAACTTTAAGCAGCTCAAAGGATACTCAATACGCTCAATTCTCAATTGCTGTTGACCGTGATCGCAGTGATGGCGTTGATTTCATTAATTGCGTGGTCTTCGGTAAGCAAGCCGAAGCACTAGCTCGATACTGTAGCAAGGGCCGTCAAATACTCGTTGAAGGTCGGCTTCAAGTTTCGAATAACAAGAACCGGACTTACTACAGCATTGTATCAGAACATATCCAATTTTTAGCAGCTCCTAAGGGTAATTCCAGCGAACAAGTAGCTACTGATAATGCAGAAGCACCTTTCTAATTTTTAAGGCGCAAGCTGGGGCGCCCCTGTTACAATGACCGCGAATGCGGGGGAAAGCACAGCTTTTCCCGTAGTCATGGGGTTACAGGGGGTAAGCAGGACCCAGCAGAGCATTAAATTTATTATCTGTGATGATTTACTTTAACCCCCTTCAACTAATAGGGGGGTAGGAAATACAAGAGGAGTTGCTACTAATGCCGACACAACAGGCTTTAGAGAAGTTCAGACTTGAATCAAAAATTGACTGGTTAGAGTTCACGATTAAAAACATGAATCCAGTCGAGATTATCGAAGAATTATTACTGCTAGATAAGACCGACTTTACTAAGCTTGAACGTGGTCGTTTCGGTTACAATTCTCAGCTTAAATGGGATTCAGGGCACGTTTACCTGTTATTTAACGAAGATGAAACAGGAGAATACATGCCGGGTAATAATATGGGTGTCCATGTGATGTTGACTGGTCAGGGATGTGCAGCGTTTAACCAGACGTTTAATTTGCGCAACCTGATATTGTTGATTATCGGGAGTACGGAATACAAGTTCACTCGAATCGATTTAGCGGTTGATGATATCGGAGACCGTTATATCAAGTTCGATAAGGTCGCTAAACACGCTTTAAAGGGACACTACGTTACTAAGTGGAGTAAGTGGGATGAAGTGAACAGTCGTAAGACCGGTGGTAAACAGGAGTTCGTTGGTCGGACGATGTACTTCGGTTCTCAGGCCTCCGATATCTTCTGTAGAATCTACAACAAGGCGTTAGAGATTGCGCAGAAGACTAAGAAAGATGATGCAGTGATTCCCGAGAACTGGACTCGACTTGAAATCGTGTATAAGAAAGACCGTGCGAACATGATTGTTGAGCACATGGTGGATCATGAGGAGATTGGTTACATCGTGAAAGCTACACTGAACAATTATCTAAGATTCGTTGAACCGAATGGCGATGATAATCGTTCCAGGTGGCCGATGCTCAAGTGGTGGGAGCGCTTTGTGAGGGATGCAGGCAAACTAAAATTAACGTTGCCTGAAGAGCATCCCGACATCGACAAAATGCAAAGATGGATTGATAAACAAATATCGCCAACGCTTGCCGCAATAATGACGGCGCACGATGGTGATATGCAATGGTTATATAGTTTGATTGGACAAGGAAAAGGCCGGCTTAAGAATAAGCATTTAGAAGCGATTAGCCGGTATTTAGATAACTTAGATAAGGAGAAGGAAGATGGTTAAGAAAATGGATTTAATTGCTGATGTGGCCTCATATCAGCCCGATACGTTGGAATATTTTAGTAGTTTAAAGTCGCTAGGAGTTAAGGCGGTTATCATTAAGGTTACTCAGGGAAGTAAATATGGTGACTGCTACTTGAATCCTAAAGCAAAGTCGCAAGTTGCGAATGCTCGTAAGGCAGGCTTAAAGGTACATGGTTACCACTATGCAAGATTCATATCAACTGTGGATGCACAGGGTGAGGCTGACTGGTTCATCGAATGCATCAAGAAGGTTGGTTTGAAACCGGAAAGCGTGATGGCGTTGGACGTGGAAGATGCTTCAATTCCTAAGGGCGACATTACTCCTTTGATCAACGCATTCAATGCACGGATGATTAAAGCTGGTTACAAGCGGTTGGATGTTTACTCCATGGCCAGTTGGTTCTGGGCTGAACGGATTCATCCGTATGCTTTAAAGCCGAAGATGAACTTATGGGTAGCCAACTACACGACCGCTGGAAAGCCAGGGTTGGATGACGTTGGAACGTGGCAATTTACAGATAAATATAAGGGTATGAACCTTGATATGAGTTATGATTTCAAGGGTTGGTATACGAAGTAAGAAAAAGGGTGATGCTGCACAATGTGTGTGGTATCACCCTTTTTCTACTTATTAAAGTATTTATTAAAAAGATTATTAATTTCATTCTTATTAGAATCGTTATACATTACGTGGCAAATTTCATTAGGTTTTCTAAAGGCTATTATTTTTATGTGTTTTTTCTTTCATTTAATCCCCCAATATTATACTTAATTATTAAAATATGTGATATAATAATAATTACTCAATACGCTAGATATACAGCATAATCTAAATAAGTATTGAACCTTGAAATAACAGATTTTGGTTAACATTTCAAGGATGAGCCTCCTTTGCGAAACGACTGGACTACTGAACTGGTCGTGGACCACTGTGACCAACGTGAATACAACGAATATAATCACATTGGCTGGTATACTTCTTGTGAATGATATACTGAATAAATTATAATCTTACGTAAATCAATTTGATTTACGAACAAGCACTTCTATGAATCGTTAATCGTTTCATGGAGATGACTACTCCTGAAGTAAATATGGCTGTTCATTTTTACATTAGACACATTTGTATTTGATTCTTGTTCGTCGTTTATACAAGTGATGATTTTCAGTGGAGGGCACGGGCAATAGCTCGTGCTTTTTTTATTTGATTTATTGGAGGGGAAGACATGGATGTTACCGAATTATTATTAGATCAATCAAAAAAGATATTATTAAAAAAATATAGACATTTCGATCACAATTTATCTAATAACTCAGCAAAAAAATTTATTGTTAATGTCGTAACTAATAAAGATGAGGTTTCTAAGTATAGATTCTTTCCATTTATAGAATATTATCAGAATAAATATGTTTATCATGCTCCTAGAAATGATTCAAAGGGTT
>NZ_JACCIU010000002.1 GCF_019303535.1 Lactobacillus sp. Sy-1 | reverse complement strand
GGTTCTTGGTAACTATGCCGAACTACGTAAACAAGCTGGTAAGCCATTCCGGGTAAACGTTGGTAATAATTCCCACTTTATTGTTAAGTATGATGAGACGTTATTAAACGACATCTTGGATTCAGCTGCTGATTTGGATGCAATTGATCAAATGCAGATTTTACAAGACCTCCGCTTATTAGCTGAAGCTAGCCAAGTGAAGTATGCATCGGTATTTCCAGTTTTGAAGCGGTTTGCAAGTAGTGAATCATCAGTTGTAATTGATGGACTATACAGATTAGCCGTTAAATTTAAGGAATTTGTTACACCTGGTTCTGAAGCTGAAACAGACCTTCGTAATTTCTTTAACACCCTTAGTTCAGCACAGGTGGCTCGTTTGGGATGGCAACCAAAGACTGGTGAATCCAATGACGACCAACTTAGTCGGCCAACCGTATTGAGTGCATCGTTATATGGAAAGAACGCGGATTCAATTAAGGCTGCCCATGCAATTTTTGTTGAAAACCAAGATAATCTAATTGCGGTTTCCGCAGACACGCGTGCATTAGTGTTAGCCAACGAAGTTGAAAACTATGGCAGCCAAGAACTATTTGATAAGCTTTTAGTTCAATACCAAAAGACATCCGATGCTAGTTACAAGCGCGACCTTGCTTATGCTGCTACTAAGGTTAAGGAACCAGCGTTAATCAAGGAATTAGTTGATAAATTTGAAGATAGTGAAACCGTTAAGCCCCAAGATTTACGGGCTTGGTTTGCTGGAACGTTAGCTAATAACGCTGGTCAACAAGCGGCATGGGATTGGATCAGAAATGACTGGCAATGGCTAGAAGACACTGTCGGTGGGGATATGGAATTTGCTACCTTTATTACGGTAATTGCTAGAACGTTCCATACGGCTCCACGATTAGCCGAATTCAAGGCCTTCTTTGAACCAAAACTGAACACGCCTGGTTTAACTCGGGAAATTCAGATGGATACCAAGACAATTGCTACTAAGGTGGCATTAATTGAGTCAGAAAGAGAATCCATTGCGAATGCTTTAAAAAAATAACTAAATAACTTAAATTAAAGCGATTTCTTCATTCTTTGAATGGAGGAACCGCTTTTTTGCGTACATATCTACAATAGGGAGGATTTGGGATGAAGAATAAGCGGGTTTACATGTTACAGTTTATTTCTAATGTTTATGGGCCGCGTGACTTTGTGGCAATCAACGAAATTGATGGGTATATCATTATTGGGGATGCAGCTAGCACCTGGCAGATGCCCGCAATTGATTCGCAGGTGGCAGAAACGCATGATTTAATCAAGGCCATTTTAGATGGAATTAAGCGCGGTTATCAGCTAGTTGTTACTTCGCACCACACTAATTTTTTAATTAGCACCAGAGATGAGATTCAATTTGCAACTAAGTTATTAGAGCGTCGATACTATATGACGCATGACTTGATAATTTAATAACGATATTTAATGCATTTAACGACTGAATAAGCTAGAATGAATTGATACAATTAAATTTAAAATTGGGATGGATTAAAAATGAAAATATTAGTTATTCAAGGCAGTCCAGATGAGGGCTCCCTTACGCATGCAAATGCAATTAATTACTTTGAAACAGCCCAAAAACAGGGGTTGGATGTGGAACTGATCGACTTAGCGGTTGATCAGTTTGATCCCGTATTGCGATATGGGTATCGCAAACACATGGGGGATGAATCGTATCCCAAGAAGATGCAGCAGCTAATCAATGATAGCGACCATTTAGCGTTCTTCTTTCCAGTTTGGTGGTCAGCGGAGCCGTCCGTCTTAAAGGGGTGGATTGATCGGGTTTTCACCCCCGGATTTGGTTACCACTATGATGAAAAGGGGAAGACGGTTAAATTACTAACTGGCAAAACGGCCGCATTGTTCATTACTTCACATGCACCAACCTTTTTCTATGGACTTTATGGAGGAGTCATTAGTCGGTGGAAACACTTTATCTTAGGCTTTTGCGGCATCAAGCTAACGCATAAATTAATCCTTGGTGGGCTTGATAAACCAGGGGACACACTAGATAAAAGAACAAAATTTATTAAAAAATGTGCAGCGACCCTGCAAAATTTTTAGTAAAACTCTATAATTAAGGACATACTGCTTGTAATTTGAGTAGTTTATATTATTTTAGGAGGATTTTAATTATGGCTGATAAGAAAGTAGCACTGGTTACCGGTGCCGGTCAGGGAATTGGAAAATCAATTGCCGAACGTTTAACTAAGGATGGTTTCTCAGTGGCATTAGTTGGGCGCCATTTGGACAAGGTACAAGCGGTTGCAGATGAATTAAATAATGCTGGTGGTGATGCTTATGCTGTGCAAGCTGACGTTGCTAATCGGGATGAAGTATTTGAAGCAGTTAAGCAAACGAAGGAACACTTTGGTGACTTTAACGTAATTGTTAATAATGCTGGGGTGGCACCATCAAGTCCAATTGAAGATGTTACTCCTGAAGACCTTGATTTTACCTTTAAGATTAATGTTGGTGGTGTGATTTGGGGAACCCAAGCTGCTGTTCAAGCATTTAAGGAATTAGGGCATGGTGGAAAGATTATTAACGGATCTTCTCAAGCAGGGCAAGAAGGAAATCCAAACTTAACCGTTTATGGGTCTACTAAGTTTGCCATTCGTGGAATTACCCAAACCACTTCTAAGGAATTAGCTGAACGGGGAGTCACGGTTAATGCTTACTGTCCTGGAATTGTAAAAACGCCAATGATGGAAGACATTGCCAAGAGTGTTGCTAAGGAAGCTGGCAAACCAGAACAATGGGGAATGGATCAATTTGCCAAAAACATTTCATTAAAGCGTCTTTCTGAACCTAGCGATGTTGCAAACCTAGTTTCATTTTTAGCTAGTCCAGATTCAAACTACATTACAGGTCAATCCATTTTGGTTGATGGTGGAATGGTATACAGATAAAATAGAGTCATTTTAAATAACACTGACGTAAATTTACGTTGGTGTTATTTTTGTATTGATTAAATTACATTACATAATTTTTAACTAATAGTTAAGGAGTCTTTTCATTATGATATCATTGTTTAACGTTTGTTTTGATTGTATGTATTAAATGTTTCAATGTGCTAAAATTAATAATGTAGAAGTGTAGCTAATTTTAAGTTACTACACTGCCAGGCGTTAATAAAATGGGGTAACAATCCTAAAATTCCAATTCAAAATTGGAGGGTATTTAATTGACATATAACAAGTATAAGTTTAAAAAAAATAACGATAAAAAAATTTTAAGAAAAGTTAAAAAGAATTGGGTCGTAGTCTCACTTTCATTGCTATCTGTAATTGGAGGTGCGGGTGTTTTTGGTCGTGGAACAACTGCCCATGCTGATGATAGTGCAAACACTTCTATCCGAATTGCTAGTTCTAATTCTGTCGATTCCACTGATGATTCACAGGAAAGGACGGTGGATGACTCTGCCAACGTTAGCGTCAGTGCCGCTAGCAATAACAGTGCTACTAGTAGTGTAGCGACCATTAATCAGTCTTCGAGTAGTGTAAATAATGCTACCAGTACTCAATCAAATCGTAGCATTGCTAGCAGCGCTGATTCCGCTAGCGACGTTAATCAGGATTCGACTACCAGTTCTAATAGTAGTGAAAGCGCACAAACAAGTGCCGCTGATTCAGATTCTGCTGGTACCACTAGTACGAATGAAGTTAGTTCAGCCGCAACTAAAAACAGCAGTGCAAGCGAAACAACCACTAGTTCTCAAGTGGTTACTAGTTCAATTAGTGGCGATGTTTCCACCAGTGTTTCTAACTCTGAATCTACTTCAGATGACCAGTCGTCAGTTGCTGCTAGTACCACTAGCGATTCTGCTACTAGTGTCTCCTCCACCAGCGATAATTCAATTCAAGGATTAGCCGTTAGTTACCGTGATGGGAGTTCATCTGAAGGCGTAAATGTCGATAAACTACTTGCATCAACTGTCTTATCTAGTGTTAGCTCCGACTTTACAAGTGGATTTGCTGCTGCTTCCTCAGCTGCACTAGTTGGTGGTACCGCTGGGAGTGGGGATAGTGATTTTAATAGTGGGGTTTCAGCATTTGCCCTTACCAATGCTGGAGCGGTAGCTGCCTGGAACTCTTTTCATCCCGACGAAATTAAATCAGCTACAATAACGAGTAATGTTGATGTTGGTAACGTTTACTATAAAAACGGTTATAATGGGGTAATCAATGCCTGGAATACATATAATTCGCTCAATTCTGGGGTTGGTGCTGATCCGAACGTCTACGGTTCAAATACGAATGGGACGCTTACTTCTGGGGCAGCCGATCGTTCCCAAAGTGCCAATATCGTTAATTCGCCGAGTGATAGTCAAGAAGCAATTGCCGGGAATAGCGTTCAATCTAGTTCTAACGTTGATACTACAACTTCTGATAAGACCTTAGCTTACAATTATGCAATTGATTATTTTTTAGCTAATCAAGGAATTTATGATGCAGAGACCGGCCGCTGGAACGGAACCGACCAAAATGGCTCCTATTCAGTATTCACCAATATGGATACGACCGCTAGTAATCCCTACACAATTGGATATAGCGGGGCCCAAGATGCACTATCCGGTGAACAGACTAATTATAAGGTGGTTCCTGCACTGACGGACTCCAGTGATAACGATCCCCTTTATAATTTAGGATATCAAGATGTCTACAATAAGGTAATGAATAAAAATATTTACTTTATTACTAATATTTCTCAATTTAATAACTACTTTGCAACGATTAAATCTGGTAGCACTAGTGAGATTAGGCTGTTAACTGATATTGATGCGGGAAGTAGTACTGCTAGTTCCGCTCCAGGTGGTAGTACCACTAATATCACTATTAATGGTCAGAACCACGTTGCCGATTTAAATGGTGAACATCAAAATCCATACAACATTAATTCATTAGTGATTAAGAACTTTCGAAAACTATACGGGGTTAATTTTTATGGACCAATCAATGAATACGCATCGACTTCTGGAAGCTTAACCTTTAAAAACATTAATTATGAAGGATCTCAGATGTATAATTCTAACCCCAATGGTTCCTTTAAGCTATATATCGATGGAGTGGTTAACACCATCAGTGAAGGCAAATACACTAGTCCGTTTAGAACGGTTACTACGTTTGACTATCGGCAACAAAATATTCAAACCCAAAGTATGGAATTACTTCCTAACAGTCAGTATTACGGAACTACCCAACAGGGGAATAACATTGAACTTTCTGGGAATTTAACCCTTGATGAGGGCTCAGTAATGGTGTTAACACCCAGCGGGGGGAACGGTGAAGACTCTGGATCGTTTGGAACGAATGCCTCCGCTAATAATGGAATCATTCTTACAAACGCTTCTAGTTCCTTAACCATTAATAGAAATGCACGGCTAACAATTACCCCAACTAATGGCGCCTCATCAATTTATACTTTCAACAATAGTAATGTTTATATTGACGGTGGAACGCTAGAAACTGTCTTTTCAAATAAATTAAATGACCTTAACCCAATTAATTTGAATGGAAATGTCACCGTTAAAAATGGTGGTGTGTTTAGTGCGCATGCTACTAAATCACTCACTGGATTTAGTGGGAATTTAGTAACAATCAAGGGAAACTTGGACGTTGAAAACCTTAGTAATTTATACATTTACACGGATGGGGGGACGAACAGTCTGACCCTTCTAAACAACTTAGGAACCGTTGTCTTGAATAATCCCGGAAGTCAAATCATTTTCAGTAAAAATGGTTTGAATAATGATCAGGGAGTGACTGATGGAACTAATTATGGGAAGTTCTTTAATAGTCCGCCAATTACCGCATATTCAGTGATTGGTCAGGTTAATGAGAGCCGTGATTCTAGCCCACAATATATGGTTATGATTGGGCAACAGAATAGCGGATTCAATCCAATTACCGTTTACAATATTAACGGTGAACAACAAATTGATAATGTTCTAAATGGGTTTAGCAACACGCAATCTCACTACTTATCGTTCTTAGCCTCACCAACCGTTTATATTGGTGGTCAAACTAATATTGTTAAGGATACAACTGGTCAATCCACTTCAGGATACGATTTATCAGCTAAAATCGTTGTTGCTAACGTTTTGGATACGACTAAGGATATTTACGTTCGGGTAAGCACTAACGGAAATACTCCTGACAACGATGAATTGCCAATCGGTTCTACAACGATGATTCAAAATCCAGACCAAGTGGCAGCGCAGGTCGATGATCCTTATTATCGGAACGGTTATACAATTGCAATCCCATTTTCAGCGTTTACAAAGGATCGGGATGGCAGTTATTCTTACCAGTACGTCCGGCCACTAAACGCAGCTGGGACCGACCCGATTACTAGTGTTATTATTGATGCTCAATACGTTGTTACGAATCAAAGTGTGTTGTTAACCAACAATGCTGATGGAACTAATACAACAACTAATACGAATCATAACCCAGTCCTGGGGCCAACTAATAATTCTAATCAAACGACTTCCGGAACAATTATTGATAACGCAATTATCGTTAATAATGCTGCTCAAGATGTTCAGGCTGCAACTAATGCAAGTACCGCGGTTTACAATAATGATAGTCTGGTTGCTTCATTAGTACCGAATCCTTACTATTCATCGGCTAATTCCGCTAATTCAGAAACTAATAGTGTGGTTTCTTATATTGCCAGTTTAGGTTCAGCATTGAATAGTTCTGTTTACACTAATATTCCAGGGTACGCAAGTTCAGCTAGCGTTATTTCTTCAGCGTTATCAACTGCCACTAATTACGCTAACGATGCTAGTTTACGAACATCAATTGCTAGTTCTGCATCCAGTACTGCCAACTCTTTAAGTAGTAGTTTGGCTTCATATAACGTTGCCGCAAGTTTAGCGCTTTCGACCGCTCAAAGTGCCAGTGCGGCGCTAGATAATGCGCGGGGGATGACGATTAGTGCCCAAACGGCCCTTTCTATTGCTGCATCTAGTGCCGCGGTAGCCACAACTAGTATTGCGACGCAGGCGAATGCGCAAATTAGTGCAATTAATAGCTATAATGTTATTGCCAGTAATGCGGCATTAAGTGCGATTGCTGATGAACAAAGCGCATCTGCAGTGCAGTTAATTGCTAGCAGTGCCTATGCCGCTGCCACTGATTTTTCATCAGTAATGAACTCATTAAGTAGCGCTGTGGCGCAAGCTTACATTAACGTATCAGCTAATTCGGTTTCTGTAAGTAGCGCCTCAGTTGCAACTAATGGCACTTTCAATAGTGGGGCGGTATTTTATAATTCCGCAGTTTCATATACCAATAGCATCGCGAGTTATGCTGCAACAACTAGTTTAATTAATAGCTTAATTCCTAATAACGATGCTGCAACTGGGTTCAATAATCTGGCCCAGAGTGCGCTTAACGCTTTTAGTAGCGGGGCGAGTGTCGTAAATTCCAAGAATACAGACATCAGTAACGCCAATTCAGCAGCATCGAGTGCTAACGTGGATGTAAGCAGTGCATATAACGCTGCTAATCAGGATGCAACCAATTTCTCGAATACTTTAGGTTCACTTAGTTACAATCAAATTACCGGCAGCATTTTCAGTAAGTTAACTAGTTTAGCGAGTGACATCAGCTTGCAATCTCAAGTGGCCACAAATTCCAGTTCAGTGGCTAATTCCGCGATTAACGCTGCTAGTTCAGCTTATGCTAAGGCCACTTTCCAATCAACAACCTTTGTTACACAACAAAGTGTTGCTTCAAATGCTGCTAATTCCGCTAGTATATATGCCAATAGTTATGCATCCAGTGTGTTTAGTTCAGCTTACAGCGCTGCAATTTTAGATTCTCAATTTGCTTCTGCAGCGGTTAGTTCAGCTAATAGCTACTCTTCTGCTGGGGCTTCTTCAGTGACCTCTAATAACGCAATTCAAAGTAGTTACCAATCAATTGCAAGTGATGCGGTTTCAAACGCTAGTGTTGCCGTTAGCATTGCTGCTACTAAACCAAGCAATTCTACAATTCAGTCCTATGCGTTAGCAGCTTCATCGGCTGCTAGTTTAGCACAACTTTATTCTAGTGATAATAATCAAAAAATCAGTAATGCTAATGGATTAGAAGGTTCTATCAGTACCGCTGCAATTACAACCCAATATAATAGTAGTGCGATTAATACGACCCTGAACTTAGTTGCCAGTGACTCTAGCAATGCTAACTACAATGACTTAACTGAATTATTGGGTTCCGTAAACGATGTTCAAAAATCAATGTCAGCAATTGCGGGATACACTAGTTCTGCTAGCAGTGCTAATGTCGCAGCTTCTAGCTACTATGCATCAATGAGTACTGCACTATCAATAGTTGCAAACAATGTTTCCGGGATTAACAGTCAAAACGTCAGTGCTTCAAATGCTCTTACTAGTATTAATGCATTGATTACTAAGATGAATACGGATGCCTCAAATGCTAACAATGCGGCTATAAGTGCTAGTGTTTCAGTAAGTAATGCGATGTCGGCAAGCAACGAAATTAGTAGTAGTCAAATTAATATTAATTTAAATCAGCAGACGACTAGTTTCGCTAATTCAGAAGTTTCATCAGCTAAAACTGCATTTTCTGGAACCAGCAGCATAATGGCTGAACTGGAATCTAGTTATGCTGATCGGCCTGAAGTTCAAAATGCCAACTCAGCGGTTAGTGCGGCCGCGATTATTATTAGTTCAGCCAATCGGTTAGCTAGCCAACAAGCATCAATTGCTAGTTCGGCTAATTCAGTCGCTACTGCTGCAAATTCAATCGCTAGCGGAGCAGCCGCTAGTGCAAGTAGTGCTAACGCAGCTGCATCGAGTTATGCAGCTCAGGCAAACCAGTCAGCAGCAATTGGGAATTCGTTAGCTACCGCTACCGCTAGTGCTAATGCAGTTGCTGCTCAGTCGGCAGCCGCTTCCTATGCTTCAATTGTTGCTACCCAAAGTAGTATTGCTAATAGTTTATCAGTTGTTGCTTCTAATAATGCAATCAGCGCAAATGTAAACGGGAATTCAGCAGTTAGTGCTGCTAATAGTGCTCAATCAGCGGTCGACAAGGCGCTTGGTAGGCTATTAAATGATATTACAAGCGCTTCCTCCAATGCTTCATCTGCCAATGCATCGGTTGCTAACTTGGCTAGTTCCGTTGTTACTCGCTATAGTGCCGGAACGCTTGCAATCAGTGCGGTGAACGGTAGTTTTACAGCTGCCAATAGTGTTTATAGTTCTGTTGTTAGCGCTAATAGCAGTGCCGCTGCTGCCCAAGCTACTGCCAACAATATTTTTAGTAATAACGCTAACAATTCACAGGTTATTACAGCTAATTCCATGGCTAATTCGGTTGCTGCATTGGCAAGTGGGGCATTAAGTGATGCCAATCAACAAAGCATTGCACTTGTTAACGCAAGCAGTGCCGCTGCGAACGCATTAATGAGTTTATCGAATGCCAATAGCTTGGCAGCTTCTTACTCTGCAATTGCTGCTTCGGCTAATTCCGTTGCCAATTCTGCCTATAACGATCGGTTCAATTCGGCAACCGTTGACCAAACATCAATTGTAATTAGTGCTGCTGAAGTGGCTACTGCTGCAATTAATGGTGAACGGGCCCAACTAGTTACTGCAAATGCTGCGAATTCAGTTGCTCAATCTGCTCAAGCTGCGGCTTCGTTAGCTTCCGTTGCCATCAATAGTGATTACGTGGTTGCCGTTAATAATGCAGCTGCGGCTATTTCATATGCAAATATGGCTTCAACGGCTGTGATTACCGCATCGTATTATGCAACGACAAGCAGCGTTGCAACTAATTTAAGCGGTCAAAACACCTCAGCTGGATCAATAGCAATCGCTGCTTCATTACAACAATCATCAGCAGGAAACAACCTAAGTAACGCCACCAATATGAGTGCATCAATTTCAGTTGCTACCACTAGCTTTAGCGTAACTAGCTCCGCAATGGCGTCACTAAGTGTTTTAAATAGTGTTAATCCTGACGTAAGTAGTGCAAACAGCGTTTTTAATTCTGCGAGTGTTGCAACTAAGACTGCGCTTAGTGATGCAAACAGTAATTTTGCGTTAACTAGCGCCAATCTAGCGTCAGTTACAAGTCTAAATACCATTGCTTCTAGTATTGCAATTGCGATTGCCGCTGCTAATTCAGTTGCAATTACGCAAAATGCGGCGGCAAGTACTGCGGTTATTAATTACAATGTTTCGGGTGCATCGATTGCTGCTTCCAATGCCAATAGTGCACTTAGTGCAATCACTGCTTACACTGGCCAACTAGCTTCAATTGCCAGTGCCGTAAGTTCATATAAGACCACTGGGGAAAGTGCTGCTGCTAGTTTATACGCTGACAATAATTCCATATCCAATGCTTCAACAACCGCAAGCATTGCGTTTAATCGTGCTTCCATTGCAATCAGCAATGGGATTCAATCTGACGTTAATCAGGTTAGCAGTGCTAATAATTCCGCTAGTGCTGATTTCACCTCTGCTAGTTCTAACAACTCTAATTTAGCTAGTCAAGCATCGGTTAGTTCTTTGACCGTAAGTTTTAGTAATTCGAACTTTGATGCTGCTAACTACGATTACAGCGAGTTTAACTCCTACTATCAACAAATTAATTCGGTTGCCGCTGCCAATTCCTCCAATAGCGCCATTGTATCAATTGCAAGCCAAGCTAGCCAATTAGTTAGTGCTAATAACGCTTTATTTGCTGATTTAAATTCGCAAAATGCAATTTTTAGTTCGGCTAGTGTAACCGCATCTAATGCGGTGGCATTTGCAAATAGTACTTCAGTTGCAATTATTAGTTATTCCAATGCAATTAGTGCTGCTAGTTCTGCCGCTAGTGCTGCCCAGTTAGCTAATGATAGCCTATTAGCTAGTTCTGCTGCGAGTGTTGCAATTTCTGAAGCCACACTGCTTAGTGCGGCTTCAAACGCAGTGGTTGCCACTAGTGCAAGTGCCTCAATTGCAATTGTTGCGGTCAATTCTGCATATAATGCGATTACCATTGATCGACTAAAGATGTTTAATAATGCAGGGCTGCAGTCTAATAACTACCGATCTGCATCTGCTTATGCTGAGACACAGAGCTTAGCAGCACTTACTTCCAGCAGTGTTTCTATTGTTAATTCTGATAATCAAAATACCAATTCATATTACACTCAAACGGTTAACGCAAGTACTGCTACTAATGGTTACGAATCTGAAGCTAACTCCTTTTCTGGAACGGCATGGAGTCTCGCTAACTCGTTTGCGGTTACTTCCAGCGCTTTAAGTTCATTAGCATCCAATAACATTAATAATCAAGACATTAATAACGCAAGCGTATTTGTTAGCCAAGCTAATTCTGCAATTAATTCCGTAACAGGACTGGTAGCTAACCAGTCTAGTATTGCTAATCAGATGGCTGCTTCAGCAAGTACCGCATTTAGTAATGCAGTGACGGCATCTTCAATTGCAACGTTAGTAAGTAGCCAGGCTTCTTCAGTATTGTCGGATGCCTTGGTTGCTGCTAGCGGTGGTTTTAATTACATCGCTCTTGCTTCAAGTGCCCAGAGTGCGGCTGCTAGCATCGCAACGGACGCCGGAACCGTCTCTGCGTATGCTTCTCAACAGTATTCAATTGCTGCTTCAGCGGAGATAGCTGCCTCACTTGCTGCCGGTTCCGCATCCAGTGCGCTTGATGCAATCAGTAGTACCGTCTCTGCTGCTAATTCGGCAATGACCTCCGCTACTAATAAGATTAGTAGTGAGGTAAGTAGCTCAACTCAAATCACTAATTCTGCTGCTAGCGGGGCTAATGCTAATGGTTTAATTGTAGCTTCTGCAGTTTCTTCGGCAAATAGTGATGCTCCAAATATTGATTCGGATGTTTCAATTGCTAACCAAAACTATTCACAAGTAGCTAGTCAACTATCAATTGCTAATTCTGCTGCTTCAAGTGCTAATGCAATTGATAGCTCGTTAACCAGTAACAACTACGCCAATAGTAATAATTCACTTGCGAGTTCTGCCGCTAGCCTTGCTCAATCAGCTTATGCAAACGCTAGTGCCCAAAGTATAAATGCTTCAAATGCAATGAGTGCATACCTAGTAGCCATTAGTAGTGCTAATGCAGCTGCAAGTGCTGCTTCGAATGCAATCGTTAGGTTAAGTGCGGATACAGCTAACGCTAGTTCAGCTTTTTCAGCAATGAATAGTACCGCTGCTAGTGAAGCAGCGCAAAACGTAGTTACTACATCTAATATTGTTAGTAGCGCTGTTGCAGCGGCCCAGTTGGCTAGTTCAGCCGTCATTACAAACTCCATTAATGCTTCTAACGCTGCTAAATTAGCCCAAAGCGATTTTGCGGTAGCTAGTATGGCAGCCCAAAGTGCATTTTCATACGCTAATAACGTTATGAACGCATCGATTGCACAGTCCTATGCTAATCAAACAAGTGCGGATTCCAGTAACTTTGCTAGTTATTATAATTCCGTATCTAACGCCCAGATTACAATTGAGATTATGGGTAATTTTGTCTTTGCTCAAAGTGGAATTAACTCTGCTAACAGTAGTGTTCAATCACATTCTAGTGGCATTAGCTCTGCTCAGTCAGTAGTTGCTTCATTATCAGTTAGCAACGCCTCGGACTCTACAATTAGCTACGCAGATAGTGTGATGGCATCAATTATTCCAGCCTACACTAGCGCAAGCTCAGTCACTAGTTTCCAAGCATCCCAATATAATTCGGTTTCTTCTCTGTTGAACACAGCTTCAATCGCAACGACGAGCTACTTTAATCAGATTAGTGCTAATAGTGCTGTTCTGATGTCTGCAATTATAGCTGCAAGTAGTGCTGCTAACGTGGGAAATGCTAGTTTGGCTCAGTCTGCATACCAAGTTGCCTCCTCAGTGATCACTATGGCATCTTCATATGCAAATGCTACCAATCCTTACTTTAATGCTGCAGGCAGCGCGTATAGTAATACTTTTTCTATTATTAAAGTTTCCTACTCTAATGCGAGCCAAGCAAGTAGTTACTCATCAATTGCTGCTTCAGTTGCTAGCAGTGCCGTTAGCACCATTAGTAGCGAGTTGAGCTCTGCTTCAATTCAGACTGCAGCGACTGGCCAATCAGTAAGTATAAATATTAGTTCAATTGCTAACACTGTTTCTAGTTTGGCTGATGGGTCTTCAACAGCCGCAATTACCATTACTAGTACCAGTAGCGACTCCGTCGTGGTAAGTGAAATTAGCTCACAAACGAGTTCAATTGCTGCGGTGGCAAGTTCTGCTACTGCCAATATTGTTGGCAATTCATTATTAAGTAGTGCTTTTTCAGCAGTTAACTTTTTCAATACAATTGCCCAATTAGATAATTCCGATGCTAATTCCCAAAGTAATGTTGCTGCATCAGCAGCGGTTGTAATCTCATCAGCTAGCCAAAGTGTGGCCAGCGCATCTGCTGCGGCTAGTCTAGCTAATTCCGTTGTTCAATCTGCAAATGCCAGTGTGCAGTCAGCAGTTGCTAATAGTGATGCCATAACGGCATCAATTGCTGCGTCGGTAGCTACTTCTGCGGCCCAAATCATTAGCAGTGCCTCAAGTACTGTTCAATCTGTGGGGGCATTGGCATCGACTGCCTCATCAGCAATTAACTCAGCATCAATTGCCACAGCCAATGATAAGCGCTTTATATCCACCTACTTAAGTTCAGCTAGTTCCGCATTAACCGTTATCCAAAACACGGTTGCTGCGGTTAATAATGCCAGTGCTGCTGCTGGGTTTGCGTCTCAAGCTAGTCAAGATAGTTCGGCAGTTAGTCTCTCAGCTAGCGGAAATGATTCTGCAGTAAGCTCAATTAGCCAGGTTGCTAGTGGAGCCGTCCCTCAATCAACGGCAATTAGTGGCGCAACTACTTCGATTGATTCTAATTCAGCTACAATGGCCAGCCTAAGCCAAAAGAATGCCACAAATCCGGTTGTTAGTAGCGCTAATTCAGTTGTTAATGCTGCCTTATCAGCAGCAAGTTCCGCTACTGCGGTAGTTACGAGTGATATGGCAGCATTAAGCTCTGCTAATCAAGCGGTAATCATTTCAAGTAATCAGGCCGTGCTTGCTGGATCATCAGCATCGTCAGCTTACGCTACTGCTGTCAGTGCAGCCGTTGTTGCATCGAACGCTGCCACTAACGGGAATTCGGCGGTCGCTAGTTCCGCTAATCAGGTTGCAAGTAGTGCCGCTGCAGTTGCTGCTCAGGCTGCTAGTAATGCAGCCGTTCAATCCGCTGCCATGCAAAGCGCACTCAGCACTGCTGCACTCGCTTCCGCTCAAATCTCGAATAATAACAGTGCGATTTCACAAGCAGCATTTGATGCATCTAGTGCCACTAGTGCTGCTAAGAGCGCTATCGATAGTGGGCTAAGCTCGGCTAGTGTCACTGCAAGTAGCGCCGCTAGTGATGCTTCAATTGCCGCTAATGCTACGGGTTCTGCCACTAATGGAATCACTAGTAACGTCAATAGCATTACTAGTAATACATCGTTAGTTCAAAGTAATAGCACGCAAGCCAGTCAACAGGCTAGTTTAGCGAACTCCATCAACAGCAGTGCAAGTGCAGTCGCACTGCAAAGTTCACAAAATAGTGCGATTAGCATTGCTTATAGTCACGTTAGTTCAGTGACAGTGATTGCTAACAGCGCCAGTGTAAATGCCGATGTCCAACAATCAATTGCTAACTCGGCTAGTGCTGTTGCTAGTTCCGCAAATTCGATTGCGATTGTTAATTCCCAAGCAGCCCAAGCAGCCGCTAACTCGGCTGCCGCCCAAAGCGTTGCTGCTAGTTCAGCATCTGCTGCTGGTGATAGTATTGCCGCTAGTTCAGCCGCCTCAGCTGCATTATCATACGCATCAATTGCGCAAAGTGCCGCTACGGTTGCCCAATCAAATAGTGCAGTGGCGCAAAGTGCCGCTGATCAAGTTAGTGCTGCCATTACGACCGCAAATGGTGATTACATCATTGCAAGCCAAGCGGTGGTAATTGCTCAATCCTATGCTAATCAAGAATCACAAACGGCAATTGCTTCTTCGACGGCAAGTAATGCGGTTTCAATTGCTAGCATGACAAGTGGATACAACCTATCCGTTAACCAAACGTCAGTAAGCGTATCCAGTGCTAATAATAGTGCGAATATTTACTCCGCACAGGCCAGTAGTGCTAGTGCTACCGTTCAAAATAATAGTGCAGTATTTTCAAACGCAGGGGTTACGATTGGAGCGTTAGCTAGCTATAACGCTGATAACGTATTTGTTGCTAGTGCTAATAACGTGGTTCAATCAGCATCGAGTGTGGCGATCACCGCGGTCCAAAGTGCCACTGAGCAGTCATCAATTGCTAATGCTGCCTCCATTGCAGCTTCTTTAGCTAATGCTCAGGTGAGTGCCGATACCTCAACGGTGAGTTACCAAAACTCAATTGCTAATAGCGCTGCTAGTTTTGCAGTCTCAGCTGCTAACGCTGGGGATTCAGCACTGGCAGCTAGTGCGCTCTCAACTGCTAACACGGCATTAGCTGCTGCTCAGGCTGCAGTTGCAGACGCTAGTGCGCAAGCTACAGCAGTTAATTCAGCAAATGCGAATGGTTCTGCCGCTGCGTTGGTAGCGACTTCCAATACCAATGAATTTAGTACTACAGCTACTAATGCGCAAAAAGCTGCCATTGTTGCTTCAGTTGCAATCAGTAGTGGAATTAATCGTTCCACCATTATTGCAGATAATGCGGCCACCACTGCCCAAAACAACAATTCGTTGGTTACTAATACCGTTAATCTTATGAGTTCGGCTGCTCAATCTGCCAATGGTGCTGTAACCTCCATTGGAAGTGTTGAAAGTCAAATTAACGCAGAATTAGGGAGTGCCAACACCGCACAATCAGTAGTTAATTCGGTTCGATCAGCTTACAGTAATAACGCTGTGGCTAACAGCCTAGTAACGGTTACGTCTGCTGCGGTAAGCTCGCTTGCAGCGGGGAGTTTAGATGCTGCTAATCAATCCCAGGTAGCGAGTCAACAGCTGGCGATTGTTACAGCGGCCAGTGCAAGCGCTTCGATTGCGCAATCAACTGCTGCTAGTGCCGCTACCCAGGTGGCCAATGAATTAAATGCACTTAGTGCCGCTGCTAATAACCTTGATAGTGGGGGAGCCAGTGCTGCTGCTAGTGCTGCTAACTCAGACGCTGAAGTGGTTAGTGCTGCTAATAGTACTGCAGCTTCAGCTAGTGCTGCCATTCAAGCTGCCTCAACTGCAATTAACATTGCTTTAAATGCCACTAATTCAGATGCGATCGTTGTCAGTGCTTCTAATTCGACTGCTCAATCAGCAGCTTCCGTGGCGTTAACGATTGTAAGTGCTGAATCAATCGCTAGTGCCGCTAATTCTTTAGCGGTTGCAACTAGTGATGCGAATAGTTCAGTTATTAATAATAGTACGGCGGTAACTTCATCACAGAATGCGGTTAACGGTTATTCAAGTGCGGTTAATTCTGTAACGGGTACGGTGAGCGTCAATGCTGCTTCAGTCACTAGTGCTATGAATTCGATTGCGGTCTTAAACGTTAATAACGCTACTAATCCAGTTGTTGCTAGTGCCAATGCAGTAATTAGTGCTGCTGTTTCAATTGCTAATTCTGCATCGAATGCGGCTATCCAACAAGCATCGATTGCAGCAATTGCTAGTTCAACGATGGTGCTTGCTAGCTTAAGTGCTAGTCAGTACGAGTCAATTGCATCCACCGCCAACTCAGTAGCCAGTTCTGCTGCATCAGCAGCCCAAGTGGATGCTAATAATGGCGACTTAGATGCGGTTCAAAGTGATGCTGCAATTGCATCGGCAGCGAGTCAAAGTGCAGCGAATGCCCTTACTAGTGCAATGACACAATCATCAATTGCAACTGAACAATCAAGGGAAGCTAGTGCTGCGGTTGATTCTATTAATGCTGCCCAAAGTGCAGTTACCAGTGCTGCAATTAATGCTAGCGGGGCCGCTTCAGATGCAACCTCCGCAATTCACAGCGGATTATCAATTGCCAATAGCGTTGCTAGTTCTGCTGTAGTTGCTACGTCCACTGCTAATGGACTCGTTAATTCAATTAATAATGAGGTTGTTTCCGCTGGCATCAACACCAATTCGTTTGTTAGCGACACTACTGAGCGTTCTTCACAGGGTGCTTCAATTGTTACCCAAATCCAGGCTGATTTATCAGCTACAAACAGTATTGCTAGTCAATACTCGGCCAATGCCCAAATTAGTAGTGTTAATTCAGTTGTTAACTCGGCGAATAGCGCTGCTGTTCAGGTTAGTACAGATGCTACTAATCAAGTTAAGATTGCCACAAATGCCAGTGCATCCGCATCTGTGGCAAGTCAAAGTGCAGCTAACGCATTATCGTTAGCCAGTTCAGCGATGAGCGTTGCGGATGCGCAAATGATTATTGCCCAGTCAGCAAGTGTGGCAATTAATAGTGCAGCCGCCAGTACCGCTGCTTCACTGGCGAGTTCAGCTGTTAAAGTTGCTAACTCAGCAATTGTCGATGCGCAAACTGCTAGTGCGACTGCCCAATCAGCAACTAGCGTGGCTTCAAATGCTGCTAGCACCGCTCAACTGGATCTAGTTACCGTTAGTTCGATTGCTGTGGTTGCCGGTTCTGCTAACCAAGTTGCCATTCAAACCGCTGATGCAATTTCCAATGCGGTGGTTGCTAGTTCCGCAAGCCAAAAAGCGGGGCAATATAATCAATCCGTTGGCAGTGGTTCTAACACCGTTTCTAGTGCTGGGAATACAGTGAACGCTAATTCAGCAACCGTTACTAGCGTGAATATTGCAACCATAAGCAATGCTAATTCCATCAGCATTGCCACTAGTATTATTAGTAGTCTAAATAATCGTAATGCTGATAATTCAGCCGTTAGTTCTGCCACCAGCGTGGTTAGTTCAGCTAGTGCTGCAATTCAATCTAAGCTCGCCGACCAGCAGGCGCAGGCATCAGCTGTAGTAGTTGCTCAATCATCTTTAGCTAAGGCAAGTAGCACTGCCACAGTTGCTTCTGTCGCTGCTAGTGTTGCTAATTCGACTGCGGCGAGTGCTGCATTAGCTGCTTCCTCTGCTGCGAACAATGGCGATTCAGCAACTGCATCCACCGCAGCCGCTATTGCAATGAGTGCAATGTCAACAGCTGAATCCAATTCAGAATTGGTTGCCCAACAAACATCAATTGCAAATGCAGCACTAACGGCTGGTTCCGTCGCTGCTTCAATGGTCGCTGCTGATCAGGCCACAATTTCAAGTGCAGTCAGTGTTGCTCAATCTGCAGCGAATACCGCAAATTCAGCAATCAGAAGTGCAATTGATAGTTCGGTAAGCTTAGCTAGTTCAGCGAGTGCGACCGCTACCTCTGATACCAGTGGGGTTAATGCAAACAGTGCGGGCATTATTAACAATAGTAATGCCACTGATAGTAATTCTGGAGTCGTTAAATCTAATGCAGTTGCCACTAGTGTGGTTGCTAGCCAAGTGTCACAGACCAATAGTGTCATTTCGTCCCTTGCAGACAGTCACTCACAAAATGCGGTAATTAGTTCCGCTACTAGTACGGCAGCGACTCAAGCTATAGCTGCTAGTCAGGCTAATTCAGATGCGATTGCCCAAATTAGCGTGGCGGATTCAGCAGTTAAAGCTGTCCAGTCAGCCATTAGCTCGGCTAACACTGCAAGTACAGCAGCTTCAGTTGCTAATCAGGTAGAAAGTCGAGCCAATAGTTTAGTTCAATCTGCATCGGTTGCAGGTGATAGTGATGCGGCCAGCACTGCTGCTAGCACTGCTGTTTCTGCCGCCAATGAAGCAAATGCCGCCATTAAAGACGCTTCGATTGCTAGTTCAACCGCGCAAAGTGCAGCTAGTCAAGCTGCTCAAGCGGCTAGTAATGCGGCTAGTGCCCTTAGTGTTGCTAACTCAGCCGCCAGTCAGATTTCCATTGCGGGCTCAATTGTTTCATCAGCCACGATTCTTGAATCTGCAGAAATTGCTAGTGCTAGTTCAACCAATTCATTTGCAGAAGGAGCAAATCGGGCTGCTTCAATCGCAGCAGCCAGCGCTGGTAGTTATTCGACTGATGCGGATAAGTTTACTAGCCAGACCAGTGAATCCACTAGTTTAGCCGGTAGCTATAACAACAATGCTTATAATCAATGGCAATCGGCAATGGCGGTACTGGGCTCTAATGAAGCTAATAAGGTAATCCAAACCACGGTGGCCCTAGCCCAATCAGCGGAAGTATTAGCTAGCTCCGCTAAATCTGATGCATCCATTGCAAATAGTCAAGCTAGTGATGCCAATGTGGCTGCAAAATCTGCTTCAAGCGTTGCTATTGCCCTTAGCCAAGCGGTTAGTCAAGCTGTTACTAGTGCTTCTGATAAGGCCTCCTTAGCAAGTAGTTATGCGTATGCTGGAAATTATAGTGCGGCTTCTGCAGCTAACGTTCTGGCAAGTAGTTATGCAACGGTTGCTAACGATTCAGCAAGCAGCACTTCATCGGCTGCTCAACAAGCGTCCATATTTGCTTCAACCGCTGCTTCCGCTTCCGTGCGGGCTTCGATTGCTGAATCCAACGCCTCCATTGCGGCTTCGCTAGCTTCTAGTTATAACTATGGTGCTCAGATTGCTTCATACGAGGGGAGTTTAGGATCCTACTCTGCAGTGGTTACTTCAAACAGTGCTAATAGTGCGGTCTCAAATGCAACGAACACAATTACCGCTGCTGAAGCATTCAATGATATTGCATCCCAGTATGCTTCCGCTGCTAACTCATCAACGGTGCTCACTTCAAACGGAAATTCAAGCATTGCTGATTTTAATGGCTCAACTAGTGTAGCGCTCAGTAATAACCCAAGTAACGCGATTATTCAAAGTGCTGCAGTCATTGTTACATCGGCTTCCGTTGTTGCGAGCGGATTAAATTCGTCAGCATCGGTTGCTAACCAACAGGCACAGACGGCTAACAGCTTAGCATCATCAGTGTATTCAGTCGCAATTGCTGCTAGTTCAGTTGCACAAAGCTATGCCGCCTTAGCAATCAGTAATGCAATACTTGCTAGTTCTTATGCTGAGGAGGGGAGTGCTAAGGTAGCTTCTTCAGTGAACTCCACTGCTTCAGAAGAGGCATCAACTGCATCTAGTGCGGCTAGTGCGGTTAACAGTGCCAACCTTGCCATCTCTAGTTATGCTGAAACTGCTTCAATGGCTGCTGACGGTGCGGCGCAAAACGAAATCTTAATTGAGAGCGTGATTTTAGCTGCTTCAAGTGCAAACAGTGCGGCGCAATCAGCCTCAAGTGCTGAAAGCCTTGCAATTGCCAGCGCTAATGCGGCTACTAATAGCGCCGTGACTGCTTCTAATGAGGCAGCGGCAGTAGTACAGAGTAATTCAACTAGTCTTAATTCCGTTACTTCTGCTGTATCCCAAGCAACAGTGGTGATTAGGAATGCAGCTAATGAAACTAATCGTGCTAGTGCAGCCGTTAATGCTGCCAATGCGGCCCTATCCAGTCACGCAAGTAACGGGGTTATTCAAGTAGCCGTCGCTAGTGCTAGTCAAGCACTAGTTGCAGCTCAGTCTGCAAGTGTGGTTGCTGATAGTGCAACTACCCAGGCTCAAATTAATAGTCAAAATGCAGCTAGCGCAGCTTCACTAGCAGTCATTAATGCGGCTGGTGCTAGTTCTGCGGCCACGGTAGCAAGTAGCTATGCTAATATTGCTAAATCGTATGCCAGTCTTGGCAGTGAAGCCGCCGCAGCTAATGCCAATGCTCAGGCCTCAGTAGCGGCTTCAGTAGCTAGTTCATATGCTGCGGCTGCTAAGGATAATTCAATCGCTGTTGCAGCGGATAGCGATGCTGCCAATGCGGCCCTTAGTTCCGCAAACGATGCGTTGACTCAAGTTAGCTCAGCCATGAGTACCGCTAGTCAACAAAATAGCGTTGCCCAGTCTGCTGCTAGTGTGCAAGACCAGGCAATCAGTAGTGCTGATTCAATCAATAGTGCCACGCAAACGATTGCTAGTTCTGGTAATACCGTTCAACAGTCAGCAGGGATGGTTAATAATAGTGTTGTCGAACTTGCTTCTTCAGCAACCACAGCGCTTACCCAAGTTGAATCAGTTAACGATTCAGTTACTAGTGCAGCTACCGTTATTAAACAATCGTTATCGACTCACCCAAGTAATACGGCTATTCAATCAGCGTTAGCGACTGCTAATGCTGCTATTACCAGTGCCAATTCAGCAATTAGCGTTGCCAGTCAACAAAATGCAGCTGCTCAATTAGCGAATAGTTCCGCAAGCGTTGCTAATGATTCGGTAGTTGCCAATAATTCGTTAGCCCAAAGTGATACGATTGTTGCTAATGATTTAATTGCAAAGGCTAAATCAGCTGCTGTAGTCGGCAGTACAAGCGATGCCGAAACATTCAACAGCCAGGCTGCAGTGACAATGGCAAACGCTAAGTCAGCTGCCGATAATGCTAAGTTAGCTGCGCTTGATGTTGATAAATATAATGCACAGGTTTCAGTTGCTAACTCCCAAATTGCTAGTGCAGCGGTAATCATTAACGCTGCTAATGCAGCTGCCAATAGTGCTCAAGTGGCTGCAACAACTGCTGCTAACGTTCAGGATGCTGAAGTTAAGTCTGCTAGTTACAGTGTTGATCAAGCGAGTGCCAATTCAGCGAGTGCTAACGGTGCCATGAATTCGGCGAGCGCTTCAAATAGCCAAGCTGTTAGTGCTGCTAATAACGTTTCTGTGGTCACTAGTCAATTAACTAGTGCGCAAGGCACCGCGCTTAACGATTCAATTGCAGTGGATGCTGAACTTTTTAACCATTCTAGTAACGCAGTAATCATTGCTGCTAAACAAAGTGCAAGTTCGGCGGTAAATACGGCTAGTTTAGCCCTATCAACTGCTGCATCTGCATCCACTGTAGCCCAAACGATTAAAAATAGTGCTCAAGCTGCCATGCTGCAAAATAGCTCTGCTAATTCGGTTGCTCAGAATAACGCGACGTTAGCAGCTAGCAATGCGGCTCAGGCAACGATTGAAGCTCAATTAGGGAATTCATCAGTTGCTGATAGTTTGAATAATGTGGCACAAAGTCAAGCTCAAAATGCCGGGGCTGCTGCTAATCTTGCCAGCCAATATGCAAGTAGCGTTAGTGCATACGCTAGTCAAATCATTTCAATTAATAGCTCGATTTCAAGTGCTTTTAATACTGCATCCCAGGCCGCGATTACTGCATCGAACGCTAAGACCACTGCTCAATCTGCAGCCAGTGTTCAGGATCAAGCAATTGCCAGTGCTAGTTCAATGACCAGTGTAGCTGTGCTTGCTTCATCCGATGCACTCGCCCAGTCACTAGTGGCTAGCAGTTTAGGTGCACAAGCAACGGTAGCTAATGATAATACTAGCTCAGTAATCAACGTGGTTGCTTCAGCGAGTGCCCAAGCAGCTAGTGATCAAGCTAGCATTGCGGTAATCCTAGCTAGCCATTCTGATAATACTATGATTCAAGCTGAATTAAGCGCTGCGAATGCGGAACAATCATTCATTAGTTCTGTTGCGGATGATGCTAGTGGTGCCAACCAATCAGCCAATGCTGCGCAGTCCAGTGCCGATTCGGCATCGACGGCGGCCGCGATTGCAAATTCAAATGCGATTGCGAATGCAGCAAGTGCAATTTCCATTGCTACTGAAGCCATTAGTGCAGCTACCGCGGGGAATGCTAGTGCTGCCGTTACGCTTAATAGCCAGGCGGCGGCCGCTGCTTCAGCTGCTAGTGTATTTGCAGGACAGGTTTCCGCAAATGCGCAGTCAGTTGCAGAATTTAATGCGATTGTTCAATCTGCATATAATCGGGTTAAATCTGACGCTGCATTAGTGAATACTGCCACTGCTAGTGTTACATCCGCACGTAATGCTGCTCAATCAGCTGCAAGTGTTCAAGATAGTGCGGTATCATTAGCGGATGCAACTTCCGTTAGCGCATCCAAAACGAGTGTCAATGCTAGCCAAACCAACCAAAGTGCAACTACCCAAAGCAATCAAATGGCTTCCGCAGCTGCTGCTGCAAATAGTTTGAATCAAGCTACTAGTGGCACTTATAATCAATTGCGCCAATCTAATAGTGCGATTGCGGGGCTTCAATCTAGTGCCCCAAGTAATGCTGTCATTAACAGTGCAGCTCACTCCGCTTCAATTTTAGCTAGTGGTGCTAAGGTGGCTTCGGCAAACGAAAGCAGTGCAAATTCAATCGTTCAATCTATGCAATCGACTACCGCTAGTTTGACTGATGCTGCTAGTGCTGCCAATCAACTAGCTAGTCAACAAGCGCGCTTAGCATCAGAAAATGCATCAAGTGCGGTTAGTGCTGCAAATGCTGGGGACGTTTCGGACGCCAATCAATTTAACAGCGATGCATTAGTAGCAAGCACTGCCGCTTCCTCCGCTGCGAATGCGGTTGCCAGTGCTTCCACTGCGTTATCAAGCACTGCTTTAATTCAAAGGAATGCAATCAGTCAAGCGAATAGCTACAATGCAGTTGTCACCGCTGCTGCTAGTGGAATTTCACTAGCAAGCTCCGTTGCTCAATCAGCATCCAGCGCCCAATTAAATGCAATTAACACTGCAAGTGCCACTTCGAATAACGCTGTAAACGCCATTAGTGCGGGGAACCTTGCCAGCAGTACGGTTAGTGCTCAAAATAGTCAAGCTACCGATTCTAACCAAAGTGCCGGAAAATGGACGACCCAGACTAGTTTAAATAAGGTGCAAATTAATAGTGACAGCAACTTAATTAGCTCCCTGGCCTCTAACTACCCAAGTAACGAAACGATTGCTAGCGCTGCTGCAACCGCAGCTTCACAAACCACAATCGTTAATTCAGCGTTAGCGGATGCCCAAATTGCTAGTTCCCAAGCTAAGTCAGCGGCCAGTCAGGCTCAAAGTTTAGCTGATGAAGCTGCTCAGGCTAATAACTTAGGAATTTCCAATGCTAATCAAGCATCGCTAGTTGCAAGTCAAGCGGTTGTCGCTGCCCAATTGGGGCAGTCGGCAAATGCATATTCATTGAACAGTCAGGCTCAAACGCTGGCTAGTTTAGCAAATTCTTCCGCTATCTTGGTAAGCAGTTATGCTAGCCAAGCAACTTCATATGCTGGAAGCGCTTCGTCCGCTAACTTACGGGCATCAAGCGATGCCGATTTAGGGAGTACCGCATCGTTAGCGGCATCTAATGCTGCGTCACAAGCGATATCCGCTGCCGTAGTTGAAAACAATGCCAATAGTAGCTCCAATGTGACTTCCGCAACCGCATCAATTGCAAATAGTGTGGCTAGCTCAGCAGCTAGTTCCGCAGGTAACACTAATAAGCAGGCAATTAACAATGTCCAAAGCATTAGTGGAGGGATTGGTTCGGTAATTGCTGATCAAAGTGCTGTTAATAGTAATGCAATAATTGTTGCTAGCATTAATAGTAACCCCTCGTATTCCGTTAACCAGGATGTGACCGCTGCCGAAAGAACTGCGGTTACTGCTTCCAGTCAGGCGAGTGCTGCATATTCAATTGCATCTGCAGCCAGTGCTGCTGCCCAACTTGCATTAAGGAGTGCTCAATCAGCGTATAATGCGGCTAGTTTAGATAGTGTGGCAACTAACTCTAACGCCCAATTAGCTACCTCCAATGCATCGAATGCTATTAGTGCCGCCAAAGCCGGAAATGCATCCGCCGCTAATGATTTCAATACAACTGCCTTTAACTATGCTGCTAGCGCTGCTGTTTCAGCTAGTCTAGCTAATTCGTATGCTAGCGATATTGATAAGGATAATGCAATCATTAATTCGGCGAACGTTCAAATGACAAGTGCAATTAGCAGTGCGGATGCCGCTAATGCAGCGGCTTCAAGTGCACTGGCAACAGCTAATGCAGCGGTTAGTGCTCAAAATAGTCTAATTGCGAGTGCGAGTGCGATTAAGAGTGCGGCTAGCCAAGCAGCTAGTTCAATTAGTGTGCTTGCTACTGCTGCTAATTTGGATGCATCGCAAACTGCTATCGTTACCAGTAGTAACGCTGCCTTAGCCAGTCAAATTGGGTCCCAATCGAATGCGATTGCCACTGATTCTAGGGCTACTAAGGATATCTTAATCCAGAATCCAAGCAATGCTGTTATTTCAGCTGCCAATTCAGCGGCTACCAATGCGTTTATCACTGCTTCTTCGGCTGCAAAGACAGCTGTTCCGTTAGACGCTAGTGCCCAGTTGATCAATAGTGCGGTAATTGTAAATAATGCTAACCTTAATATGAATGCTTCGGCCGTTAAGCAAAACGAATCTTTAGTTGCTGGGCTCATTAGTGCTGCAACGAGTGCCGCAGTGATTGGTGATCAGTCGAATGCAGCCAGCTTAAACAGTCGGGCTCAATCGATTGCTAATAATAATGCTAGCTTAGTTGATGCTGCTAACTCAGATAGTGGTAAAATTAGGACCCTTAGCTCAGCGGCAACTGGATTGAATGATCAGATGCAAACCCTGACTGATTCAGTGAGTGCTGCTAGTCAACTTGCTTCCAGTGCCCTTTCGACTGCTCAATCTGCGACCATTGTTGAATCCCAAGCAATTACTAGTGCTAAATCAACTGAATCAATGGCTTCTAATGCTGTTGTCACTGGAAACGAAATTACAAGCGGGGCTGCAACCATCAATGCATTAAATGGTCCGCTAGTAACTAGCCTTAGCGATGTAGCCAGCCAAGTTGTGAATGATAATCAACAAGTGATTAACTTGCAATCAACTGCCACTAGCGTTTTAGCTAGTCATTCTGATAATTCAATTATCATTAGTGCTAACAGTACTGCGCTTGCTGCCGTTGGGAGCGCTAGCACGGCTAATTCACTAGTTTCCGCTGCTAACTCGACAGCACAACAGGCATTTACCAGTATCCAATCGGCTTCGAATGGTTTAGCAACCGTTAATTCAGCCATTCAGTCTGAAAACGCAATTGCAACTAGCAACGCGGAAGCCGCAATTAGTGCAGCCAAAGTTGGTGATTCAGCAGCTGCCCAATTTAACAGTGTTGCTAGTAGTGCTGCATCAGCAGCTGATAGCTATAAAAATAGCGCCAGTTCGATTGCAAATGGGATTCAGTCCCTCTCTGACGTCATTAATTCCGCTAACCAAACAGCTAATGCTGCTCAATCAACAATGCATTCGCAACTGAGTTTAGCTGCGAGTGCGCAATCAACTGCAATTTCAGCTGCTAGTCTGGAAGATCAAATTATCAGTGATGCGAACAACTTAGTTACGGCAGCTAATTCTGCTGCAGCTAGCACCACGACTGCCAGCGAAGTTGCAGAAAATGCTGCTTCTGGGGCAGCCATTAATTTCCAATCCGCAAAGGATATTGATAGTCAAGTTCAGGCTGCTGCTGGTCAAATTATTTCTAACGCTAATGCTGGGGCTACTATTTTAAATAGCCATGCTTCCAATACCGTTATTAGTTCAGCAAATGTAATTCTAAGTAACACTGCTAAATCGACAAATGCTGATTTAGCGTTAGTTAGTGGGAACAATGAGATTATTAAATCTGCTGGTAGTGACGCTGCTAAAGCGGCTGCTTTAACAAGCGTTGCCAGTAACAGTGCCCAATCAATTACCACGAGTGCTATTGCTGATGCTAACAGTGCTGCAGCTGCAGCTAAATCTGGAAACCTATCATTAGCGGAATCACTTTACAGCGATGCTAGTATTAAAACCGCAAACGTTGAAACCTATGCTAGCTTAGCTAGTTCGTATGCAGCCAATGCAGTTGCTGCTAATTCTGCAATTGCGAACGCT
This sequence comes from Lactobacillus sp. Sy-1, assembly GCF_019303535.1. Lineage (GTDB taxonomy): Bacteria > Bacillota > Bacilli > Lactobacillales > Lactobacillaceae > Nicoliella. The sequence goes on along the minus strand of NZ_JACCIU010000002.1, from coordinate 420,261 downwards.
AGTCAACAAATGAGTGGAATGGGGAGTAGCATTAACACGCTTGCATCCACTGCTTCATCAGCGTATGCCACTGCATCTGTTGCTGCTAGTGTGGAAAATTCAGAGGTTAGCAAGGCTAGTTTTGAAACTAACATTGCTAGTTCAGCGAATAGTCAAGCGGACACTTACAGTTCCTCTGCCAGCGCTGTTGGAACTAACGCCCAAGCCATTGCTGATAGCGCTAGTGGATTCAACAGTCAGGCAATTACCAATCAACAGGCAATTGAAACTGACGTAAAGATAATTAACTCCCTTCTAAACAGTCATACCAGTAATGCAGCTATTTTATCCGCATCCAGTGCTGCAAGTCAGATTGCAATCAGCATTAGTTCAGCAGCCACTGATGCGGTAATGGCAAATTCGCAAGCTCAGTCTGCAAATGGTTTAGTGCAGTCTTATAATGCTCGAACCAGTAGTGCCAATGCTGCTGCTCAATCTGCATTTACCAATGCATCAACAGCTGCATCTAATGCAGCGAGTGCTGCTAGATTAGGAAATTCATCCACTGCTGATTCGTTCAATGTCAAAGCATCAATAAATGCTAGCTTAGCTAGTTCTAATGCAATTGTTGCTGGCATTAATGCAACCAGTGCTGCCGAAGTGAGCCAGCTAGTTAGCTCTGCGAATAGTCGCGTTGCCGATGATGCAAATGTTGTTTCACAGGCAATGCTTAGCATAAGCAGTCTGTTAAGTACGGCTAGTGTGGCAGCAATGGTTGAAGATGATCAAGTAAGTGCGGCTAACAGTTATAGTAGCAATGCTGCAACTGCATCTATGGACGCGTCGAATGCTAGTTTCAGTGCTAGTTCCGCTAGTGTTGCCATTGCTTCTAATGTTAATGATATCAATGGTAATAATTCTCAGGCAATTATGAATAGTCAACAGATTGAAGCCAGAAGTAACGCTTTGCAATCGATTATCGCTAAGCACCCAAGTAACGCTACCATTATTTCGGCGGCTAGCGTAATTACCGGAGCTGAAAGTAGTGCCCAATCAGCGCTTAGTAATGCAACCTTAAATAGTATTTATGCTCAGTCGTTAGCTACAAGTGCCAAACGAGTTGCTCCTTTGATAAATGCTGCCGAATCAACAGCTAGTGTTAACGCCGGCAACGCTTCAATTGCAGCTTCGAATGCTATTATTGCTGCCCAGATGGGGAACTCTGCAATCGCAGATTCGTTTAACCAAAAGGCTTCCTCCAGTGCTAGTTTAGCTAGCAAGCAGGCTAGTCTGGCGGGTAGCTACATGGCAATCGTTAATGGTTTGAATGCTTCGTTATCTGCTGCAAATGCAAATCTTGATTCAGATTTAACAACCGTTAGCGCTGCCAGTTTAGCTGCATCGAATGCTCTCGAAATTGCTACTAGTGCTGCTTTAAGACAGGATGCTGAAGTTAATAGTGCCCAGTCAGCTTCTAATACCGCTTCATTAGCTAGTTCCGTTAGTTCATTAGCAAGTCAGGGGGCTAGCACCAATAACTCGTCAGCTAGTTCGGTAGTCGTTGTCAACGAGCAGTTAACTAGCCAAGCTGCCAGCATGAGTAGCGTAATCGCAATTCAATCTCAAGAAGTAGCTTCATTATTAGCAAAGAACCCAAGTAATGCCGTCATTGCCGGAAATAATAATGTTACTAACGATACGTTCTCAATCGCAAGCTCCGCTTTTTCTGACATTTCAAATGTTAATAGCGCGGCCCAATTAGCCAGCGTGGCTGCTTCTAATGCGGCCAGTCAGGCTAGTGGTGCTACCCAAGCGGCGAGTGCTGCTGCAGGATTAGCGGTTAGCAACGCAATTAATGCTGCCAGCGCGGCACAGTTAGGCCAAGTTTCGCTGGCTGATTCATTGAATCAGGTTGCGACTAGCCAAGCCCAAGCAGCAAGCTTAAATGCTCAATCAGCTAGTTCGTACGCATCAATCGTAATTGCAATGAATTCAACTGTTGAATCCGCAAATAACTACATTGCTGCAACGTTGAAGGCAATCGATGAAGCTAGCTTTGTTGCTTCCAATGCTGATGGCGCTGCTAAGCAGGCTGCATTAATTCAAACTTCTGAGGTCAATAGTGCTAATTCAATTATTGCTTCGAATGCCACTGTTCAATCAGCAGTTGTTACTAACAGTTCGGCTTTGAACTCATTGGTTGCTGATGCTAATACTCAATCTTCAATTGCAGTTGTTAATATTGAAACCATTAATAGTGATTTAAGCTCTGTTGCAATGGATAATAGTGTAATTGCTTCACTAGCGCTTTCATATTCCAGTAATGGTGCAATTATTAACGCATCCTCGGCTGCTAGCTCCGCGTTTTCAACTGCAAATGCAATTAGTTCGGTGGTTTCAAGTGCTAATCAACAGGCACAATCCGCAAATACGGTTGCGCAAAGTGCCTCTGTTCAAGCTGCTACGTTCAACCAAGCTGCTTCGCAAAGTGCATCGCTGGCTGCTAAGGCAGCAAGTAGTGCCATTAGTGCTGCTCAAATTGGGAATAGCAGTGCTGCTGATTCGTTGAATTCATTAGCAGTTAAAAATGCTAACCAGGCTGAAGTTGATTATAGCGCCGCTGGTTCCTATACCAACATCATCGCTGCCATGAATACAACGATTACCAGTGCTAACGTTCAAATTTCCCAAGCGGTTCAATCCGCAAATGCAGCCCGCATAGTTGCTTCGAATGCGTTGGTTGCTGCTCAGTCAGCCGAAGTTGTGCAAAGTCAAGAGGTTGCAAGTGCGACATCGATTACTAGTGCAATCCGGTCGATTGCAAGTAGTGCTGCCAACAATGCAAACCAAGTTAATCAAGAACATGCTCAAACAGTAGTAATTGCCAGTCAAACTAGTGGATCCAACAGTTTAGCTAATTCTAATAGTAGTTCGGCAGCTGGTCAGTTAGCAGTGATTAAGTCGGTTTGGGATAAGAACGAAAGCAATGCCACAATCAGTTCTGCTTACATGACAGCCTCGAAGGCAGTTGCAACGATTAGTTCAGCCGCTTCGGATGCAGTAATGGCCAATCAGGCTGCGCAGTCAGCAAGCGCATTAGCGCAGTCCAATGCTGCAACCGCAAGTTCAGCCAATTCAACGGCACAATCACTTAAGAGGATGGCTGAAAGCTACGCTAGTTCCGCTAATTATAATGCGGTGCTTGGTAACTCAGCTGTTGCTGATAGTCTTAATGCAGCTGCGAACTCAGTTGCTCAGGTAGTAGCATCCCTCGAAAATGTTACTAGTGCGGCGCTAAAGGTGGCTTCAAGTGCCAATGTCGCTGTTTCATCAGCTTCCGTTCGGGCTGCAAATGACGTGAAAAAGGCTGAAATTGCTAGTTCAATCGTTGCTTCCGCTACTACTGCTGCGGTTTCCGAAGCGGATGCTGAAAGTGGAACTGCGTCCGCTGCAAAGAGTAACTCTGACGATGCCAATCGCAAGGCTTCGGATGCTGCAAGTACGGCAAGTAGTGCTAGTTCAGTCAACAATGATACTAGTAAGGTGGCTGCCAGCGTTGATAGTAACGCTTCTAGTGCAAGTAGCATTGCTAGTCAAGCCAGTGCCGGGACGAGTGTAATTAACAGTATTGCAAGCGAAAATAGTAGTAATGCGGTTATTAGTAGTGCCGCATCAACAGCTAATGCTGCTCAATCAATCTTTAATTCTGCTAGTTCACAGGTTGCTAGTTCTAACTCCGCCGCTCAAAGCGCCAAAAACGATGCTAGCTCCGCTAACAGGACTGCCAGTGCTGCTAATAGTGCTGCTGCCAGTGAGGCCTCACAAGCTGCTAGTTATGCCTCAATTGCATCTAGCGCCGCTGCCAAGGGTGATTCCAGTGCCGCCAGCAGTGCCACTGCTAAGGCATCGAGTGCTGCCAATGCTGCTAGTTCGGCTGCTAGTGCCGGAAATTCTGCTGCTGCAGTGGTATCGTCTGCTAATCGTGTAGTGAACTCAATTGCGAGTGCTGTGAACAGTGCTACATCTGCAGCAAATAGTGCAACTAGCATTATTAACAGCATGACTAGCGTTGCATCTTCTGCAGCATTAGCTGCTCAGTCGGTATCTGCCAAGGCTTCTGACTACAGAAGTTCTGCTAATTCAGCTTCGATGAATGCAAGTCAAGCAGCTGCGAGTGCCTATTCAACCGCCAGTGTGGTTTCCAGTGCCGCTAGTCAAGCCAGTTCAATTAGTAGTAATGCTCAGAATGATAATTCAATAGCGGCTAGTGCTAAGAGTCAGGCTGATTCATATGCATCGCTGGCTTCAAGTAACGCTACCGGCGCTTCGTATGCATCAACCGTAAGCTCGGCTACTAGTGTGGTGAGTTCTGCTAACGTTGTCATAAGCAGTGCTAATAGTCAGGTTCAAAGTGCGGAATCAGTTGCCAGTAGCGCCAACCAAGCTGCCGAATCAAATCATTCTGCAGCTGCAAACGCTACCGCAACTGTAAGTAGTGCAACTAGTGAAGCTGCTAGTGCCGCCAGCGCTGGAGACTCGAATGCGGCTAGTCGTTACAATTCACTTGCCAGTTCCGCCGCTAGTGATGCTAATTCATTTGCTAGTGCTGCTGAAGCTGCTAACTCGGTGGTTAATAGTGCCGCTAGCGTAGCTAGTTCGGCATTAGTGGTAATTAATTCAGCAGCGAAAATCGCTAGCTCTGCAGTAATCGTTGCAAATAGTGCTACTGCTGGCGCAAGCAGTGCATACGCTAGTGGAGCGAATAGTAGCGCAAGTAGCAGTTCGACCACTAGTGGGACTAGTGGATCAACGATTAACAGTATCGCTAGTTCCTACGCGTTGATTGCAAGTAGTGCTGCTCGTAGTGTAGCGTCAATTAGCAATGCAATAACGTCTGTTGCTAATCTGGCCCCTAGTTATGCAAGTAGCACGAGCCTGACTTCATTGAGTGCTAGTGCAATTATTCAACAAAATTCATTGAATAACTCCAAAGCGGAGAGCATAGCCTCAATTGTCTCAACAAATAGCGCAATTAGTAGCTACCTAGCAGCTGCCAGTTCAGCAGTTGCCAATGGTAATTCAGCTGCCTTGGATATGGCAAACGCTTATCGGCAAGCCAGTTCTGCTGCTATCGTAGCAAGCAGTGCCGTTCAAATGGTGAGTGCCGCTAATAGTACTGTAATTTCTGCTAATTCAGTGGCCAATAGTGCTAACGTTGCTGCATCTGCCGCCCTTATCAATGGCGACGAATCAAAGGCTAATCAACTGGTTGCAGTTGCTAGCGCTGCTGCTTCAGTTGCCCAATCTGCTGGGAGTCAAGCAGTGGTTGCTAATTCATTGATCATTTCTGCCAATTCAGTTGCTAGCGGAGCTGCTAGCCAAGCAGCAGCTGATTATGAAACCATCGTATTATCTGCCAAGTTAGGATTAGCTGCTAACGACGCATTAGTATCAGCTGCAAATAAGAGCTTGTATAATGACGGAATTGCTGATGCTAAGATTGGCTTTAAGAAGGAACCCGGCGATGCTAGTGAATCCGCCTATCAAGCTGCATACGATGGTTATATTCGTGGTGTCAAGGGCAAGCAGGCACAGACTTCGTTTACCGACTCAAGTAGTCTATATCGAACTGACTACGAAAAGGCATACCAAGTGGGCAGGAAGCAATATCTCGCTGAATATGCCAGTGGGCAAGCAGCTGCTAAACGTGATTTAGTTGCTAAGAAGTCATTAGCTGGCCAATCCCTTGGTTATAAGAATGGTTATGTTAAGGCCTTCAACACTAAACTGCGTAAACAACCAATTTATGTATATAATCAAAAACCAATTTATGTTTATTCAACCGCAACGTTTAGTGATTCTAAGCGGATCAAACGGTATAACAAGCAACCACGGAATCGAATTCACGAATTTAGGGTCAATCGGATTGCACTTTCCAGTAGTGGGTTAGTTCGTTATTACGTTCAAAACCACTTAACAAGCCTCATCCATAAGGATAATGGATACATTACTGCTAATCATAATTACATTAAGTTAGCCTACTACCAAGGCAGTGATTATAAAATTGCTAGTCCAAAAGTGGTGAAAGTAATTAATCCAAAGGGCGCACGGCTACATCCTAATAAGACGTTTACCGTGAAGGGGACCTACTACCGACCAGGTGCAAAGATTAACGTTAAACGGGTTGTAAAGTATAAGGGATTAACTAGGTTCTATGTCGGGCACGGCAAGTACCTAACCAGTAATAAAAAGTTCGTTCGTTTCATATAGTTCATAATTAAAAGCCAATTTCTAAATTCTAGAAATTGGCTTTTTTTAAATTTAAATTTATTTTAATTATTTTTAACATTATGATATAATATTCTTAATCCATTCATTAAATATTAATTATTAATTTAATGAATTAAAAATTAAATATTGGAGTTGTTGAATATGAAGTTTTCAAAGTGGGCAACTGCGCTAGCAACAGTTGCTTTATTTTCAAGCGTGGGCGCTACTTCTGTAAACGCGATGTCTACATATAATCAAAAACAGGCTGCTGTTACCAGCATTCCTCAAGTAAGGGTAGTTCAAAACCCTAACATCACTAGAAGTTTACCAACTTATAGTTTTGGAAAATACCAACTAAATAATGCCGGTAATCTTAACCACATTAAGGTTAGTGGTGGTGCTACTAATGTTAGTTTTACTACCCATGCCTTTTTAATGACCAGTCAAGGTTCTCCACAGAGTGGGGTGTTGGTAGGTAAGTACTTGTACGCAATGTACAACCAAAACCGGAGTGAAAGTGATAATGATGCTAATGACTACATCGTTCGTTACGATATGAGTAAACTCCAAAACCACGTTTTCCCTACTGATGCAATTAAGGTTGGACCTACTTTTAGAGGGGGGCATGGACAATCATTATCCTATAACCCAAAGACTAAGCAATTATGGTACTTAAATATTGCTCGTGGATCTGCTACTAGTGCTTCAGCTGAATTAGTTAGTCAAAAGACTTTGAAGCCAACTAACCGGGTTCAATTTAAGTTCTCTACTAATGGTAGCTCCATTGATAATAACTTAACTTTTGATAAGTACGGTCGGGCTTACACTTACGTTAAGAGTGGTGGTGGAAGTGTTCCTCAAGGAGCTTACAAGATTTACCGTGGGACCATCTCAACTAAGGGGGTTCACTTTACCCTAATGAGAAGCGCCATCAGACATGCTGCCGGTGCGATTCCACAAGGTTTCTCATACAATCCAAAGAATAACCGCCTTTACTTTATTTCTGATGGAAGTATTGTTTCAGCACCAGCTGGCAAGTTGAACAACCTTTCCAAGTCAGATGTTAAGTACATTCATGCTGATACTAACCGTGAATTTGAAGGGATGATCTTCAATAAGAGTGGGAAGGGTTACCTAATCACACTTCGTCCTGATGAAATCATGACCATGAAGGGTTCATTCTAATTAATTTAATATTAATAACTCAAAAAGCATTCGAAACTATTTCGGGTGCTTTTTTGTGTTGAATAATCTTAAAAAATATTTAATAATTAATTAGGAACTAAATCAAGGGGGCTTGAAAATGAGTAAAAGAAGAAAGACTAAGACGAGTAAAAAGGGAACCACAATTGGAATTATTTTTGCATTTTTGTTTATAATTTACGCATTTGGGAGTCAGTCAAATGGTGACAATAACTCAAGTAGCAAGCAGAGTAGTCGGGTGGAGCGAAGGAGCTCATCCGCAGGCGATGGGAGCTCTAAAGAAACAAGCAGGCATGCTAGTGAGCACGCCAAGGCGAGTTCCAATCAGGAGCATTCCACTAGCAAGGTTCAACATTCAACTAAGCATCAAAAAACCGCAGACTTAGTTGCCGAATTAGCAGCTAAAAATTACCATAGCGGACAAGCAGCATACATAAACGTTAATGGCGGGAATAGTACTTTAAAAGCCAGCGACTGGACCAGTAATCATATTAAATATGCTGATTTAGATGGGTTAAACCGCACTGCTGCTGCTAATACAGCTTATCTAGAGAGTCGCAACGTTGCTAATGACTCCCTGCGGACAACCCAAACCGTTTATCCAACTGGATGGCATCAGAAGTTTATTAATCATACGGCCATCATTAATCGGGGTCACATGATTGCGTATAGTTTATCAAAGGGTATTTCCGTTGATGGAACCTATAATCCTAGTGATCAGTCTGGAGATCAAAATAACCCGAAGAATCTGTTTACCCAGACGGCGTTCAGTAATCAACGGGTTCAAACAATTTATGAAACGAAGGTTCGCGACGCCCTGCGGGATGGTGAGCGGGTTATCTATCAGGTTCAACCAATTTTTAGGGGTTCAGAATTAATGGCGCGGGGGGTTCATCTACAGGCGCTTTCGACTAACGGGGAATTAAATTTCAACGTATATTTATTTAACGTTCAACCCGGTGTGGTTTTTGACTATTCTTCTGGGCGCTCGAAGATTGACCATTCAATGACCGTGCCAACGCCTGCGGGGGCCCCAACTTTTTATGACAACAATTCATTTGGCAGCGATCACCGGTACCGGAGTCACCATTCAACCTGGGGCACTGCTGCGGGGGCGTACGCTACTTACCGTATTTATAAGCACTATCGTTACCACCATGACTATTACAAAAATTATTCTCACCCCAAATACCACTACTATCACCGGTATTAAGCGGATAAATCAATCTCACTAAATTAGTTAGTGGGATTTTTTTATTTATTTTCAAATTTTGTTTGACAAATAAAAATAAAAGGAATATTATAAGTTCAACATAAATTATTAAAAGTTACTGAGAAAAGATGAGTAATTAGTTGTAAGCATCACAGAAAGCCACGGTTGTTGAGAAGTGGTATGTAAGCGATTAGTGAAGATGGTCTTGGAGTAACCACATAGTGGGTGAGTTAGTAATAATAAACCTACTACGATTAACAACCGTTAAATTGTTTGAGTATAGCTGTTATTAGTGTACTTATTGAGGGCTAGTCCGATCTTGACTAGCTAAATTAGGGTGGTACCGCGTACATAATGCGCCCCTAGATGAGCAGAGTTAGAGCTGTTTATCTAGGGGCGTTTTTTTATGCATTTTTTCTAATTTATGTAAATACAATCTAAGGGGTTTTAGAATATGACAAAAACAATTATCGGATTTCCAAGAATTGGTGAACATCGTGAATTAAAATTTGCTACTGAACATTATTGGAAGCACCAAATTGATCAATCTGAATTATTAGCAAAGGCGCATGAAATTAAAGTTGCGCACTGGCAAGCCCAAAAGGATGCCGGGATTGATTTAATTCCAGTTGGTGATTTTTCATTCTTCGATAACCTGCTAGACACAGCAGTGTCACTCAACATTGTATCAAAGCGGTACCGCGATTTGAACGTTTCTGAATTAGATGAATACTTTGCACAAGCACGGGGATACCAAACAGATACTGAAACGGTTCGGGCCCTCCCAATGAAAAAGTGGTTTAACACAAATTACCACTACATCGTTCCAGAATTTACCAAGCGGACTGACGTTAAATTAATTGGGAACAAGCTATTTGATGAAATTAGCGAAGCTAAGGAAGCGGGAATTAATCCTAAGGCTGTGATTGTTGGTCCATACACCCTCTTGAAGCTTTCCCGATTCTTGGATGGCACCAAGCCAGCTCAATTTGTTCAACCATTGATTGCAGCATATCAAGAACTACTTGCTAAGTTAAATCAAGAGGACGTTAAGTTCTTACAAATTGATGAACCCGCATTATCATTTGATGTTGATGCCGCTGAAAAAGAAGTTTTTAATCAACTATACGACTCAATTTTAGCTGATGATTCCGGTGTCAACATCATTTTACAAAGTTACTTCGGGGACATTCGGGATGTTTATGATGACGTAGTTAACAAGCCATTTTACGGGATTGGATTAGATTTGCTAGAAGGGCACCAAAACGTTGATCTAATTAATCAACACGGCTTTCCAGCTGATAAGCACCTCTTTGCTGGGGTGGTGAACGGGAAGAACATTTGGCGGAATCAATACGACCATACCCTAGCATTGCTTAGTGAAATTAAGACAGATGCACCAGTTGTATTAAGCACCTCATGTTCGTTGCTTCACGTTCCTTACTCAGCTGCCAATGAAGATAAGTTAGGTTCAGATGTTAAGCAACACTTAGCATTTGCGATTGAAAAATTAGCCGAATTAGTTGATTTAGATCACATTGTCAACCACGATGCAGAAGGCGCAGATTTATTAGCTAAGAACCAAGCATTGTTTAAAAACGTTAAGCATCCACTCAACACGGCAGTTCACGATCGAATTAACGCATTAAGTGCTAATGACTACACCCGCCTTCCCGAACGGAGCGAACGTGAAAAGGTACAAAAGGCAGAATTTAAACTACCAGTGTTACCAACCACTACGATTGGTTCCTTCCCCCAAACAGCAGATGTGCGCGCAAACCGGCGGAAGTTTAGACACCAAGAAATTACCCGCGAACAATACGATCAATTTAACCGGGATAAGATTGCTAGAATCATCAAGATTCAAGAAGACTTAGGATTAGACGTGTTAGTTCATGGTGAATACGAACGAAACGACATGGTTGAATACTTTGGTGAAAAATTAGATGGATTCGTATTTACCCAAAACGGGTGGGTTCAATCTTATGGGACCCGGGGCGTTAAGCCACCAATTATCTGGGGTGACATTAGCAGAAACGCACCAATTACGGTTGCTGATTCCGTTTATGCTAATCAATTAACGGACAAGTGGGTGAAGGGAATGCTTACCGGACCAGTAACCATCTTTAACTGGTCATTCCCACGAGAAGATATCGCTAGAAAGGAAACCGTTACTCAAATTTCATTAGCATTACGGGACGAAGTATTGGACCTTGAAAAGAACGATATTAAGATCATTCAAATTGATGAACCAGCCTTACGGGAAAACCTACCATTACGGAAGTCCGACTGGTACAAGGAATACCTTGATTGGGCAGTTCCAGCATTCAGATTAGTCCACAGTGGCGTTCAAGAATCAACCCAAATCCATACTCATATGTGCTACAGCGAATTTGGTGACATCCTAAAGGCAATCGATAACCTAGATGCCGATGTGATCTCATTCGAAGCCTCCCGGGCTGATTTCACATTAATTGATGAATTAGTGGCCGATGATTTCCAAACTGAAGTAGGACCAGGGGTTTATGATATCCATTCACCACGGATTCCATCTGAAGCAGAAATTCAAGACTTGATTCAACAGATCATTAGTAAATTACCAGTTGATAAAATCTGGATCAATCCAGATTGTGGGCTTAAGACCCGTTCTGAAAAGGAATCATTTGATAGCCTAAAGAACATGGTGGAAGCCACTAAAGTAGTAAGGGGGAGCATTTATGAACATAGCTGATCTTTTTAAACACAAAACAGTGTTTTCACTTGAAGTCTTTCCACCGAAGAAGTATTCTTCCGTGGAAACGGTATTACCGACCTTGACGGCCTTAAAGAACGTTAATCCGGATTTCATTTCGGTCACTTTAGGGGCTGGTGGTTCTGCGCAAAGCGATGGAACGGTAGCGGTAGTAAACTTAATTCAAAATCATCTTAACATTCCAGCAGTTGCGCACGTCCCAGGGCTATATCAAGATCAAATTCAAGTTGATCAGCTAATTCAGCGCCTTCAATCAATTAACGTTGATAATATTTTAGCCCTACGTGGGGATGCAATTCCTGGACTGTCCCCCCGGGGCGTCTTTAACCACGCGAGCGATCTAATTGCCTACGTGCATGAAAAGTATCCAAACATTAACATTGCTAGTGCTTGTTATCCAGAATGTCATCAAGAGGCCACTTCATTTTTGGATGATATCAACCATTTAAAACTAAAGATTGATTCTGGAAGCGACCACTTAATCTCCCAACTATTCTTTGATAATAACCATTTCTATGACTTTCAAGAAAAGTTAGCGTTAGCTGGCATTAATGTTCCGGTGGAGGCTGGAATTATGCCTTGTACCAGTAAAAACCAAATTGAACGGATTGCGCAAATTTCAGGAGTCCCTGTTCCTGAAAAATTCAAAAAGATTTTGAATCGCTATGCCGACAATAAGGTTGCATTAAAGGATGCTGGAATTGCATACGCAATCGACCAAATTGTGGATTTAGTTTCACAGGGGGTCGATGGAATTCACCTTTATACGATGAATAAACCAGATGTGGCCCAACGAATCTGGGATGCTACCAAGAACATCTTTGGGGCGACTAAGGTTAAGGACGATGGCGAGCTAAAGGTTAAATAATTTCAAACTAGAGTAATCAGTGCTAATTCACTGGTTACTCTTTTTGATTCAAAATAATTGCATTAAGCGGATTATTTAATACAATGGTCTTGTAGATGGGTTCAAAATAAATTAGTTATAATAAATTATTAATAATAAGGAGCGGTAAAATGACAAAAACATGGTTAATTACAGGAACTTCAACTGGTTTTGGAAGGGAATTAGCAGAACAATTAGCATCACAAGGTAAGGTTAATATCGTGGCAAGCGCCCGGAAACCAGAAGAATTATCCTATTTAGATCAATATGACCACGGGCAAATTTTAAAAACCAAACTAGACGTTACTGACGCCACGCAAATTCAATCAACGGTGTCAGAAGCGTTGGCTAAATTTGATTCGATTGACGTTTTAGTCAATAATGCTGGATTGGGTTATTTTGCAACCTTTGAAGAAAGTGATGAAAAACAAACCCGCTACATGTTCGATGTTAACTTCTGGGGATTAGTGGACATGATCAGGGCGGTGCTACCAACAATGAGAAAGCAACGTGCTGGAATAGTTGTGAACCTCTCTTCCATTGCTGGAATTAAGGGGACGACTGCCCTTTCATTCTATAATGCAACTAAGCATGCTGTTGAAGGGGTTAGCAAGGGGCTACAAGCTGAGGTAGAACCATTGGGCATTAAGGTCATGTTAGTGGAACCCAGTGCCTTTAGAACCGATTGGTCTGGGCGTTCATCGCTAAAGGCAATTAGTAAGATTGATGACTACAAGGCGCTTTCCAACCAACGAATCGCTGGTCGGAGTGACGACGATCATGGCCAAGCCGGAGATCCAAAGATTGCCGCTGAAATCATTATTGATCAAGTGGAAAACCATTCGGCTGATTTACCACTTCACTTACCACTGGGGAATTCAGCAATTGATTCTGGATTAAAGGAATTCAAACAAAATGCTGCAGAATATAAAAAGTATGAAGACCTTGCTAGATCAGCTGATCGGCCTAATGAATAAAATTAAAATTAGAAAATGATTAAAAAATCATTGACATTTTAATTAAGTTCAATGTATACTAACATCAATTAATAAATGAACCGATTAATTTAATGGATTCGGGAGTTAGGTTTACCAAGCGAGTGCCGGTTGATGGAAGGGCATTAAACGCTAGTTCTTTAAAGATTAAATTAAAACAGCGACCGCTTTTCGAGGCGGTCTGGTAGTCACCCATTATCGTGATTAGGATTTTTATAATCCGCAAGAGGAGCCAATTGGCTTAAAGATAGGTGGTACCACGTTGATAACGTCCTTCAGAATTTTTCTGGAGGACGTTTTTTGGTTCATACATAAAAAAGGGGATTGATGATATGAAATACGGTTTTATTGGTGCAGGAGCAATGGGATATCGTTACGGAGTAATGATGCAAGAAAACGCTGGAATTGAAGTTGATTTTGTAGATTCATGGAAACCAAACGTTGAAAAGGTCCGTGAACAAGGTGGGGTTAAAGTCGCTCGGGACCACGAAAATCAACACATTGTCCCAATTAACATTTACTATCCAGAAGAATATACCGGTCATCCAGATGTATGGATTATCTTTATGAAACAGATGCAATTAGCCGACGAACTGGAACGGGATGCGGCTGCTGGCATTTTCCACCGTGATCAATACGCCTTTTCAGCAATGAATGGGATGGGCCACTTTGAAAAGATTGAAAAATACTTTGACCGCGACAAAATCATTTGTGGAACCGCAATGATTGCAACCAGGATGGATGGCCCTGCAGACGTGGATTTCATGGGTCCAGAAAATGGTGAAGTCATGCATATGGCTCCATACGACAATGAACCAGCTGATGAAACCACTAAGCAAGTGTTCAATGACTTTAAAGCTGCTAAATTAGGTCCCGTAATGGCAACCGAATGGAAAGGAATGTGTATGTCTAAGGTGGTTTACAACGCCGTAGTGAACACCCTTTGTACCATGTTCGAATTACAAATGGGCCAATTTATTGAATATCCTAAGGTGCCTGAAATGGCGACTCAATTATTCAATGAATCGTTCGATGCGTGTGAACGAGCTGGAATTCAAATGATCGAAACGCGCCAGGAACAAATCGATTCGGTAACGACCACTAGTCATCAATTTAAGTACCACTATCCTTCAATGTATCAAGACTTCTCTAAGGGTCGCCCAACGGAAGTGGACTACATTAATGGGTACATCGCAGAAATTGGCCGTGAACATGACTACGTTTGTCGAACCCATGAATTTATCGTGAACGAAGTCCACATGGTGGAATTAATGCGGAAGTACAAGCATAACAATTAATCATAATATCAAATCACATAGTAACACCACATAATGCACGACTTAATTAATTATTTAATTAACCCATAGTTTCATCCCTCACATACTAATTACGTGAAGTTTAGAATTAATTTTCTAAACTTTTTTTATTTTAACTGTTGACATTCAAAATGAAACGGATTATTATATCCATAACATATTAATTAGAAGTTACTGAGAAAAGATGAGTAAACATTTAGCTGATTTTAACAGAGAGCCCTGGTAGATGAGATTGGGTATTTGAGCTAGTGTCGAAGATGGTCTTGGAGTAATTTTAAACGGTGAGTTAGCTTAATTAGCCGTTTACGACATAACACCCGTTAAAGTGTTGAAGGATAGCTCACTCAGTGTCCGGAGATGGTTGGACCCAATTGTCCAGCTAAATAGGGTGGTACCGCGTACTACATAGAACGCCCCTAGTTTTTGGAAGTAATATTCCGAAAGCTAGGGGCGTTTTTTTATTTGAAAAGGAGGAAATCACAATGGCAGTTAATGTTAAAAATGGATTTTTAAAGGTTGAAAACAAGTGGAATAATCAAGAATTGGACCAACCACTTCAAATTTTAATTTTAAATTTGATGCCCACTAAGGAAGTTACGGAGCGGCAATTTTTGAATATTTTAGCTGTTTTAAACCAAGACGTTGAAGTAACCTTCTTATATCCACAGACGCACCACTTTAAGACGGTTGATCAAGACCGAGTTGCCAAGTGTTATTGTAGTCTGCAGGATGTGTACGATAACTACTATGATGGATTGATTATTACCGGCGCCCCAGTTGAACAACTTGACTTTCAGGATGTTGATTACTGGAATGAATTTTTAGCCATTAAGCAGTGGTCGACTAACCATGTTGGCCAAACGATTAACGAATGCTGGGCCTCCCAAGCTGCTCTATATTGTGATTTCGCCATCCCTAAAACCGAATTAAAGCAAAAATTATTCGGAATTTATCAGGCCAGCAGCATTAATCCAAACTGTCGGCTTTGTAATAATTTATCGCGATTTGTGAATCCCCAATCGCGGCATTCACAATCACTAATCAATCGGGAATCATTACCAACTGAATTAACGATTGTCGCTGATAACCAGTTTACCGGTCCCCTCATCTTACATTCAGATGCTAAGCGCCAAACCTACTTAACTGGTCATCCTGAATACAGTTTAGACACGTTAGATACTGAATACCATCGGGACTTAGCTAAGAATTCAGTCATCGATGCACCAGCAAACTACTATGATCGGAAACACCAGATTGAAAACACTTGGCAAAACAGTAGTATCCAGTTATATCAAAACTGGGTGGATTTAATTGAAAGCGAGGAGTTTAACTATGACAGAAAAGCAATTGCACTTTGAAACCCTTCAGGTCCATGCGGGCCAAGTCGTTGATCCATTTACCGGTGCTCGGGCGGTACCAATTTATCAAACCACTTCGTATGTGTTTAAGGATGCCCAACAAGCTGCCGACCGGTTTGGCCTTAAGGATCCGGGAAACATTTACACCCGCTTAACGAACCCCACTACAGACGTAGTTGATAAAAGGGTTGCCGCTTTGGAAAACGGCACTTCAGGAGTAACGCTAGCAACTGGTTCGGCTGCGATTACCGCTGCCATCCTTAACATTGCTGGACAGGGGGATGAGATTGTTGCTGCTAGCACGCTTTACGGTGGAACGTATGACTTATTTGCGGTAACGCTTCCCAAGTTAGGAATTAAGACCCACTTTGTTGATCCAGATGATCCTGAAAACTTTGCGAAGGCGATTACACCCAAGACTAAGGCCGTTTACGTAGAAAGCATTGGAAATCCAAACATTAACTTAGTTGATTTTGAAGCAATTGCAAAGATTGCCCATGAAAATAAAATTTTGTTCATTGTTGATAATACGTTTGGGACGCCATACTTAGTTCAACCACTAGAACATGGTGCTGACGTTGTGGTTCATTCTGCTACTAAGTTCATTGGTGGTCATGGAACCACGATGGGTGGCGTGATTGTCGAAAATGGCAAGTTCGATTATCAGGCCAGTGGCAAGTATCCAGGCTTTACTGAACCGAATGATCAATACGACGGGCTCGTTTTTGCCGACCTAAAGGGGGCTGCATTTACCACTAAGGTTCGGGCCGAAACGCTTCGTGACTTAGGGGCAACGATTAGTCCGTTTAACTCCTTCCTACTCCTTCAGGGGCTTGAATCACTATCATTACGGGTTGAACGCCATGTTTCAAATACTGAAAAAGTGGTTGACTTCCTAGCCCAACATCCGAAGGTCGCTTGGATTAAATACCCATACTTAAAGGATAGTAAGTACCATCAACTAGCTGAAAAGTACTTCCCGAAGGGGGTTGGCTCCATCTTCACGATTGGTTTGACCGGCGGCGAGAAGGCCGGGAAGGAATTGATTAGCCATCTTAAACTATTCTCATTACTAGCAAACGTTGCAGATGCAAAGTCATTGATTATTCACCCAGCATCAACGACTCATGCCCAGTTAAATGATGAACAGCTTAAGGAAGCGGGTGTCACTCCCGACTTGATTCGAATTTCAATTGGAATTGAAAACGCAGATGATTTAATTGCAGATTTAAAGCAGGCGCTTGATAAGGTTTGATCAGGCCCCAAACATTGTTGAAAGGTAAGTGATTGAAATGTGTAGTGACTGTAATTGGCAAAAGAAAATTGATACGATTTTAGCGCAAGCGGGGAACCGCGTGGATAATGTAACGGGTGCGATTTCAATGCCATTGTATTTCTCAACGGCATATCGGCACGAAGGATTAGGAAAATCCACTGGGTATGACTATTCTAGAATGACCGAACCAACGCGTGACGTGTTGGAAGACGTGTTAGCAAAGCTAGAAAATGGTTGTAAGGCCTACGCGGTTTCATCAGGCATGGCCGCAATTCAACTGGTTTTTACCCAGTTCAATACTGGTGATCACATTGTGGTTTCTGACGATCTATATGGTGGTTCATTTAGATTTTTTGACCTGCTGACTAAGCATTACCACCTCCGGTTTAGTAAGTGGAATGGGAATGACTACCAAGAATTAGACCAGCTCTTAAAGGACGATGCAAAGGCGGTTTGGATTGAAACGCCTTCAAATCCTACCATGAAGGTAATCGACATTGCGGCCGTTGCCACCCACGCCCACGAAGTAAACGCACAGTTAATCGTTGATAATACATTCTACACTCCATTGATTCAGCAACCATTGAACCTTGGAGCTGACATTGTCGTTCACAGTGCTACTAAATACCTATCTGGACATAATGATTTACTTGCCGGAGTAGTAATTTGTAAGTCAGAAGCAACTGCAGAAGAAATTGGGAACAACCTAATTACGATTGGATCGAACCTCAGTCCGTTCGATTCCTGGTTATTGATTCGAAGCTTAAAGACATTGCCATTACGTCTACACAAGCAGGAAGAAAACGCTCAGGCAATTGTTAAGGATTTAAAGAATTCCGACCTAGTCGAATCAGTGTTATACCCTGGACGGGGTGGGATGATTAGTATCTACGTTAAGCCCGCCGTGAATGTTGACCGCTTTTTACAACACCTTCAAGTTCTCTCATTTGCAGAAAGCCTGGGTGGCACCGAAAGCTTGGTCACCGTTCCAGCAATCCAAACCCACGCTAATTTAAGTAGGGAAGTTCGTGAAGCGGCTGGAATTACTGACAACCTTTTGCGGATTTCCTGCGGAATTGAAGCCAGTGAAGATTTAATTCATGACTTAAATCAATCGTTAACGATTGCTAGTGATAAGGTGGAGGTGAATGAAAATGGCAAGTAACCAATTTTCCGATTGGACCAAGGTGATTAAAAGCACTACGAAGCCCGATAAAGAAACTGGCGCAATTAATCCCCCAATTCAACTTTCATCCACCTTTGAACAACGTGATTTTGATCACTTTGGGAAGTGGGATTATTCTAGAAGCGGCAATCCTACCCGCGACGTGCTTGAAGATAGCATTGCTAGCCTTGAGC
The DNA here is from genome assembly GCF_019303535.1 of Lactobacillus sp. Sy-1. Taxonomy (GTDB): domain Bacteria; phylum Bacillota; class Bacilli; order Lactobacillales; family Lactobacillaceae; genus Nicoliella. The sequence continues at coordinate 401,654 of NZ_JACCIU010000002.1, read as the reverse complement.
ATGGAACCCGTGGTTTTGCATTTGCCACTGGGATGGCTGCGATTTCAACAGCCCTTTTAACCCTGACCCAGGGTGATCACATTATTTTAACCAAAAACGTTTATGGTGGGACCTTTCGACTGGTAACCCAAGTGTTAGTAAAGTATGGAATTGAGTATACATTTGTAGACCTTGGCGATGAAGACGCCCTTAGAAACGCCTTTCAAAAAAATACGAAGGTCGTCTACATTGAAACCCCGTCTAACCCCACCTTACAAGTCACAAACATTGCCGATGTTGCAAAAATTGCTCACGAACACGATGCATTGGCATTTGTTGACAACACATTCATGACCCCGATTTTACAAAAACCATTAGACTTAGGTGCTGACTTGGTTTTGCATAGTGGAACCAAGTTCTTAGCCGGGCATAGTGATATCCTAGCCGGCTTAATCGTTACCAAGGATCCATCCCTTGGCGATCAGGTGTACTTCTTGCAAAATGCAATGGGGGCTACCCTGGGCGTCTCTGACTGTTGGCTGTTATTACGTGGAATCAAGACACTCGCAGTAAGAATGGAAAAGGAATCAGCAAACGCATTGGAATTGGCAACCTGGTTGGAACAACAACCACTAGTAACTAAGGTGAACTATCCGGGCCTCCCTTCATCCCCTGAACACCAAGTTCAAGCCTCCCAAGCAGCATCTGGTGGTGCCGTACTTTCCTTTGATATTGGTAGCGAAGATAATGTCCGCAAGCTAGTCGAGTTGGTTAAGATTCCGGTCTTCTCAGTTTCATTAGGTGCGGTAGAATCCATCATTTCATACCCACCTAAGATGTCCCATGCCGAAATGAGTCCGGCTGAACGGCATGTCCGGGGCATCACGGATGGTTTGCTAAGATATTCAGTTGGACTGGAATCGGTTGAAGACCTCAAGGCAGACCTGAAGCAAGCTTTTGATCAAATTAAATAGGAGCATCAAACTGTTAAAACGATTTGTTTTAGCAGTTTTTTTAGTTTTGATGTTGACAAATGTAGACAACCGGAATAGGATTAAATTATAAAGTTTACATATGTAAACACAACTGGAAAGGAGCAGTTCGATAATGATAAAAATAATGGTGCTGATCGTGGGATTAGCATTGATTACCTTCATCGCGTGGTGGTTCTTTGGGAAGCATGCGACAGCTAGTGAGGCATCTGAAGTCGTCGGCAACCACCAAACGGTAGCTGTTGAAGTTAACGGTGGCTACGCTCCAGAAACGGTCGAGTTGACTGCGGGCGTCCCAGCAACGCTTAATTTTACTAGGCGGGATGCGTCGGGCTGTTTGGATCACGTGGTTTTTAATGATTTTGGTATTAATCAAGCGTTGCCAAAGGATCAAACGGAAGCGATTGATATTGATACCAGTAAACCGGGCACATATCAATGGGCTTGTGGGATGGATATGTTTCATGGAAAACTAATTATTAAATAGGAATATGGAGGAATTTGATATGAGTGAAAAAGAACAAGTTGTAACCGTTACTGTTGATGGTGGATATGAACCCAACGTGGTTAATTTTAAACAGGGGGTTCCCGCTAAAATTAACTTTGTTAGACGCAGTGACCAGGGTTGTTTGGGAACGGTCCAATCCGCTGACTTAGGATTCAAGAGTGAGCTACCATTGGGAGAAGTAAAAACGTTCGATGTTAATACTAGCCAATCCGGTGAATTTGACTTTAGCTGTGGAATGGACATGGTTCATGGAAAGGTAGTGGTTCAGTAATGACAATTACACGGCGCTTTTGGATTTCATTGGCGTTGTCGTTTCCAATGCTATTACAAATGGGATTGATGCCACTGACTGGGTGGATGTTGCCGGGGGGCGATTGGACGGCCCTTACGTTGACGACGATTATAATGGTTATTTCAGCACGCCCCTTTTTACAGAGTGCAATTGCATCCTTTAAAAAGCACCACTCCAATATGGATACCCTGGTGGCAATTGGAACCACCACTGCCTATGGGTTTAGCATTTATGCAATGGCTAACCAGCAACCAGTGTTTTTTGAAACGGCGGCTTTTGTTACCACCTTCATTCTTTTGGGCCAGGTGTTAGAAACTAAAATGCGCCGGGGGGCTTCCAGTGCAATTGAGAAATTACTGGGATTGCAAGCGAAACAAGCGAACGTTTTGCGAAATGGGCACTTTCAATTATTGCCGGTTGCAGATATTGTAGTTGGTGACACGATTAAAGTGAAACCCGGTGCTAAGATTGCGGTGGACGGAATCGTGGTGAAGGGAAGTTCTTCAATTGATGAATCCATGGTAACTGGCGAAAGCATTCCCGTTGAAAAGCACGCGGGGGATTACGTGATTGGAGCAACGATTAATGGCTCCTCCACACTAGAGTACCAGGCGCACCGGGTTGGCAATGACACCATGTTAGCTCAAATTGTAGAATTGGTTAAGCGGGCTCAGAATAGTCATGCTCCAATTCAAAACCTGACCGATCGGGTAGCTGATATTTTCGTCCCAGTCGTTTTGATCTTAGCCATTTTAACCTTCTTGATTTGGTACGTTTTCCTAGGAGTTTCCGTTGCGCATGCACTGGTGTTTGCGGTTTCAGTGGTGGTAATTGCCTGTCCATGTGCCCTCGGGTTAGCGACGCCAACTGCGTTAATGGTTGGCACTGGTCGTGGGGCTAAAATGGGGATTCTAATCAAAAATGGTGAAGTGTTAGAGGCTGTTGATGGAATCGAAACGGTGGTATTTGATAAAACCGGCACGATTACGGAAGGAACGCCCCGTGTCGTCCAAGTTGTAGGCAATAAGTCGAAGGTAATTCAAATTGCCGCTAGTCTGGAAGCTGATTCTGAACATCCGCTAGCTAGTGCAATTGGTAAGGAAGCTGCCGACCGGTCAATTGCACTGCTGCCGGTGCAAAACTTTCGCACCCAAAGTGGGGTCGGAGTGACCGGACAAGTAAGTGGCGCAGCATTTAGCGTTGGTAAAATTGGCGATTTAAAGATTAGTTCAGCCTTTCAGGTAAATGCCAAGGCGATGCAAGCTGATGCACAGACCGTTGTTTACGTTGGGAATCAGGAACGAGTAATCGGATTGATCGGGATTCAAGACGCTCCCAAGCCAACTTCGCAAGCAGCAATCGCTGATTTAAGGGCGCAGGGACTGAAAACGGTGATGCTAACCGGTGATAATCAACAGGTGGCGGATGCAATTGCTAGTCAGGTGGGCATCGATACCGTAATCGCAAACGTTCTACCAGACCAAAAAGCTGATTACGTAAGTCGGATTCAACGCTCCCAGCGGGTTGTTTTCGTCGGGGATGGGATCAACGATGCGCCGGCACTGTCAACTGCTACCGTAGGGATTGCGATGGGATCTGGAACCGACATTGCAATTGAAGCTGGTGGGATTGTGTTAATGCGTAATGACCTTAGGGATGTTAGTCGGGCGCTAACGCTAAGTCGGAAGACGTTTCGGCGAATCAAACTGAACCTCTTTTGGGCGTTTGTTTATAACGTGGTTGGCATTCCAGTTGCAGCCGGATTGTTTTACTTTATCGGCCTAACGTTAAGTCCAGAAATTGCCGGCTTGGCGATGGCATTGAGTTCGGTTTCAGTTGTTGCTAGTTCATTATTACTTAATTCCACTAAAATTACGCCAGCGCTAGGTTAATAACTAAATTAACAAAAGACCTCTACATTGATCAGAATGATAAATGCGGGGGTCTTTTTGATGTTATAAATTGTTTAATGGCTCAAATTCGGTTAGAATAATGGCACATTCTAATAAAGGTGGTAGTAAGATTATGACTAGTGTGACTAACCGGGTGAAAAGCGTTCCCCAACCACGGGGCGGCTACTTAAGTTCTAAATTGTTTGTGAAACAACAATTAGATTCCAAACGGGAGTTGGTTGACGAACCCAACATGAGAGGGGGCAGTGCCCTGGGCATTACCGTGGACTACTTTTCACGGTTTATGTTGGGGGAAAATCCCCGCCAGGCCTGGCAAATTTCGCTTGCCGGAGCAGAAATGATTGACCAATCTGAAACTGCGGATAAGCTATTGGCTCAAATTACCGGGTTGAACGACCAGTCACTGCAAGCAGCGTACCGCCTAGCTGGTTTTGACGTGGTTAGACGGAGCGGTCTAGCACATTTTCAAAATGTAATGGGGCCTGATTTTGAGTTATCAACGGCTGATTTGACCAACCTAACGATTTTAGTGGAACGGGTAATGGCCTTTTTTGACCAGTTTGGAAAGCCAATTCATTCGGGAATGGTGTTTGCGGGTGGTTATACCAACGTAATTAGCACTGGGGACGCTGATTTTATGGCTAGTGAAACCCTATGGGATTTAAAAGTGGTGAAGAGTAACGTCTTGAATAAAAACAATAAGTTACAAATTCTAGTTTATTATTTAATGGGGTTACACTCAATTGACGAAGCTGATTACCTTCAATTAGATTCGATTGGCTTTTTTAACCCACGTGAAAACGCCGTCTATCGTTGTAAAATTAGCACCATTCCAGATGAAGTAATTGATGAGGTAACCACCAAGGTAATTGGATACTAAAAAAAACGAGCACCCAGGCTCGTTTTAATCGTGCTTAATTTTATGACTCCCGTTCGGCTTGGTTAATTGCGGATTCAATGTCATCCTTTGAAAAATCATGGTTAAGGTATTCATCATTATCATTTGGCAATTCTAGGGTTAAGCTTTGGAATGATTGGATTCCGAGGTCACCCTTGAATCCGGTAAAGTTCATCAGGTGTCCACCAATTCTTTGATTGTCAGAGATAAAGTGTGAATGAAAGCCACCTACCGCAATTTTACTGAATATATCTGGATAGTAATATGAAATTAGGGTTCCAGAAATATGGTTGGCTTCAAATCGCTTTTCGGATTTAGCCGTTTCCACTAGTGATGGATAGGGTTTACTTTGTTTAAAAACAGATCTAACTTTTACTGATTCGAACTGGCCATGCAGTTTAACCGAGAATAAGATATTTTTGAACCTGTGGGTTGTAAAAACAGCATTACCTAATGATTGATAGTTATTAATATTAGTATTATGGGTAATGGAGTAATCGGCAAAGTGGGCATTGGCGAATGGGACCGTGAAATTATTATCGAGGGTCTTAACCATTCCATCACCCTGAATTAAAAAGGGAGTCCCGTTGTTAATGATTAATTCGCCATCTAGACCCTCACCACTTCCAATGCCGGTGTCACCATGCGCTAGTAAATCATTAATTTTTAGTGTGCCGTTGAATATCCCGGGAACGATTAATGCTCCGGTTCCATGTTGAAAAAGTGTATTTTGATTTCCCATGTTAAAAACCTCCTAAGTTATTGTCATCTAATATATTAGTCCTCAGAAACTAATATAAAATAAACAATATTAGGAAAGTGTTCAATTTTAAGGGGGGTGGTTAGATGGCTACTAAGCGAACTCAGACAATTAATAAAATTATTGATGCGACCATTAAACTATCTCAAGCGAACGGCTTTAATCGAATCACCGTTAGCCAAATTATAAGGGAAGTCGGCATTAACCGTGGAACTTTCTATCGGTATTTTAGGGATAAGAATGATATTTTTGATACGATTGAAAACCAAATTCTGGATCAAATTACTGAATATCAAGAACAACTAATTAATCTGGATATTCATTCCATTCGGAATCAACTAATTTCGGGGGCCTTTATTAACCAAATTGTGAACCTTTTTGACACGCACCGAGCAGTTTTGATTTTACTACTTAGTGATAATGGTGATATTAATTTTAGCAATAAACTAGAGCGATTTTTTACTAAGATGAACCAAAAAACAATTGCGAAGTTAAATTTTACCGTTAGTGATAAACAAAAACACATTATTACGGTGTTCTTGACTGGGGCCGTGCTAAGTTTACTGAAGTTACACCTTTTATCTCCAGCAAAATATACCGAAGCCGATATTTCAAAAGCTAGTTATGAGTTAATCCGGGATAACTTAATCCATAAACTATAAGAAATGGGGGTGGTTTTTAGACCATCCCCATTCTCTAATTATTTAACATATCGATTTAAAAATTGCTTTACGGTTTTTTCATAGAGCTGCTTACGATGCTGATATGAATCCGCATGGGTGGCGCCCTTCACAATGAGTAGTTGCTTGGGTCCCTTACTGGCATCATAGAGTGGCTTTACCATTTTAGTGGGCACGAAATGATCATCGCTACCGTGAATGAAGAGCGTCGGCCGGTGATTTTTTGCAACTTGCTTGAGTGCATTCCCATCTCCATAGAAAAACCCGTTTTTAACTTTATTGATCAAACTGACCATTGGCTCGATTGGATAAAATGGAATGGTTGGCATGTGGTAGAGCTGTTTTGCTTCATACCTTAACTCGTTAGTAATACTATCATACCCACAATCCTCAATAAACGCCTTAACTTGATGGGGGACGTCCTGTTCACCACTGGTCATTATCGTGGTGGCACCACCCATGCTCACCCCGAACATGATGAGCTTAGTGTTGGTTCCATTGTGGGCAATTACCTTATGCATCCACTTAATGTAGTCCCTTCGATCCGGCCATCCGTAACCAACGTAGTCCCCCTGACTATCACCTTGCCCCCGGTCATCTGGGATTAAAACGTTGTAACCTAGGCGGTGGAAGAGGGCGGCATACACCCCCATTTGATCTTTATTACCCATGTAACCATGGGCGATAATCGCTGTCCGGTTGGTTTTCTGGGCTGCTTGAATGTAGTATGCATCCAGCTTTAAATTTCCGGAGGCGGAAGTTTCGTACCACCGTTGTTTTTTGGCCTTTAGGAACCACTGTTGGTTACTATATAGAGGGTTATTACGGGTAATCTTATCATTGGATAAAAACGACTTATGATTTGGGACCGATACCACGGTGTACAAATAGGCACTAGCTGCGCACAGGGCCACCAGAATAACGCCGACAATACTGGCAATGGTAATCATAATTTTTCTTTTTGCAGACATTAAATAACAGCTTTCTTTAATTTTTAATTTTAATTTTAGCACACATCAAATATCGTTACATAAATTTAAAGGAGATTGACCCAATGAAAATTACGGGACATGAGGATTTACGGGTTCAAAGAACAATAAAGAATATTCAAACTGCGTTTAAACAACTAATTTGTGAAAAACGGTTTGAGCAAATCACCGTTAAAGAGTTATCCGAACGCGCCCAAATTAACAAAAAGACGTTTTATCGTTACTACCAGACGCTTTCTGACCTGCTGGCAGAAATTCAGGTTCAGTATTCAAGTGGGTATCTATCGATCACAAAGGGGCTACGCTACCCGCGGGACTTGGCTAAGAGTATTCAAACCTTCTTTGAATATTCAACAAGTCAGGATCGAGCTTACGAGCTGATTACAGTTAGCGCTAGTCAATCATACATGAACATCCGCCAGTCAATGATTGATGATGTAATGAATCAGACGTGGGGAAGTGATCCTGAATTTAAATTGCTTTCGAAATGGCAACAACAAATGGTCATTTCATTTGTTCAGCAGACGGGGTTAAACGTTTATTGCCAGTGGGTGTTGGACGGAAAACCAGTCCCAATTAGTGCGGCGATTGATACGGCAATCGACTTAGTTCACGGCGGGGTAAATCAATTTTTAAAATAACCAAAAAGCGTAAGTTGGGCAATCCAACTTACGCTTCTATGATTAAGATTTAAACGAGTCCCTAAAGAGATACTTTTTAAGATCGTCTGCGGAAGGTTGCTTAGTAGTGTCAAAACCATCAAATGGTCTTAGTGCTACCAACGCACTTTCCTGATATTTTTTACCAACTTCAACAGCATAGTCGACTAATGAACCATTTTTCATCTTACCTAGTAGTTGGGCACTCGGGGTTAGTTCAGGATAACGGATTCTCATTTCCATTTCTTGAATTACTTCCGTATATTCAGGACCAGCTTGGAGTTGATCTACAAAGAGTTTCAAACGGTTAATGAATGAGATCGCTTGGACTTGGTGTGCAAAGTGGGTTGGTTCCTCACTCGCAACTTCGTCGTTTAACTGATTAGCATGATCCAATGCTTCGTTAACTGAAGACTGTTTCAACGGTGGATTCATGATAAAGTAACTAGCTAACAGTCGCATAAATCGAATGGTGTTAGTCTTGATTCCGATGGCACTGGTTGGATCAAGATCCAACATTCGTAACTCTAGATATTGAATTCCGGTATTCTTCAAGTCATCTAAGTCTTTACCACCGCGGAAACGGATTGGCCCTTGACCTTCTGAAGCGCGAATCAATAGCTTCTTCTTAACAGCATCATGAATTGATTTGATATATTTATCAATACTAGTGTAGTCCACCAGGAACTTAGCACCGTATCCATACCGATGACTTTGTCTAAGACTTCTAATTGGGTGGTTAGGACCCTTATCTTCATCGTAATAGTTTTTTTCAGCAATGGGACTAGCGCCGAATAAGTATGTAATTAACCATCTGTATCTTACAAAACCTTGCCCTAAACGCATATATAGGTAATCCTTGACCTCTTGATCTGTTTTGAACGTATCGCTCATTTGAGATTGAATCAATTTGATAACGTGGTCATGGATACTTAAATTAATGTGAGCGCCACATGGGAGGGCTTCTGCCATCCCGTGGTGCAACTTAACCCAATTCACTAGAAAATCACGTTTTTCAGTGGTGGAATCGTTTAATAAATCAAAGTCGCTGCTCTTATCCTTTGGCATGATCGGTGGCATGGATAGTGGCCATAAGATTTCACCCGGGGCTAACGCATTCCGCAAGGCATTGTTGATGCGATATAAATAGTGCATTGCATCTAATGGACTGTTTGCTGGTGGGGTAACCACCTCAGACATTGCGACTAGAAAGTCCTCTGTAATCCATGGATTACTATGGGCATCTCCAATTGTATCTGGATAGGGCTCGGTACTTAAATGACCGGTTTCATCGGCACGGTCCATTTCAATTTCTAATCCCATTCGGAAATCAGAAGTTCTGGCAACCGCTTCATTTTCAAAAATAACATTACCAATTTTACTAAACATAGGCATTCCTCCTCGTTAGATTGCACAAAATGCTTTGATTAAAATTCAGTTAGATTATTATAATATTTTTATTTTAATATGTAAAGATAAATTTAGATATCAAATTATAATTTATAGTCTTATAATTACTAATTAAATTTATTTGATTATAAGTCTTTTATAAATATATGTAAAGTTCAGTTTAAAATAAGTTAATTTACTTTAATTCAATTAACTAGTATTATTAAATCAAATTGGAGGGATGCTAATGATAAAAGTTGATGGACACACTCACACCGAACTATGCCCTCACGGAAGCGGTGACGACACCCGTAAGATGATTGAACGGTCAATTGAGCTTGGCTTTGATGAGTATCACATTACGGAGCACGCACCAATGCCTGATGATTTTGCCAATGCGTTTGCGGGTTTTGAAGAAAACATCGATACTGAAGGTATAAAAAAATCGCAGATTGATGAGTACTTAAAGTTAGCTACGAGTCTCCAAACTGAATATCAAAATCAAATTAAAATTAGTGTCGGTTTTGAAATTGAATACCTCAGTGGGTTTGAGGATGAGACCCAAAAATTCCTTGAGGAATATGAACCGGCAACTCAAAATAATATTTTATCAGTTCACTACTTAAGGGATCGTGATGGTAAATATTGGGGAATTGATTACTCACCAGCTGAATTAGCTAACGGCTTTCGCTTTGACATTAAGGACCCTCAAAAGCTATACCAAAGATATTTACAGACCGTTTTAGCCAGTGCTAGTTTTAACTGGGAACACCAAAAGCCACTTGAACTAGGGCATATTAGTTTGATCAAAAAATATCAGGATTATTTTCACTTGCCAGAGTTATTTGATGCCGATAATTTAAAAATAATTGATCAAATTATTAATAAAATGAAGCGCAATCACCTTAGCTTAGATTTCAATTCAGCCGGGCTGTATAAAAAATTTTGCAATGATTTTTACCCCGGTGATCAAATCATCAAGCGGGCTGTAAAAAACGGGATTCCAGTGGTTTTTGGCTCTGACGCTCATAGTATTGATGAAGTTGGGCATGGCTGGCACCTGATGAATAATTTATTAAAAGGGTTGACATGTGATTAAGATTAGAATATGATTGCATCAACATCATTGAAATATAATTTAAATCTAATGGTAATGAATCGGAGAGTAATGTTTGAGCACTTTTGAGAGAGTCCCGCTGAAGTTGTGAAGGGATGGGTAATCATTCATGAACCACACCGAAGAACCGATTAACTGAAAAATAAGTAGGCTAGTCCGGGACCACTCGTTAACAGGGTTGAAGAACTATTCTTCAACATGAGGGATACTTCGTGAGAAGTACCTAAAATGAGGTGGAACCACGCGCAGGCGTCCTCTTTGTCCTTTTTGGACAGGGAGGACGCCTTTTTTGTTTAATTCAATGATGTGAGAGGAGGAACCCCAGATGGACCAGATTAAATTACCCACTGGATTAAGGGATGAATTTGGTGAAGTTGCTGAACGAAAGGATATTGTTAGTGCTTGGATTTTAGAATTATTTAGAAACCAGGGCTACACCAGAATTAACACCCCAATCGTAGAGCAACGCGACCTATTCAATGATTTTACAAGTGCCAATCCGCCGTACAGGGTGTTTGACCCTGCCGGAGACGACTTAGTCTTACGACCGGATCTAACGCTACCAATTGCTAGGTTCTTATCGAACACGAACCTATCGTTACCACGGAAACTATATTACTTAGGAACTAAATTTGAAATCTCTCCGGAACTATCCGGAGGTCAAAATCAACAAACCCAGTTAGGAATCGAATTAATTGGTTATTCAACTATTAAAGCAGAAATGGAGGAGGTGATCATTATGCATCAATTAAACAAGCATTTTCTACAAAATAAACTAACAATTGAAATTGGGCATGCTAAGTTGGTGGACCAAATCTTGGATTCACTCCATATTAGTCCCCAACTACATGAACAATTGGCAGAAGCACTATACCATAAGAATTTTCCAGCTTACAAAGCACTATTGGAAAAAGTTGGTGCATGTGATGAACTTCCGTTTCTTAAAAAGTGGCCCCGGTTATTTGGAACCATTGCTGAAATCAATCAAATATTGAAATCAGTCCAGGTTCCCAAATCCGCACAGCCGTTGATTAAAGAACTAATTACAATTTCTAGTTTTGCAAGTAGTTTTACTGATCAGCAGGTAATTATTGATTTAAGCAGTGCGGTCCCCCAAAAATACTATACTGGGATTATTTTTAAAGGATATACAGCTCGTTCAAGTACTTATGTTATTAGTGGCGGTCGTTACGACAAGCTACTGGCTAACTTAAATGCAAAAACCGAACCGGCCGTTGGATTAGGAATTAACATCGATGCATTAGCAGCAATCACAGATGTTGAACCACTAACTCAGCGACCGGTTTTTGTGTACGCAAAATTAGCAGAAATGAGTGAAATTGCACCAATTATTGAAGCTAATTCGAACTATTCATTGGCGCTTGCGGATAGCCAATCCGAAGCGAAAGCACAGGCAGATGCAGCAGGAGCAACGTTAAAGGTTTGGAAACCAGGAGAGGGGTTAATTGAATGCTGAAGATTGCATTAACTAAGGGCCGAGTAGAAGAGAAGTTGATTCCACTACTAGAGGCGTGTGGGATTGATTGTACTCCGTTAGTGAACAAGGAGCGCAAGCTAATCATCACGCTAGCTGACCAGTACCAATTCATATTGGTAAAGGGCGACGACGTCTGTACCTACCTGAGAACGGGGACGGCTGATTTAGGAGTGGTTGGCAGCGACGTTTTAGCTGAACAATCCAACCTGAGTCAAGTTGATGAATTATTGGATTTAGGCACCGGTCGTTGTCAATTCATCGTAGCCGCAAAGCGGGATTTTGATTGGAATCAATCCCACCGCAAGGTAATTGGGACCAAGTATCCTGAGGTGGCCCGCCGTTACTTTGACGGTAAGGGCGAAGACGTTGAAATTATTAAAATTGCTGGTTCGGTTGAATTAGCACCATTAACCGGGCTAGCGGATGCAATTGTTGATCTAACGGAAACTGGCACCACCCTACGAGTTAACCACCTGGTGGTCCATGATTGGTTAGACGTAATTACCAGCCGCTTGGTTGCCAACCCGGTAGCCTTAAAGCAAAAACGAAATGAAATTTTTAAACTAGTTGATAAATTGAGTGCAGTAATAGGAGCGAATGAATATGAAAATATATAGAGAATCACTACCAGCCATGAAAAAAATTGTTGAAAACTATACCAGCCAAACGGTCGATTTAAAGATTGAACAGACGGTGAACGAAATTATTCAAAACGTTGCCCAAAACGGTGACGACGCCTTACGGGACTACGAACGCAAGTTTGATAACGTGAACCTAGCGGACTTTTCGATTCCAGATTTTCAATTAGAACAAGCGTTATCTAACATTGATGACGATCTAAGGGCCGCTTTGGAGCTGGCTAAACGTAACATCACCAGCTTTCACAAACAGGAAATTGAAAATAGTTTTGTTGACGTTAGCACTCCCGGAATCATGAGGGGGGAAAAGATTACCCCGATCGAAAGTGTTGGATTATACGTTCCAGGTGGGACCGCTGCTTATCCCTCAACCATTATGATGTGTGGAATTCCCGCTAAACTAGCGGGGGTTAAAAGAGTGGTAATGGTTACCCCACCACAACCCAACGGGGTTAACCCAGCGGTGTTAGCTGCAGCCAAGCTTGCAGGGGTGGATGAAGTCTACCAAGTTGGTGGCGCCCAAGCAATTGCTGCCTTGGCGTATGGGACCGAAAGCATCCAACCAGTTGATAAGATTATGGGACCCGGAAACATCTTTGTTGCAACCGCTAAGAAACAGGTCTTTGGGAAGGTGGCAATCGACATGGTTGCCGGACCCTCAGAAATTGGAATCTTAGCTGATGACACCGCCGATGCTGCAGAAGTGGCAGCTGATTTATTATCCCAAGCGGAACACGATAAGCGGGCACGACCAATGTTAATTACCGATAGTGAACAGTTAGCGGAGGCGGTATCAAAAGCCGTTGATCAACAATTAGGAACCCTTCCCCGGAGGGAAATTGCTTCTGCATCGGTTGAAGAACGGGGATTCATTGCGGTGATGAAGGACGTTAGCGACATGTTTGAATTAATGAACACGGTGGCGCCAGAACACTTGGAAGTGCAACTTAAGAACCCCACTCAATACCTCGGGTTGATTAAAAATGCTGGCTCAGTATTCTTAGGCCGCTATGCTAGTGAACCCCTTGGTGATTACGTTGCCGGACCTAATCACGTATTACCAACCGGTGGGACGGCGCGGTTTGCGTCTCCACTAGGTGTGTATGACTTTGTTAAGCGAACGCAATTTATTCAATTTGATAAGCCTAGTTTGCAAGCCGACGTAGCAGCGATTACTAAGTTAGCCCGGACGGAAGGGTTGGAAGCCCACGCCAGAGCCGTTGAAGCTAGATTTAATGGAAAGGATGAATAAAGATGCGAAGTGCGAAAGTTGCTAGAAAAACCAATGAGACCGATATTTTAGTGGAATTGAATCTGGATGAACAAACTGGCATTGATATTAATACGGGGGTCGGCTTCTTTGACCACATGTTAGAACTATTTGCTAAACACGGCCGGTTTGGGTTAACAGTGAAGGTGAATGGTGATCTCAACGTTGATTCCCACCACTCCGTTGAAGACGCTGGGATTGCAATCGGCGAGTGCCTAAAAGAAGCATTAGGGGATAAGATGCAAATCGAGCGGTATGGAGATGCCTTCGTACCAATGGATGAGACGTTGGCACAGGTGGTGGTCGACTTAAGCGGCCGCGCCTACCTAGTCTTCGATGCCGAATTAGATAATCCACGGCTGGGGACCTTTGAGACGGAAGTGACTGAGGACTTCTTTCAAGCGTTGGCGTTCAACGGTTTAATGAACCTCCATGCGCGGGTTCTCTATGGAAGAAATACCACCACAAGATTGAAGCGTTGTTTAAGGCAACGGGGCGGGCATTACGCAAGGCGGTTACGATTAATCCTGAAATTAAGGGAGTTAACTCTACGAAGGGGGTCATTTAATGATTTCGATTATTGATTACAATGCTGGGAACGTTTACAACGTTTTGAAGGCCTGTCAACGAGTGGGGGTCGACGCTCAGTTAACTGCTGATCCTGAGCAAATCAAGAACTCATCTGCGGTCCTATTTCCCGGCGTGGGGGCGTTCAAGGATGCAATGGATACGCTAGCAGACCGCGGATTAGTATCGGTAATTCAAGAAACCGTTAATCAGGGGACGCCCTTCTTGGGAATCTGTTTGGGAATGCAGATGCTATTTGATTCCTCAACTGAATTTGGCAACACCAAGGGATTAGGGTTAATTCCCGGACGCATTGAAAAGATTCCGGATGATAACGGGCAGCGAATCGTTCCCCAAGCAGGTTGGAACGAAAATCAACTAATGAATCAGCAGACGGTGTTTAAGGGCATTCAAAATCAATATACTTATTTCACCCACTCATACTACGCAGTATGCAATCCGCAATACATTGTTTCTAGTGTTGACTATGGATTACAAATTCCAGCGATTGTAAATCGGGATAATATCTACGGATTCCAATTCCATCCTGAAAAAAGTGGTCAAGTCGGCTTATATTTATTGAAAACGTTTTTTGAACAGGTGGTGGCGAAATGATTTATCCAGCGATTGATTTAAAATCAGGCAATAGTATTCGCCTCTATCAGGGCGATTATGACCAGTCAACGTTAATAAATGCGGATCCACTTGATCAAGCGCGCTCAATATCTGCTTCTGGAATTAACGCCCTTCACGTTGTTGATCTAGACGGTGCCAAGGATGGCCAACCGGTTAATGCTGAGTTAGTAACCAAAATTGCGGAAATTATTAACGGAACCACCGAAATTGGGGGTGGCATTAGGACCGAAGCAACGATCGAATCGTACCTAACCGGTGGGGTGCAAAGGGTGATTCTGGGTTCGGTGGCGCTTAAAGATCCAGAATTCACCACTGCCATGCTAACCAAATATGGCAGTGACCGCATCACGATTGGGATTGATGGTTTGAACGGGCTGGTTGCAACTGATGGTTGGTTGAACCAGTCTTCAGTCAAAATGGCTGAATTGATTAATGCAATGGCTGCTGCCGGAGCGAATCGCTTTATCGTCACGGATACCGCGACCGATGGCACCCTTGCTGGTCCTAATTTTAAGTTGTTAGGCGGCTTGCACCAGCAATTTCCAGATTTAACAATCGTTGCGTCAGGCGGCGTACGAGACGTGGCAGACGTGTTAAAACTGCAATCGCTTGGGTTGAATGATGTAATTGTCGGGAAGGCACTAGCAGCAAAGCAGCTGACCTTAAAACAGGTGGCGGAGGTGAACCAATGTTAGCAAAACGAATTATTCCATGTCTAGATATTGCCAACGGACGGGTCAAAAAGGGAGTTAATTTTGTTAACCTTCAAGACGTCGGTGATCCAGTTGAAATTGCGGCGGTCTACGAGCAACAAGGAGCGGATGAACTGGTGTTCTTGGACATTACCGCAACGAATGAGCACCGCAAAACGATGGCCGACGTAGTTGAACAGGTTTCCCAACAGGTCTTTATGCCACTAACCGTTGGTGGGGGCATTAGTTCATTGGCTGATATGGACCGCCTTTTACATGCCGGAGCGGACAAGGTTGCAATCAATTCAGCAGCAATTGCTAACCCCGCTTTGATTACCGCTGGTGCCAAGCGGTTTGGCAGTCAAGCAATTGTGGTCGCAATTGACGTTAAATGGGATGCGCCTAGCAAACAGTTTTTGGTTTATACCCATGGTGGAACCAAGAATACGGGAATTAACGCGCTTAAATGGGCGCAACAAGCGGTTGCAAATGGCGCTGGGGAACTATTAGTAACCAGCATGGATCGTGATGGAACTAAGCAGGGATTTGATACCCAACTATACACTGAATTAGGTAAGTTAGTGACGGTGCCAATCATTGCTTCAGGCGGGGCTGGCAAAACCGCGGACTTTATCACCCTGTTTCAAAATCCATCCGTTACCGGAGCGTTGGCCGCCTCTATTTTTCACTACCGAGAACTATCGATTCCAGATGTTAAACGTTCGTTACAGGCAAATGGAGTGGTGGTGAGACGATGAAACCTAATTTTGATAAGCAAACCGGGTTGTTAACCACCGTGGTGGTGGATGCTAATACCGGCCAAGTATTGATGGTGGCTTGGATGAATGCTGATAGTTACCAACGCACGCTTGCAAGTGGTGAAACTTGGTTTTGGTCGCGATCTAGAAAAGAATTGTGGCATAAGGGTGCCACCAGTGGCAATACACAACGGGTGGTTAACATGACCCTAGATTGTGATGCAGATACATTATTAGTGACGGTGGTGCCCAACGGACCAGCATGCCACACCGGAAAACAAAGTTGCTTTTTTAATCCAGTTAAAATGAATCCAAAAAAGGGGTAATTAATATGGCTAAACAAACACTAGAAGAACTATATGAAATGGTTAAACAACGGAAAGCAGAACCAGTGAAGGGGTCTTATACCGACTATTTATTCACCAAGGGAATGGACAAGATTTTGAAAAAGGTGGGTGAAGAGACCACCGAAGTAATTGTAGCTGCTAAAAATAATGATCCAAAGGAACTGCAATATGAAACTGCCGACATGCTATACCACTTAATGGTATTACTAGTGGAATCAGGCGTCTCCTTTAATCAAATCAAATCTGAATTGGGTTCACGAGTTGGCAAAATGAGCCAATACAAGGACCGGGCGCCAATCGAAAAGCTATAGAAGGGGTTGTTGATAATGAAAAATACGGTCAAAGAATTAGCGAGCTACGTTCCCCCGGTTCCAGAAAGTCAACTTAAGGCAAAGTACGGGTTAAAACAGGTCGTTCGACTTTCGGCTAATGAAAATCCATACGGGACTTCTCCGGCGGTCGCAAAAGCGGTGATCGAAGCGGTTCCAAAGGTCCAAAATTACTATCCTGATAGCAACTGTACGGCACTCCGCAATTTAATTGCAAAGCGGCTCTCAGTGCCCGCTGCAAACATTGTTTTTGGGTGTGGGCTAGACGAAATCATTGCCATGGTTTCACGGGTGTTTTTAACCCCTGGGGATGAAGTGCTAGTTTCTGAACCAACATTCTCAGAATACCAGTTAAACGCCGAATTAGAAGGTGCCAATGTCAAAATGATTCCCGTTAATGACCAGGGGCAAAATGATCTGCCCGCATTCTTGGAACAGATTAATGAAAACGTGAACTTAATTTGGCTCTGTAACCCCAATAACCCCACCGGTGGGCTAAATTCGCTAGCTGCAATTCAGGACTTTTTAGATCAAGTCCCTGAGGATATTTTGGTTATTATTGACGAAGCATACATTGAATACGCAGAAGCGAACGAGGCGGTTTCTGCAGTGCCGTTGCTAAGCAAATACGATAACGTTGCCATTATGCGGACTTTTTCAAAGGCCTATGGATTGGCTAGTTATCGGGTTGGATACATTATAATGGATTCGAACCGGGCGAAATATATGCAGTCAGTCAGACTGCCATATAACTTAAATACGCTCTCACAAGTAGCAGCGATTGCTGCATTGAATGATTCTAAATTTGTAGAGCAGACTGTTGAACGGAATCAAGTTGAGCGGGAAAAGTGGGTGCAATTTTTAAGTCAAATTAATTTTAAATTTTATCCCAGCGCGGCTAATTTTATCTACTTTAAAGTTCCTGATGCTGAATTAATTACCAGTGTTTTAATGCAAAATGGTTACCAAGTTCGTTCAGGCCAACAGCCGAATTGGATTCGGGTCACAATTGGCAAACCAGTTGATAATCAGGTGATTCAAAATCTAATTAAATCCACATTTAAGTGTTAACACTTATAACATGAATAAATACGTTCTTTTAATGCATAAATAACCTTTTTAATCGTACAATTCCGAATAAAAAATGTTTTTTTGGAAAAAAAGTTTTGCATTTGCAAAAAAGTATGCTAAAATAAATTAAAATTAAATGAGAAACAACTAATTTATTTTTAATTAATTACAATGTGATTAGAACCATGTAAATTCTTATTACATTAAGCTGCTAACGCAAGATTAAAAAAGGGAAGTGTTAATTATGGCGAACTCAAATATTAAGGAAAATCCAGATGGAACCTACCGTTCATTAAGCAACCGTCATGTTCAAATGATCGCGATTGGTGGAACGATCGGGACTGGTTTGTTTTTAGGGTCAGGGAGTACGATTTCTAAAACGGGACCATCCATCCTGATTGTATATTTAATTCTAGGGCTGTTCTTCTTCTTGATGATGCGGGCCATTGGTGAAATGTTTTACTCGGATCCATCCCACCACACGTTTGTTTCATTTATTTCTAAGTACCTGGGCCCAGCGGCGGGGCGGTTTACAGGATGGACCTATTGGATTGGCCTGGTCTTTGTTTGTATGGCTGAAGTAACCGCCGTTGCAACCTATGTCCAGTTCTGGTTCCCTAATATTCCAGCCTGGATTATTGAAATCGTCTTCTTAGTAGTCCTTTGTGGCTTGAACTTAGTTGCAGCTCGGCTGTTCGGTGAAACTGAATTCTGGTTTGCAATGATTAAGATTATCGCAATCTTAGCATTGATCGCTACGGGGGTCTTCATGATCTTTAAACAAAGTCCCACTCCATTAGGACACGCATCAGTAGCTAATATTACTAAGGACTACACATTATTCCCACACGGTTCATTTAACTTCATTTCTGCCTTCCCGATGGTATTCTTCGCATTCCAAGGAATTGAATTCGTAAGTATTACAATTGGTGAATCTAAGAACCCGCGTCACGTTATTAAGAAGGCCGTTAACGAAACACTACTTAGAATCTTACTATTCTACATTGGAGCATTGGTTGTAATCATGGGAATCATTCCATGGACTTCACTTTCACCAGATAAGAGTCCATTTGTTCAAGTGTTTGAACTAGCTGGCATCCCAGCTGCCGCAGCAGTAATCAACTTTGTTGTTTTAACTTCTGCCGCTTCAGCATTAAATAGTTGTATCTTCTCCGCTGGTCGTCACTTCTATCAATTAGCTACCGAAGCTAAGGAAGGCGGCTTCATGAAAGAAAAGTTTGGTAAAATTTCTAAATCTGGAGTTCCAGCTGCGTCAATCGTTCTATCAGCAGGATTAGCATTGATTACTCCGTTAATGAGTTTGAGTGCTGCGACTGGATCAGTGTTTACCATCGTAACTGGGGCTTCCAGTGATATGTACATTCTAGTATACGCATTAACGATGCTTGCTCACCGTAAGTACCGTCAATCAAGCGACTACCTTGAAAATGGATTTAAGATGCCACTATACAACATC
This sequence comes from Lactobacillus sp. Sy-1, assembly GCF_019303535.1. Classification (GTDB taxonomy): domain Bacteria; phylum Bacillota; class Bacilli; order Lactobacillales; family Lactobacillaceae; genus Nicoliella. The sequence goes on along the minus strand of NZ_JACCIU010000002.1, from coordinate 382,195 downwards.
ACTAGTCCACTAACGATTTTATTCTTCCTGGTTATCTTCATTAGCCTATTCTTCATTCCTGATGATATTGTCGGAGCCGTTGCCGCAATTGTATGGGCAGTTGGTTTTGGAGGATACGTATTGATTAGTCAAAGAAGATTAGAAGCAAGGTCATAATTAATCTATTGAATAACTTAAAAACTTTATTCCTTTTTATTGATGGGAATAAAGTTTTTTTATTGAAATTTTTAATTAGTTATTGATAATAAGTGACTAATCAGTTATTATTGAATTCATGAGAAAACCAGATAATGAAAAAATTAATGCAATTAAGCGGTCTGTTATTGATTCATGTAAATATTATGGATTGATGGATATGACGACTGCAAAAATCGCTAAAAACGCTAATGTAAGTCCTGCTACGATTTATATTCACTATAGGGATAAAACCGATTTAATTAGCCGTGTATATGAGGAGGTTAAGGCTAGTATTCAAAGCGGGTTATCAGAAGTGATTAACGATCAAGATTCAATTGATGAACAGGTAGAGGCACTTTTAAAGTTTATTGTTCGGGGATTTTATAAGCATCCTGATGAATATAATTTTATTAAGGTGGTTTGGAACAACCAAGAACTACTTGATGACCATGCAATTAAGTTTGAAACGGAGTTAAATAAGACCCTTAGTAAGCTATTTAAACGAATTAACGATGATGATGAATATGTGACGGTTTCACAGCCAGTTTTTGATATTTTTTTCTCAGTTCCAACTTTAATTTTAGATCGAGACGCTAAGATTGAACAGAATCAAATTGATACCATTATTGGCATGGTAAAAAAAGCGATTAAAAAGTAATTGGATTTATTTTTTAATCATAAAAAACTAACTAGTCACTTATTAAAGGAGAAATAATGAACAAAATAATTTTAATTACAGGTGCTACTGATGGAATCGGTAAAGAAACAGCCTTAGAGTTAGCTAGAATGGGCAATCAAATTATTATCCATGGTCGAAATGAGCAAAAAGCTAGAAATACCGTTGCTGAATTAAAAAAGCGTACAAATAATCCGCAAATTAGTTATTTAATTGCTGACCTATTCTCATTGCAATCAGTAATGAAATTAGCAGATCTGTTTAAAGCTAGCTTTGATCATTTGGACGTTCTAATTAATAATGCAGGGGCGGTTTTAGATGATAATAGGAGCCAAACAGAAAATGGGATTGAAGCCACAATGCAATTAAATGTAATATCACCCTTATTATTAAGTGAATTACTAATGCCAAGGCTAAGGAGTAGTAATGATGGGCGGATTATTAACATGTCTTCTGGAACTGCTATAATTGCTAAGCCTAGAATGAATGATCTGAATATGGACAGGATTAATTCAGGACAGACACGCTATGGAATTAGCAAGTTATTTGTGATTTGGAACACTCAACACATGGCAAAACGCTTAAAAGATGAAGGGATTAATAACGTTTCGGTAAATGTTTCTCATCCTGGTTCAGTTGCAACTAATTTTGGTCAGGATAGTAATAATGGTTTTATTAATAACTTAATTTATAAGGTTGCTTTAAAATCACATTTAATGGCAGCCCCTAGCAGTGGTGCTGCTACCAATGTATATTTAGCTACATCAAATGATGTTAAGGGATTTTCAGGTAAATTTTTTAACAATAAATGCAAGATGATTAAAGCGCCAACTCGTTATTATAATATAGAGAACGAAGAAAAATTATGGAATTACTGTTTTAATAAGATTAAACCATTTTTAAACCGTTAGAATCAAAAACTATCCGAACCGACTAGTGTAAATGCATTTTTTAATTTTGTAATTAATGATTTAGCCAACTCATTTGACACTTAGACTCATTAGTATTTTCATCAACGGTTTGCTGTTTAATTACAAATCCATTTTGCTCAGAGAATAAAATGGCGCTGGGGTTCTTTAGGTATACTGACAAAATCAGCATCGCGTGATTATCCTTAGCGGCGTTGACAAGTTGAGTCCCAATTCCTTGATGTCTGAATGGACTGGTAACGAAGATTCCCCAAATGGAATGATCAACTAAGCCTAAAAAGGCGCTGATTTGTTGATCATTTATAGCTACATAAATTTCGGCTGTTGATAATAATTTTTTGACGGCGGAGTAGTTATTCATCCAGTAGTAATTCGGGATAAATTGATGGGCTTCTAGATTACCAGTTAACCAGATTGCCATGATTCGTTTTAGTTGTTGGTCTGATGGATGCGTTAACTTAGTAATCATTTTTCCCGCTGCTTTCGCTTCCAGCCGTTAGTGATGTTTATCAATGCTAATAATAATAGTGCCACTAAAATCAACCAGTTGGGGGCTAGTGCAAAACTGAACAGGCTGCATAATAAAAGACTGATTCCAAAGATGATTTGGCCATTTGCAGAAAACATTCGATTATTCATTGTTAATATCACTCCATTTTTGAGATTAAACTTATTTTAATTGATGGGGATTAGAATCGCAAAGGGTCGTTAATAAATTAAATTAACGTATATGATAGCGTTTCAGCACAAAAAAACGGTAATCAAATTGTCCATCCAATTGATTACCGTTTTAAATTAATTCTATTTACTTACTTTACTGCGGACCAGTCCGATTACCGCTGGTAATAGAGAAACCACAATGATTCCTAGCACGACTGCTGAGAAGTGTTCTTGAATGAATGGGATATTACCAAAGAAGTAGCCAGCTCCACAACACAGGAGCACCCATGCGAATCCAGAGGTAACGTTATAGAAGATAAACTTCTTATAGTTCATCTTTCCAGTAGCTGCAATAAACGGAACCAGCGTTCTTAAGATTGGAATGAACCGGGCTAAGAAGACGGCTGCTGCACCATGCTTATCAAAAAATTCACGGGTGCTCTTGAGGTGGGCGGGTTTAATTACTTTTTGCACCAAACGATGTTCCAGTAATTTTAAGCCTACCTTTTCACCGACCCAGAAATTAATCGAGTCACCGACAATTGCGGCAATTAAGAATAGGGCAATGAATATCCAGATGTTAAGTGAATAACTAGCGTTAGCGGATAACGCCGCTGCAGCAAATAGCAGGGAGTCACCCGGTAGAAATGGCATGATGACGGCACCAGTTTCTAGCAAAATAATGATAAACAGGATTAGGTAAGTCCAGTTACCGAATGTATTAACAATATTGATGATATGTTGATCAATATTTAATATAAAGTCGATTAAATTTCCCAAATTAATTCTCCTCGCAAAATTAGTAATTTTATTTTAGCAGAATTGGAATTAACGATACTTAGTTTGACTTTTAATTTATGAAAAAATAAATAAATGGACTGAAAATATAGTCTTGAAATGAAGGACTGGTATTAATTATAGCTATCCGATAGATAAAGTTAACTATAATGTTGCTGAGTTAATTATGATTAAAGAGTTCAAAAAGGAACTGTGACATAAGTCCCAAAAAATAAACAGGCAACGATAAGAAATTTTTTCTTATCGTTGCCTATTTTTATGTATAATAATAGAAAAGAACGTTGGGTCGCACCCCAACGTTCTTCAAATCATTCCCCGAAAGGAACAACACAACATGACTAATTATAACATAAATCAAATGAATTTAAGTATCTCTACCGATTGGAAACCACAAAAAAATAGTCCAGCTATTTTAATCAACCAAGTAGTTGAAAAATTAGAAATCAATGATCCATACATAACCGGTCGGCCTCGTGAATATGACCTGCGGTCGTTACTTAAGCTAATCTTATTTGCTTATACCAAGGGAATCTTTAGTAGTCGCAGAATCAATGAACTTGCAGAAGATAGTCTATCTGCTCGATGGCTGACTCAAGAACAAGCTCCATCATACCGCACGATTTGTCGGTTTAGAATTTCAGATGATGCTGAAAAACTAATTCAACAAAGTATCATCAACCTAAATCAATACCTAAGAACCAACAATTATATTGATGAAATTACCTTTATTGATGGCACTAAAATTCTAGCTGACGCTAATAAATATTCCTTTGTGTGGCTTAAAAATACCATTCGTTTCGATAAAATGAACCGCGCTGCAATTATTGATATTTTAGCTGAAATGAAACATGCCAGGTTGCAACGACAGATTCCGAAAGGAAGCGATATTAATTTAGAAATGCTTGATGAAATCATCATCAGACTGGAAAACCAATTAACTGAATTAAATACCCAAATTAAAAATGAAAAACCAATTTCACCAAATCCTAAAAAGCGAAAACGAAGAAAAATAAAGGCCCTTAAAAATCACTTAAAACAGAGAAGAGCCAAAATGGCTAATTATGATAAACAGAATCAAATTTTTAAACAACGGAATAGTTATTCTAAAACCGATCATGACGCCACTTTTATGCGTTGTAAAGAAGACCCAATGCGCAATGGCCAATTGAAACCGGCTTATAATCTACAAATTGCAACCAGTAATCAATTCGTTACCGGATTTGGTATCTATCAAAATCCAACTGATACTAGAACGTTGTCGTCATTTCTAGAGCAACAAAGTACCGATGGTACTTTAGGTAAATACATTGTGGCTGATGCTGGCTATGGTTCAGAAAATAACTATCGTTTTATTGAAGATAATCTACCTAACCACATCGCCATCATTCCTTATTCGACCATGTTAAGAGAACAAAGTCGAAAATGGCGTAGTGATGATCGAAAAGTAATGAATTGGGAATATCATGAACAAGATGATTATTATATTGATCCAAATGGAGTGCGTTTTAACTTTAATGCGTATCGAAAACGAACCGATAAATATGGCTTGACCAGAGATTTCAAAGAATACAAAGCTGAAGTGAAAAATCAAAATTGGAACTTCGTTTCAAAAGCATTAACTAAAAGGGGCCATCTTAGACGAATCAATGTTAATCCAGCTTGGGAATATTATAAAGCTAAACAACGTAAGTTGCTTTCAGAATCAGAAACTAGTTCAATCTATGCACGAAGAAAAATAGATGTCGAATCGGTTTTTGGACACTTGAAAGGTTATTTGAAGTTCACTCGATTTTCAGTTCGAGGCATTAGTAAAGTCAAAAGAGAGGCTGGAATCGTATTAATGGCAATGAACATCAGAAAATTAGCTTCATTAGTGGCTAATTTTCTTTTATTAAATGTAAAAATGGTTCTTGTTGGAAGAAATTATTATTTCTTCCAACAAGAACCATTTATTTTAAGGAGTTATGTCACAGCCCCTTTTGCATCTGAACTTACTATGAGTATGAATTTCGCTTAATGATTGTTCCGGAAATAATTTTTCAACTATGGCCTTTTAATTTGACCTTCAATACATACAACTGCATTTCCACCAACCAAGATTGGTTGACCATCAGTAATTCTAACTTTAACCTTTCCGTTCCGACCTAGGCACTGGCCCTGACCAGCGGTGTATTGGTCGCCATCAACCAAATGCTCAGCTTTTACCAACGCTGCTACACACCCATTTCCACTTCCACAGACCGGATCCTCATCGGCTCCCTCAGCAGGGGCAAAGGAACGGACTTCAAATTTAACATCACTACCGGCGCTGGTTGCTCCAAAGATGGTTACCCCACTCACTCCTGGTTCTGAAAGCTCTGCCAGGAGCTTCATATCGGGACTAGTCGTCACTACTTGGTGGGCATCCTTAACTTGAATTGTGTACCAAACCGCACCAACATCCACTTTTTCACTAATTTTAAAGTCAGTAACTGGAATGTCTAAAGCAGCACTAATTAATTGATTCTTTTCGGCACTGAGGACGGTTCTTTCCGGTTCTGGAAGCGTAAACGAGAGCTCCTCACCATGCTTATAAATTTTAACGAGTCCCTTTTTACATTCTTGAACTAAGAACCCATCATGCTTAGGTTTTAACCCCCCTTGTAAAACAGCATGGGCAGAGCCAATCGTGGGGTGCCCAGCAAATGGTAATTCGTTGTTAGGGGTGAAAATTCGGAGTTGATAGTCGGCTTCCGGATCGGTGGGCTGGCATACAAAAGTGGTTTCCGATAGGTGAATCCAGTTGGCAATTTGATGCATCTGTTGATCAGTTAATCCATCACCGTTCATTACCACCGCGACTGGATTCCCTTGATATGGAACGTTCGTGAAAACGTCTACTTCTTTAAAATCAACTTGTTTATTCGTCATGCTAATAACCTCCAATTAAGATCTAAAAATGGACAAAATTAAGTAACAAAATGTATGAAGCGGTTCCTGCTAAAATTGATAGCATCATATTTTGCTTCCAAAAGTGAATTCCCAGTGTAATTGTACCGGCGATGATGCCCCAAAGGGTCTCACGGTTAATGGTTAAAATTTGATCCTTATAACAATACACCACCAGAATTCCTAAAATGGCTGGTGGTAAATAGTCGCCAAGGTACTTTACGAAGCGGGGAGTGGGCTTATGTTCCGGGAAAACAAAAAACGGGACGAACCGAGTGGCCATGGTAGTCACCGAAGCAATGGCAATTGTAATGATTTGTTCAGTTAGGGTCATTTTGCCACCTCCCGATGATATCTAATTCTTAAAATGATAACCATTAAAATTAGGCTGACTAATAGGAACCATTGGGTCCCAACGACAAACAAAGTAATGAACGTTAGAAGCAGTCCGGTAATGGTACTGAAATGGCTCTTTTCATTTATAAATTGATTAGCGAATAAAACTAAGAAGAGTGCGGTCATCACGAAGTCTAATCCCGGGAGCTTGATGGTGATTAATCCGCCGAGAACGCCACCTAAAAACGCACCTGAAACCCAATAGGCATAGTCTAGTAGTGTCACGTAGAACATAAACTCCTTATGATCGATATTACTTGGAACCTTAGTTGAGTAATTAATCGCAAAGGTTTCATCACACATTCCAAACACCATGAAAATTTGTTTTCTACCGGTTCCACGATACTTGCTCAGCATTGAAATCGCATAGAACAGGTGACGAGAGTTAATGATGAACGTTAAGAAGAAAACGAGCCAGGGGTTGAACTTACCTAATAATAGATTTGCAATCACAAATTCTACGGATCCCCCAAATATAGTTGCCGCCATTAGGGTTGGGTATAGGAAATTAAAACCACTTTGATGCATGTAAATTCCATATGTAGCACCTAAAAAGATGAATCCAGCCATGATTGGAATCGTCTTTTGAAACGCAAACTTAAATGTTTGACTTTTCAAAGCAATCACATCCTTATTTACTAATTATATTCGATTATAAGAACAATTATGAGTACAATCAATGATATAATTGTACTCATTACAATTATATTGAAAGGGTGAAAAAGCATGCCAATTAATATTTTTACTGACTACCCATTAAGTTGGCGGCCCGACCGTTCCAGATTAAAGCGCCCCTACTACCAATCGCTGGTGGAACAAATGAAGGGCGCAATTGAATCTGGTCACTTGTTACCGGATACCAAGTTACCGCCCCAACGAGAACTAGCAGATTTTTTGGATATTGGATTTGCAACGGTAACGAGGGCGTATAAGCTAAGTCAGCAACGGGGCTTGACCTACGGAGTGGTTGGGAGGGGGACCTACGTTGCTAAGAACTTGAAGTTTATGCAAACCATCTCTAGAAATAACGCGCATAACATCAGAGAATTAGGCTTTAATGCCTCCTTTGAAGCCAATAACTATCTTATTAGATCAACGGTGGAAGAGGTTAGTAGTCAAACTAACTTAGTTGAGCTATTGAATTATGATGAACCGATTGGGTTAGCGAAACACCGGTTAATTGCCAGTCGGTATATGGATCAAATTGGGATGACGATGAATAAGGAAAACACAATGATCGTTTCCGGTGGTCAAAATGCATTGTCAATTATCTTGTTAAGCCTCTTTAATAGTGGTGATAAAATCGCGGTCGATAAGTTTACTTACGCTAATTTTATTGAACTAGCACGGCTGCGGGGAATTGAACTGATTCCAATCAATGATGATAGTGAAGGGATGAGTGCAGTTGATTTGGAACAACAGTGTCGGCTTAAAAATATCAAAGGAATTTACTTAATGCCTGACTACGGGAACCCCACCACCATTACCATTTCCGAACAGCGCAGGCAACTACTGGCCCAGTTGATTCAACGTTATAAATTAATTTTAATTGAGGATGACTATTTAAACTTTTTAAATCTATATCGGCAAACGCCACTTACTAAAATGAGTAATTTAGTGCCAGAGCAAAGTATTTACGTATGCAGCATGTCGAAATCACTTATTTCGGGACTACGGGTGGGGTTCATTAGAACGGCCAACCAGTTTAGGCATTCAATTGAAAATGCAATTTTTAACGTGAATGTGAAAACATCTGCTTTAGATGCAGCAATCGTAACGAGAGCGTTACAAAACGGTGTTGCTAGTAAAATTATGCAACAAAAGTTAAACGCAGTTACAAAAGTGAATGCAATTTTTGATCAGATATTCGATAATCAACCAACTGTGAACGACTACCATTTCTTTCGGGCGGTGCCGGTCAATTCCCAATTTTCTGGGAATCAGATTGAACAAACCTTGTTGCAAAATGGCATTCGTGTGTTTCATTCTGATAAATTTTTAGTTGGTTCGGCAGATCGAACAGCATTTTTGCGGGTGTCGTTAACGTCGCTGGATAATGGGGATGAGCTAGCGGATACGCTTATTGATTTAAAAGCGATTTTAATTCAAAATCAGTTTTTAATTTAAATTATAAATTGACATTTAAAAATTTTAATGTAATATATAAATTACATTAAGGAATATATATATTACCTGAATGGAGATTGGATGATGCAAAATAAGGTTAGAATAATGCGAATGACCAGGGGCCTGAAGCAAAATGAACTGGCCAAAATGGTGGGGATTTCCCGTCAGACATTAAGCCTAATTGAAAAGGATCAGTATAATCCGTCCCTAAAGCTCTGTATTAACATTGCAAGGGCGTTGCAGACTGACTTAAATAGTTTATTTTGGGAGGGCAGTGATGAAGAATAATAGGGAATCACTTTATGTTCGTTACTTAAGGTTTTTCTATGGAATTGAAGGACCACTGGATGAGTATCGCGAGGAAGCGATTAATAAGTTAGCTGGTAAATTATTTTTAGTAATTTGGAACTACTTTACTTTATCCACTACCGCTGTTTGGATTGCTTTACTTGTAACTTACTTTACCAGCAAAGCAGCGCAGCTGATTGTATTATGGTGGTTTGGAGCCAATGCGTTAGCAATTATGACCATTGGAACTTACATTAGTTTGAAGATTCACAAATTAAAAATTGACCGAATTGATGTAAGTAACCAAATGGAGTATCATGCTGCTTTAAAAAAGATGAAAAGAGCGGTGTTGATTCAGGGAATTTTCCTTTTATTGGCTACCAGAATTTCACAAATTATTTATGAGTTCCTTAGCTATGGTAATGATAAATCGATTGTTGAGTTGATCTTATCGCCAGTTAATAATTTAATATTCCTGGGCGTTACCGCTCTGGTTACAATTGGTAATTACATTACGAAGCGGCGCAAAATCGATCGGGAGTATCATGAATAATTCACACAATCAATTAATTCTATTTACCGTTGCCACAGATAATCCTAATCAAAAAAATGGAGATGATTAAAATTTTAGCAATTCAGAACCTCAGTAAACAATTCAGCAATGTTAAAGCATTACATAACGTTTCGTTCAACGCCCATTCCGGCCGCATTTTAGGATTGATTGGGCAAAACGGAGCGGGTAAATCCACGACTTTCCACAGCATTCTCAAATTTATTGAATACAATGGCGTGATTGAATGGAATGGAGAACCAATCGCTAGCAGTACGTTTGACCAAATCGGCTACCTACCAGAAGAACGCAGCTTGATGACTGATTTAACGGTCCAAAAACAAATTACCTACTTTGCGCAGTTAAAAAGCCGCCCTGTAAAATGGACGACGGCTAGAATTGACCAGTGGATGCGGAAGTTTGAGGTCAAGGGCACAAGGCGTGATAAGATCAAGTCGTTATCGAAGGGAAATCAGCAGAAGGTTCAGTTAATTTGTACGTTGATTCACGAACCGCAATTAATTATTTTAGATGAACCATTTAGCGGGCTTGATCCAGTGAACGCCGACCTCTTGAAGCAAGCGATTTTAGATGCAAAACAGGGGGGCGCCACCATCATTTTCTCTAGTCACAATATGGCTAACGTAGAGGATATTTGTGACGACTTAGTAATGTTACGTAACGGTGAGGTCGTCTTGAACGGTCCGGTGCAAGATGTCCGTAACCAGTTCGGCAAGAACGAACTCTTTGTTACCACCCCGATGGCTCCAGATGAGCTCAGCACACTTCCCGGGGTACTAGCAGTAACTCAACGCGGGAATAATCGTTATAAACTGAAGCTCAACACCCCCGCAGCTGGTCCAGAGTTATTTAAACTGATCAGTCACGGTGAATACATTGAAGAATTTAGTCAGCAGCCGCCATCGTTAGATGAAATTTTCCGGGAAAAGGTTGGTGAAATCCATGCATAAATTAATGGCGATTACTGCAGAAACGTACGTGAGTCAGGTAAAGACGAAGAGTTTTATCATAATGTTATTGCTGCCATTTATCATTATAATCATTGGTGGCGGGGCTGGATTCCTCGCTGGTAATAGCGCTAGTAATGCGGACAGCCAGTTTGCAATCATTGGTAATCAACAGGTGAAACAGGCAGTGGTGAAACAGGATGGCGATTCGATTGACGCCGCGATTAATACAGAACAACAGGCAACTAGCAAGCTCAAGCGTGGTGATATTGATGGTTATGCGAAGCTTTCGGAAACAAACGGGCGAATCAACGTTCATTACGTAGGGAACGAAGCGTTAGATAGCGACGTTAAGACTGATTTAATGAAAACAGTTACGCTTGCGCAGAATCAATTGAATATTCAACGCAGTAAGTTGAACCCGCAACAGTTAAAGGCCCTTGCCGTTGAACCCGCGTTTAGTAGCCAGGTTAAAAAAACGGGTGATAATTATGCAGATACTGCTAAGCTGATATCGTTAGAGGCATTAATCTTTATTCTGTATATCTTCCTATTGATGTATTCAGGAATCACCGCCAGTGTAATTGCCAAGGAAAAGGGGTCCAAGATTACCGAAATTATCTTCAGTAGTACCTCATCCACAAATTATTTTATTGGAAAGGTTTTTGGCATTATTCTGATGATGTTGACCCAAATGGTCGTTTACGTGATTACAATTGGTGGTAGCTATCAAGCTTTAAAGCATGCCTCGTTTTTAAAGAACTTCATGCAAAATGGTGGAAAGGAAGTAATTGGTAGTGTTCTCAAGAACTTAGTTAACATTAATTCGGTGTTTGTGATTCTTGGATTAATTATTGGAATCATCCTCTCAGCAACTTGTGGAGCGCTGGTTTCTAAAGCTGAAGATGCGAATAAGGCTGCCCAACCGGTGATGTATTTGATTATGGGACTATTTTTTGCATCACTTATATTACAAAATAATAGTGATGCAATGATTGCAAAAGTCCTATCGTACGTGCCAGTTTCGTCGACGTTCTTCATGCCGATTCGCATTATTAACCATCAAGCAAATGGAGTTGAAGTAGCGCTCTCCCTATTAATCCTAATTGGCTTCACAGTGTTGCTGACCTATGGAATTGCGAAAAAGTATAAGGGATTAATGTTGCAAAGTGATGACCAGGGATGGTTCAAAAACTTGCGAAGCGGCTTAAAATACCGTTAATGAAGTAGCAAAATGGGGAACCGTTTTGCTTACATAATACAAAGTGAGTGAAGTGGATGAAAGCTATTAAATTATTAGCTAGTGGATTGATTTTATCACTATCATTGGAGGAATTGATTGCTAAGCGGATGCACCGGAGCTTAAGTGGCCAGTTGGTTAACCAAATATTACCGGCAGTAAGAGCAGTACCGTCAATTGATACCACTGTAGAATATGAACAAGCAGCGCGGAAGAGTATGAATCAGTATCGGGTTCCCAGGATTATAAAGCATCGTTATCGGATCCATCAGTACCGCGGACACGAAGATATTTTAGAGGTCATCCCCCGTCAAATCGAATTTTCCCACCGGGTGGTCTTTTACATCCACGGGGGTGGTTATTGGGGCCAGCCGTTTCCACAGCATTATCAAATCGTTGCCAACCTTGCTAACCAACTCGGGCGTCGGGTCATAATGCCAATTTATCCGAAGGCACCAGCTTATGATGCTAATGATGCATTTACAATGGTCCTTAAAAGTTATCAGATGGTTGTTAACAGTGATGCTAATGATATTGTCCTAATGGGCGATTCAGCTGGTGGGGGGCTTGTTCTATCATTAATGCAACACCTAAAGCGCAATCAAGGGATTCAACCTAGTTGTGCTGTTCTATTGTCACCATGGCTGGATATTTCCAATACGAACCCGCAAATGCGCTTGATTCAACCAAAAGATCCAGTTTTAGATTTGGATAATTTAACCCGGCTAGGGGCAATTTATGCTAACCGATTAAGTGTAAAGGATCCGTTAGTCAGCCCGCTTTATGGCGATTCCAGTTCATTACCACCAATTTTAGTGATTACTGGAACTGATGATATTTTGTATCCAGATGCAATGAAATTTCAACAGCTAGCCGTTCGCAAACGTTGGGACGTTACCACTACCGTTTATCGGGCAATGAATCATGATTTTGCAATCTTTCCAATTACGGAAGCGCAAAAGGCATTGAATGAAACAATTGAGTTTATTAAGAATAATGATTAAATCGATTGAATGATTGAGAGGATGAAGATGCAATGAAATTTAGTCATAGCAGTTTATTATTGGTGATTACAGCTTCGATTATGGGTTCCACCGTGCTTAGTGGGGTAACGACCTCCGTTAATGCCAGTCAAACCAAGTATCGGCGGGTAAATGAAAATCAGCAGCAGACAATTACGTTAGGATTAAAATCACGCAATGATAAGCGGTTGGACCAGTTCATCTATCAAACGGTCAACCCCAAAAGTAAAAATTACCGCAGGTACTTAACCCCCACTCAGTTTGGTAATCAATATGGGTTATCAAATCAACGGGTGGCAGTAGTTAAAAAGTTCATCAAGAAGCAGGGACTTAAATCGAACGTTTATCCTGGCAACATCGTTATGACGGTGAGTGGCAAAACCAAAAACATTGAAAAGACGTTCCAAATTAAAATTTTTAAGACAACGAATAAAAAGCACAACTACCAGATTGCACGGGGCAAAGCCCGGTTGGCTAGTTCAGTGGCAAACGACGTTAGTTTTATTGATCAACTAGGGTTAAAGGTCCATCTAACTAATGATAAAACCAATCCTAGTCAACAAGAAATCAGCGCTTTAAATAAGATCAAGGACCCTAACATTAATGATCGATCCTATCGTAAATTTGGGCGGAGTTATCACACCGGTTCGCTATCCCAAAATGGTCATAACGGCCAGGGACAAACGATTGGGATTTTAGGTAGCAATGATTTTAAGATGAGTGATATTAATGCGTACTTAAAGGACCAAGGCGTTAAATCGGGAAACCGGCGCATTAAAAAGGTCTATGTAAGCAAGCCGCTCTCCAAAGATTATGGTGATCAAGCTGAAGTAACAATGGATACTGAACAGGCCAGTGCAATTGCGCCCGCTGCTAACATTAATGTCTACCTAGGTGATGATTATGATGCGGATTACTTCATTCCTTCATATGCAACTGCGATTGGGCGGGATAACGTCGATGTTATTTCTAGTAGTTTTGGGGCTTCTGAAGTTAATTTAAAGCAGGGGCGCCCGGTTGATAAGGGGGAAACGAACCTCTTGAACCGCTTGCTTAAACAGGCAGCGGCACAGGGAATTACGGTTTTTAATGCTTCTGGTGATACAGGGGCCTATGACTTTTCGGATGGGACTAAGGAAAAGTCAGTTGGGCTACCAGCTGCATCCCCTTACATTACTGCCGTTGGGGGCACAACCCTACCATTTAAGAACGTATCATTTGCAGATGTTTCTGGATTTACGCCATCTACTGGGGATAAGACCGTTTCGCTAAATAAGGAAGCACCCTGGAGTAATTCCACTAGCCTAACTGAATTATTCGGGAGTAAGTTTGTTAAGGACGAGGAGATTAAATACCTGCTTTCCAAGGCAAAGACAGACGCACAAAAGGCAGCAATCGAAAAACAAATTCAAACTGCTAACAAGAATGCCAATAAGACCGTAAGTGCTACTACATTGGGAAATATATTTGCTTCAGGTGGGGGTGGCTTTAGCCGCTACTTCACCATACCGGATTACCAAAAGGGAATTAGTGGTGTTGGCACCTTTAATGCAAAGCAATTCATTGATTTAAGAACCGGGAAGGTGAATGCTAATCCGAAATTGATAACGGGACGGGCAAGTGGTCGAAACGTCCCTGATATTTCTGGGAATGCAGATTTTCTGACGGGATACAATATTTATGTTGATGGTAAATATGATCCGTCTGGGGATGGGACCAGTGTGATTACCCCACAAATGGCTGCAATGGCAGCGGTCATTAATAGTGCACAAAAAAAGCGGACTGGCTTTTGGAATCCGCAAATTTATCGGTTTGCAAAGACTGCTCACTCGCCATTTACGCCTCTGAACAGTTTAGATGATAATAACCTCTACTATGTTGGACAACCGGGGAAGATATATAACCAAGCAAGCGGCTTGGGAACTGTTAATTTCACGAAATTGAATGCAGCATTTACTAAGGATGCTAAAAAATAAAATAAGCCCCGTTCGTAATTGTTGATTGCAAACGGGGCTTTTTGGATGATTAATAAACAATACAATTTATTTACATTCTTTTTACTCAAAATCTAAATCCAATTGGTATGATAAATGTGAAATAAATTATTTGGAGGACGCTATGCAAGGTAAAAAGAAAGCAGCATCACTATTAACATTACTTCTACTATCAATTCCAGTGGCGGTAGCCAACCAAAGTCATGTGGTTGCATTTGCAAGTAATCAATATCAAGTTCAAGAATACCAGGATAAATACTCTTATGATTCCATTTTAACCAAGCTGAAGAGCGAGAAACAAAAGGCAGCAAAGTTAAAAACCATTGATCAAGCGATTGAATATAACTATTGGCATAAGCCAAACTTTGCTTCGACTCAAAAAGTAGGGGTTACATCCTCATATAATAATGCAGCACTAGTTTCTTTATACCAAGAAGCGTTAAAGATTGCTCCAAATACCCCTAAGTATATGATGGGATTAGCTGCCATTGATCAAATGAATGGTGATTACGATAAGGCGCAGGCTCAGTACAAGCAGATTCTTAAAATTGACAAGAAGAATTACCAAGCCCTAGTCAATATTGCAGTTTACCAAAAGTTTAATAACCAAACGGCTGATTACCAAAAGACAATTAAAAAATTAACCAGTATTAATAAGTCTAAAACACAGCAATTTAGTAAAATCGTTGGTTTAATTGAGAATGCCCACGACATGGACCTAAATACTGACGCTTCAAAGGTTAACGGCCAAAATAATGCGAACCACTACATTGTCATTTTAGGTTTTGTTCTAGATAGTAAGGGAGATATTCAACCAACGCTAGAACAACGGTTAAATGCTGGATTAGCCTTAGCAAAGGCACAACCGAAAGCTAAGATTGTTGTTAGTGGTGGGGAGTTACCTCAAGAACCAAAGGTAGAATCAGAGGTAATGAAGGACTGGTTAGTTAAAAATGGGGTAGCTAAGGATCGGATTATTACCGAAACTGAATCAAAGGATACCACTCAAAACGCTAGAAATACCACTAAAATTCTTAAAAGTAATGGTGCAAAATCAGTTACCTTGGTATCCAGTGCATCCCACATGAGAAGAGCATATACTTTATTTAAAGCATCTGAGTTGGTAAATGGTGCTAACTATAGCTTAAATCAGTTTGTATCAGTAGATACAAATGATGCTTTGAAGGCAACTGCCAATGACTACAAAACAATGAACAAGATCATTAATGATACACTACGGGTTAGTGGATATTCCTTACTCCCAGGAATTCAAAAGTAAAATTGCAATAGTTAAATTAAAAATGTGGTGCCCAATCTATCAGGGCGCCACATTTTTTAGATGTTTTAATATTAATTTGCCTTAGTCAACAACACACTGCCGATTATCATCAGGAACAGTGCGGCTAGGAAACCCATCGTTAGTTGTTCACCAAACAGAACGAACGAAATTCCCACTGATATGAACGGTGCGATGGCATAGTATGCACTAGTTCTGGCTGCGCCAATGTAACGTTGGGCCAAAATATACAGGACAATACTGACTCCGTATGCCACAAACCCCAACAATAACGCCCAAAAGATGGTTGCTACTGGCGGACGGTTTTCATGCATGATTGGGACGAAAATTAAGCTACCGATTCCGACCCCAAGTCCCTTTACAATCACGACTTGCAGGGGATTACGATCCGAAAGAACCCGCGTAAAGTTATTTTCCAATCCCCAACAAATGGTGGCAATAATTGCTAATAGTGAGCCTAGTGAGATGCTAAAGTGTGAGATGTCATTCACGCTTAGTAGGAGGCTGGCAGTGGTAATAATGATAATTGCAGCTGCGGTAACTTTACTAATGTGTTCATGAAATAGCCAATATGCGATTATCGAAGTAGCAACGATTTCAAAATTACCTAATAGGGCAATGTTTGATGACGATGTTAGTTGAACCCCTAAGTTCATTAGGATACTGGCAGCAATGTTGAACCCAATTACCGCTATGAGACTCTTGGTATCGGAACGCTTTAGGTTAGGACCAAATTTGGCTTGCTTAGAACGAAGAATCATTGTAATAATCGCCATTCCAATTCCGGTCCCCAGGTATAAGAATGCTGATAAGTAAGCTGGTGGACAATTACGAACCAATAATTTGGCAATGGGCGGGTATAGTGCGTATAAGGCAGCGGAGCCCACTGCGTATGTAATTGCTTTAGATGAATGCTGATTTGATTTCATATTTTAGCCCCCTTGGTTTAAAATTAATTTATGGTTCATTGTAGTAGATGAAATTAATCAACACCAGAACACTTATCCAAAAATGTTCGGGATCTAAAAAATTTTAAGTAGGGATTGAAAATGGATATAAGACACAAAAAGTCCACCGATGCCATTATTCATGCGTTCGGAGAACTATTAACTAAACAAGAATACCAATCAATCACCGTTAGTGAAATCATTTCAGTAGCCGGGATTAGCCGTAGTACTTTTTATGCTCATTTTGATACTAAGGACTCATTGCTAGAAGAAACATGCCATATACTATTTGAGCATGTGGTTTTAAAATTGGATAATTTACCGTTAACGAAGGGCAAACGGGTTCGTTTTGAGTCGATGATTACCCATGTATTGACCCATATTCGCAAAAATGTGAATAACATATTGGATTTGCTCAGGGGCGAAAGTAGTGAAATCTTTTTGCTGTTTTTTAAGCGGCATTTAAAAGTAGTGATTGGGAATCAATTGGATAACAAATTTAAGCAACGGGATTTACCAAAGGAATACGTATTGGACTTTGTCGTTAGTAGTTTTGTAGATACCGTTAACTGGTGGATTAAGAGTGGGTTGCACCAGTCGCCAGAACTTATTGAAAGCTACTACTATGCGGTTACGTCTGCAGTCATTTAGGAATATGCACAAAAAAAGCTGTTGGAATCATGTTCCAACAACTTAATTATCAGATTAGATTGATCGCCCCGTATCCGAGCATTACAATGCCAATAATAAGAAATCCGATCCAAATTACACGATCCAATTTGCTATTATTTTTTTTAGCAAGCCGAAGGCCGAACAATGCGATTAAAATTGCAAGTGCACCACAGACAACCTTTATCCACATCGAACCGGTTAATTGGCTGACCATTACAAACGTTCCCATTGGAATCCCTCCGTTAATCAATATCGATTGTAGTAATATTTCTATTATACTATTTTATAATTAATCTTATCAGTTTTATTGCTTAGGTTTGGGATGGGAGCATCAGCAGGTTAATCTGCCTTAACAACCTTTGGATTGTTCATGACTTTGGCAAGAGTGTAACTATTACCCTTTACGATCAATAGACCATTGGAAATGTGAGCACTTTTACCAACCCGTTTAACATTATAATAACCATAGCTATTGGTAGTTCCAATTCTAACAACGACCCTAGTGGTGTTACCGCTCTTTTTATTATATTTGGAATTAGTGAGTGCATCTACATCATAGGCCTGTTTAACGTACTTACTAGCCTGAGTGTATGTAAATGGTTTGGCCTTAGCAGCATTGACAGCATTTGCGCTAGAACTGAGCGTTAATAACGCAGTTGCCATAACAAAGATTATTTGCTTAATTTTCATATTTATCACCACTTTATATATTTGATATCCTAATTATATTATTTTAATAGGGGGAATACTAGTGAATTTAAATGTTCAACCAACGAATTCTAAAAATAAAAAAATGCGTACTGACTACCATGAAACGTCAATTTTAGAGTATAAACGTTCATTGGGGCTCAGTAACACGATCGACAATGTTTTAATTGTTAGCAAATTACCAGGGGAAGTAATGGGGCTAATGTTGGGGAGCTGGGTTCAAATGATTTTTGCTGAAAGATTCATCCTATCATTTGAAGATGCCGGAATCGTGATGTTGGGGCTTGATTTACGACAAAATTTTAGTGGTAACAATCAACTAATCAATCGTGAATCGATTCAGTCAATTCATCTTAAAAATAGAAATATGGTTTCTAAATTGGTGGTTGAAATGCAAGATCATAGTTTTAAGTTTAATGCTGATCAGTTCATTGATGAGGCTCCATTTCAGTATGATAATTTGAAGGGTTTGGCTAGGTTTGAGGATAAGTATCGGGGTTAATAATTTGACAAATATATAATAATAGTATAATTTTATTTCTATATAAATAAAATCTTGGAGTGATTTACATATGACAAATTATAGCACCGCTAAAATTTTTAAATTGATTACTAAGGCTACTTTATCGATGCTTTTGGCAATTGGGTTGAACACCGCATTGAATTATAATCATGAACCGAACTTGGTTGCTAATGCTGCTTCCAGTAGTAAGCATAAGGATAATAAGCAAAAGAACACTAAGAAGCATTCCAAAGTTAGTACAAAAAAGAAGACCACTGCTAAGAAGACCACCGTTAAAAAGACGAATGCAAATTCATCGACAGAGAATAATAGTCCAATTACGGTGTCGGCGAGTCAATTAAAATCTGATATTGATTCCTTTAATAGTAACGTTGCGTTAAAGCCTATTTATGCTAAGTACAGCGTTAGCGAGTTTGGTCCAATTGCTGAAAATAACGTTGGGGAATCCGGAAATGGTTTATCAGGAATTTTTGCAAACCGTTATCAACTGCCAGATAACGCCACCTATGCTGACTTTAGTAAGCTGTTAAATCAAATGGCTGATGACATGGCTACTAATCAAGATGCTTATGATCAATATGTTCATTCACATTACCAAATTTCTGGGAGTTTTGCACTAGCTGCTGCTTGGCAAACTGCTGGTAACTTGAGTTCAGCATTTTATAATCGGTTTCCGAATAATGCTCAGCTTAAGCAAGCCGCTATCAATGCTTCATTTGATGGAACGTCAATTAAAGCAGCAACCGCAAATAGTAATAACTTAAATCAAAAAATGCTACTTTCCTTTACCACTTCTGGTGATAAGTACTCATCAATCAATGATGCTTGGAACGCCTTTATTAATTATTTTAGAGTTTTAGCTAAACAATTTGACCAAATGAAAGTTAAATAGGGGATTATTGGTATCTAAATAGAAAACAGGACACGGTTTGAAACCATGTCCTGTTTTTTTACTTTAGTTTTGCAAAGATTGTTGGTAGTTCTGTAAATAAGTCTTACTTAATTTCCAGTCATGGGTAATAATTGCGTACCCCTTTTTACTAGGTTCATCTGAATAGTTTAATGTCAGATTGAGATCCCCCTGGCGAATTTAATTACCGTTTACCTTGGATCTTACTTAATAATGATCTACAAATGGGTCCCACGATAATTAATTGGAGTGGTAACGCCAAGCAAAGGTTTATGATCCAAGCATGAAGGTACATTCCTAACGAAACTCCAGATAGGCCGTTGGAAGGGAATGACATTCATGAAAAGGTCCGATAAACGAATCCTTTTAGTGCTAGCAGTGCTGTTTAACATTATAACGATTTTTTGGAAAAACATTTTAATAGGTCCATTAATGACTGGGGCACAACTATTATCACAGGTAATGATATTAGTTTCTGTTTATATGATCGTTAAAGAGCAGTAGATTGGAATGATTAGTACAAGATTCATCGTTCGTCTAAAACATATTCGTTAGCACTTACTTGCTTTACTACAACGTTCCAAATTGGTTTAAAAATAACCTCATCCCCATTAAATTCAACGATTAATTGAGGATCATCATATGCAATGATTTCGTCATCCGTTTCAATCGTGGCTATAAAAAGAATTTGTTCAATTTGTCGGTCATAGAAATAAATCGTTAAATCTGGATAGTGAAAGGTCCGGTTATTTATTGTGACTGTTTGCATTAGTTAATCCACCGTTTTAATTTGATAATTATTTTCTGATTCTTCAATGATATCGATAAGCTGTTCGGGATGAAAAGTTAAATTACAATCAATGAAATCAATAACTAACGTGGTTTCATCATTACAAATAAATGCAATCCGATCGTTATTCGTGTCTGCAAAGCACATCAGCTTATCCTCAGGGTACTGAAAAGAGTAGTTTTTAATCCGCACTGTTTTCATGATTATCTCCCTTATTCAGTCGCGATTCGATATTCAACGTCAGAAACTCTTAAAATTTGAACTGCATCCTGAACTGGTGATGCATTTGGAATGGTGAACGATAGTTGTTCATCAACCAATTTAATTTTTAAAACCACGCTGGAATATGCGTAATCCAAAAAGATCACTTCCATTTGATCATGGTTTAAGACTAGTGGTGTATCTTCGTTATCGTAGGTGATTTTGAAATTACCAATTGAATGTGTTTTTTCCATTTATTACTCCTATCGATTCTTAATAATTTGATACTTACGCGTGCCGGTTTTTTGGAACGAAACGCCATTTCGTGGTCGCAAAATCAATTGACCATCTTCGATACTAATGTAGATCAGAACTTCCACATCATTATTGAAGAAAACGAGGCAGTCGTCGTTGACAACAGATTGATTAATATCCGAATCAAAATCAAACTGGTGGTCCTTAAATAAAATTGAGTTCATGTTAATTCCTTTAATGTTATTTTTAGTAATTTCGCTAAGCATTTGTAACCCACTAGTTACCTGATTTTGTTAACCGGTGTAACGGGGTCCTTACCATCCAAAACGTTTAGAATATTATCTAAAGCTCGATTGGCCATGTAATCCCAAGCTTCTTCAGTGTGGCCAGCGTAGTGGGGAGTGATAAAAACATTCTTGAAGTTTCGCAGGGGGCTATTCATCGGCAGCGGTTCAGTTTCGTAGACATCGAGTGCAGCACCAGCAATTTCGTGGTCCTGTAAAGCTGTGACCAAATCGTCCTGATTAACCAGTGCGCCCCTGCTGAGGTTTAATAAGTATGCTGACTTTTTCATCATTTTAAGTTGTTCCATTGCCACCGTATTAATGGTTTGTTTCGTAGCTGGCAGGTGCAGGGATACGTAGTCGGCTTTTTGAAAGATTTCTTCCTTAGTCGCCATGCTGCCGTAAGGACTATCACGAGGAGTACGGTTGTAAATCAGGATATCCATGTCAAAGGCAGCTGCCATTTTAGCAACTAACTGGCCAATGCTCCCATAGCCAATGATGCCAAGTGTCTTGTGACTGATTTCAGTGACTAGTTCGCCGCGTCCATACGCACTGTTGCCCTCACGCATTTCTTTAGAAACGTTGTAGGAATCCTTAGCTAGGGTCAACATATCGTTGATTACCCCCTCGGCCACGGCCCGCGCATTCCCCCCGGGAACGTTGGATACCCACACCCCGTGGTTAGCAGCAACGTCTAAATCAATATTGTTATAGCCAATTCCCTGCCGAGCAATGATTTTAAGGTTATGGAGGTGGTCAAACATGGCGTTGGGAAATGCTCCTGACATTAAAATAATTGCATCTACGTCATTTGCTAGTTTTAAGATGTCTTCTGGTTTTTGACTGGCAATTACGACCGGTTCAATTCCATGCTCCTTCATTCGTTCGTTAATAAACCGGTTGATGCCAGGAGTTAATAACACTTTTTTAACCATGTAAATCATTCCTTCCGTGTAATAATTATTATCAATTATAAGTTACTCGTGTTTTTAATTACAATCAATTGCTCCTTACAAATATTAGTTATTTGATAATTTGGTATACTAGAGATGAATATAACAATAAATCAAGGGTGTTTTCATGAAAAACAAATTGGATCAACTATTGATAAAATTAAAAATTAAGCGCCACTTTATTAATAAAGCGGATCGGATAGCACTGTTTAGCCTATTTAATACCTTTACCAGTGCGATCATTGCCATTTTTAAGATTGGATTAGGGATTTTCTACTTATCGAATTGGTTTTTGATCTTTGGCTTTTACTATTTAATCCTATTTTTTACTAGGGTGTATTTTTTGCGCCGGTATACCCAAATTCGGCTGCAGAACCTAACCGCTGCGAAACGAATTGCGAAGGAAGACTTATACCTTCGGGAAGGCGGCCTATTGTATAGTCTTTTAGGCTTTGCCCTGGCTGGGATTTCTGGGTACATGTATACATATGGCAGTAACCAATCCTATAGTGAACTTGTAATTGAAATGATTGCCTTGATGGGGTTCATAAAAATTATCTCATCAGTCGTTGGCTGGTTTAAAACTCGGAAGTTCAATAGTCCCATCCTGTTGTTCTTAAAGGCTTTGAACATTGCAGATGGCTTGGTTGCCATCGTGATGACCCAATACGTGATTTTATCCTACGAGCACTCCCCAAGTGCCTCTTCTTCAACCGGGTTGTTCGGTATGGGCATCGGGAGCTGTTTGGTGGTAATTGGAATCGTGATTTTGATTCGGAGTCATTTTTTCAGAAAAGATGGATTTTAATATTTCAGCAACATTTGATTAACATTTTACCAATACTCGTTCGCTATAATTTCAGTTATAAATTAATTGACGAGGGAGCGATTGAATAATAACGAATTAGCTACCTTAATTAAAATGGGTAGCTAATTTTAATATGAAGGGAAGAATTATGATGGTTAATGTTTTAGTGTTAGAAGATGATGAACAATTTAACCGAACCATCTGCCAGTATTTGCGTACCAACCAGTTAATATCGATTGGTAGCTTAAATGCCCAATTTTTGTTGTTTGTAAAAATTACTCTTTTGAACTTAACATTTTTATTTTTAATGTGATATCATTAAAATTGTTAGACATATGTTACATATTGAGGAGGGATTAATGTTGGCATATATTGATGTAAAGCATAGCTATAAAATTTACGGGAGTGGTGAAAATGAGACCCGGGCAAATGATGATATTTCCTTTTCACTGGCAAAGGGTGAACTAACGATTATTGTCGGGGCCTCAGGTGCAGGAAAATCAACCCTACTTAATATCCTAGGTGGAATGGATACTAACACCAAGGGAGATGTGATTATTAATGGAAAGAATATTTCTAAGTATGATCAAAGGCAGTTAACGACTTACCGGCGGCATTCAATCGGATTTGTTTTCCAATTTTATAATCTAATTCCAAACCTCACATCGCTAGAAAACGTCCAGTTAGCTTCAGAAATTGCACCAGATGCATTAGATGGTGAACAAGTTCTAAATGACGTTGGACTTGCTAAGCGGATGGATAATTTTCCATCAGAACTATCTGGTGGGGAACAGCAACGGGTGTCAATTGCGCGTGCAATTGCTAAAAATCCAGAGATTTTACTGTGTGATGAACCAACCGGAGCGCTGGATTACCACACTGGTAAGAAGGTATTAAAGTTATTGCAGGATTTTTGCCATAATTCTAATAAAAATGTGATTATCGTTACCCATAATGCAGCAATTAAGCCCATGGGCGACCACGTGATTGAAATCGGTGATGGAAAGGTAAGGGAAGATAAAGTCGTCAAAAAGCCGGTTTCCGTTGAAAAAATTGAGTGGTAGGGGATGGCAGCAATGAAGAAGACTTTGAATCAAAATATCTTTCGCGAGTTTAAATTCTCGTTTGCCCGCTTCATTTCCATTGTCATTTTAATCAGCCTCGGGGTTTACGTTTTAGTGGGGTTGAAGGTCACGGGACATGATATGCGGATAACGGGAAATAATTACTACACCGCCCATAAAATGGCTGATGCCTACGTTGAAGGAAACACCAGCTTTACGAGGGCGGATCAAAAATATATTAAACAACTGCCGCATGTTTCAAAAGCAGAATTTAGTACTTATCGGGATGCAGTGATAAAAAATACGCACACCACTGTACGTTTATTATCGAATACTTCCCAAATTTCCACTAATAACGTTACGAAGGGTCGGCTACCTAAGGCGGCAAATGAAATTGCCCTTAATAATAGCGAACGGGGAAAATATCAAATTGGTGATTCGATTACGTTCGCCAATAATAAGAACCAAAGCAAGGTCAGCGGGTTAAAGCAGACCACCTTTAAAATTGTTGGGTTTGTAACCTCTAGCGACTATATTAACAAACAAAATCTAGGCACGACCACCGCTGGAACTGGTGAATTAAATTCCTTTGGTGTAATTACCAAGGCGGCATTTAAGAACTATCAGCCAACGGTTGCTAAACTTGACTATAATAACCTGCGCGGCAGTAGTTACGACAACGAATTTGAAAATCAAATTCAGCAAAACGTTAATGATAGTCAAAGGGGTTTGAATCATCGTGCTAACTTACGGCAAGCAGCATTGGTTAATCGTGCTAAGCATAAAATTAATCAACAAGCTACTGAATTAAAACGTCAGCAAACTGCCTTGAATAAGCGGCGGACCCAACTATCCGCCAGCGCCAGTCGATTATCAGCGACGCAACGGCGGCAAGCGAACCGCCCAATTAAAGCAGCCCAAGCGCGAATTGATCAGGCGAAGCAAAAATTACAAACGACTAGCAACAAACTAAATAGCGGCAACCGGGTTACATACCAGATTCAAAGTCGAAACGACTATAACCTGGGGTACAATGAATATGGCGAAAATTCCAGAAAAATTGATTTATTATCAAACTCGTTCCCAATTATTTTCTTTGCCGTAGCAATCCTGGTCTGTGTAATTACGATGTCTCGAATGGGTGAGGAGAGTCGAATTCAATTAGGAACTTTACGGGCGCTGGGATACAGCAAGTTTGACACTATGAAGGTGTTTTTGAGTTATGGCTTTTTATCCGGATTGATTGGAACTGGACTGGGGGCGTGGATTGGGACCACGTTCTTGCCAACCCAAATTTTTAAGACCTATTCAGCGAACTTTTCGGTTCCTGACTTTCACGCATTGATATCAGTGAAGTGGATCTTGATTTCACTTTTAATCTCGCTAGTATGTACCACCGTTCCAGGTGCGTATGTTGCTGGGCGGTCATTGAAGGAATATCCAGCGACCTTAATGTTACCAAAGAAGCCAAAACGGGGAGCCAAGATTTTACTAGAGCGGGTCCCATTCATTTGGAAACGACTATCATTTAATTATAAGGTAACGTTTAGAAATATTTTTCGGTTTAAGCTGCGCATGATGATGACTATTCTAGGGGTGATGGGGTGTACGGCACTGTTGATTACTGGTTTTGGGATGCGCGATTCACTCAGTGGAGTGAACACCAAGCAGTACCATGAGATTGTCCATTACGATATCATTAGTATTTTCAATCCCAGTGCCACTACTAAGCAAAAGCAAGCTTACGAACGGGCAGTGAACAACACTTCAGGAATTAAGTATCAGACCCAGATTTATTATGAAGGACTGACTGCTAAACCTAGGGCTACTAATAACCAGAGCGTTTCGTTAATGGTTCCAAAGCAACCAACGAAACTAAATCAATTTATTACCTTACAAAATCCAGATTCCAACAAGGCAATTCGGCTAAGTAACAACGGAGCCATCATTACTGATAAGTTAGCCCACCTAACTAATACCAAGGTGGGCGGCCACATTACCTTGACCAATAGTACTGGTAAACATTACCGGATTAAAGTTAGTGGCATTACCCAGATGTACGTTGGGCATTCGGTTTACATGAACGCTAATTATTATCACCACCGATTTGGGAAACGAGTAGCATATAACGCCAACATGTTGAAACTTAATAACCGCTCTGACGGTAATATTAACCGGGTGGCGAGTGATCTGAATCAACAGCCAGCAGCATTGACGTCCATTCAATCGAATGGTGCTAAGAAGATGGTCGATAACCTCCTAGGGGGATTGAATAACATTGTTTTAATCATTACGATTGCAGCTTCAGCACTTGCCTTTGTAGTATTGTTTACCCTTACTAATATTAACGTTTCCGAGCGCGAACGGGAACTTGCTACCATTAAGGTATTAGGATTTTATCCGGGCGAAGTTATTATGTACGTGTTCCGTGAAACGTTTATTTTAACGTTTGTTGGGATCCTAGTCGGCTTCGTCGGCGGAGCCTGGTTGCACAACTTTATTATGCAAACCCTTCCGCCTGATAATGCTCACGTTGATTTAACGTTATTGTGGACTAACTTTGCAACATCAGCAGGTTTAACCATTATCTTTGCATTTATGGTAATGTTCTTAATGGCTAGCAAAATTAAAAATATTGATATGCTAGGGGCACTAAAGGGTGTTGATTAATTCATAAATCGATTTAGAATGGTGAGCACATATTGTTAACTTTTTGATGAAATGAATTATAATAGTGGTAGATTAAAGGTTAGAGGAGGAATTATTATGAGTTTAGAAAATGAAAAAGATAAATTAAAGGGTAAGTTCGACGAAGCTAAGGGTAAGGTTTCTGGCGATAAGCTAGACGAAGCCAAAGGCAAAGCCGAAGGATTTTTAGGTAAGGCTAAGGATTTCGTTGACGAAAAGGTTGATGAAGCTAAGGATAAATTCGATAAAAAAGATAATCAAGACGATAGTCAAGATTAATTTGAATTTAAAATGGCTAGTCCAGTTTATAGGACTAGCCATTTTTTGTTGATCAGATTGGGGGCTGAACGGTAATTGTTAAAAATTGAGCGAATTTATACGAAACCACTGGATTTAACCGGGTACCGAATTTTAGTTGATCGAAAGTGGGCCCGCGGCATATCGAAGACCGCCGCTAAGCTAGATAACTGGGCGAAACAAATCGCACCATCAACACAACTACGGGAGTGGTTTGAACACGTGGATGCCAAATTCCCAGAATTTCAGGTCCGTTACTTTCAAGAACTGGATCAAAACCCCGCTACCACTGAATTTGTAAAGCTGGTTGCCGGACACCTTAAAACTGGTGATGTAATTTTACTCTACGGGGCAAAGAATACGCAACATAATAACGCCGTGGCATTGCATGCATACTTATCAAATCGCCTCTCACTTCCTTCGGAATCGGAAAACGAACTACTAACGTTACTCTACAACGATGGCAACACTAATCGTGATCAAAAGGTTTCGATAGCGTTTGAGTGGCTATCACACCATCCCCACGTGGTCAGCCGATTGGGGGTTAGGTTGTCGGACAACAACAAGGTTTATTTAGGTCCGGCAATGAAGCCCCTTAACCACCAGGAGTTACTGGAGTTAGTTGAGGCAAAGCTGGTTTGATTATGGATAATTAAGGACCGTTGAATTTTTCAACGGCCCTTTTAAATTAGGCAATCAATTGAATTAACTTCGTAACGGTACCAGACTCAACCATGATAAATAGCCCGATTCCAATGTATACGACCGCCGTAAAAATATCGCCGTACCTTTGGAGTAGCGTTTCAACTACCGGGAGCTTCAGAAATAAGATGGCCAATGCGAAAAAGAGGTTTAACATGCCAAAGAAAGTAATTAGAATGACTAATAACTCGCTCCAGTGGTTCACCTGCGCAAAAATGGGGATGTAAATGCCGATATTATCAGCTCCACAAGTCGTAATCGTGATAATCGTTACGCTTAAAATTAGGTTTTGCTTCGAAAGGCGCTTGGTTACCTGTTCTTGCTCGTCGTTCGTACCGAGCTTAAATAGAATGTATGAACCAATAATGATAGGGACAATTCCTAAAAGACCCAGGATCCACTCTTCTGGAATCAAGCGCGCGCTAAGGGAGAAGATGAGGCTAACGCCCACGAGGAAGATGGTGCCCAAAACATCGCCTAGATAGACCTTGGTGCGTTCTTTAGTAGTGTGGTAGAAAGTCAAGACGGTCATTAAAATTAGAATGTAGTCAATTCCAGTGGAAGTATAAGCGGTAATTCCAGTTAAAATTGCATTAATCATATTCAATCTCCTTTATATGTTATTTATTTCATATGTATATATTAACATATCTAAATATGAACGCAAGCGATTTTGTGATTAATAGATTGTCACATTAACTAAAAATCTCAAAACAAAATAAAAAGAGAATTGAATCTGTGATTCAATCCTCCCGTTATGCTAATGGAATTTGAATTTCAAAAATGGTGCCCTTGGGTTGTTGATCGCGGACCGCTATTTTTCCGTGGTGTTCGGTTACAATCCACTGGGCAATCGCTAATCCCAGGCCGTGGCCACCGGTGGCAGAGTTTCTGGATTTATCGGTACGATAGAACCGTTCAAAAATGTGTTTTTTATCGCGGTCTGGAATTTTTTCACCGGTGTTGCTAATTCGAATGGTAAAGTTCCTATCATCATTTAAAACGGTGATGCCGATACTATCACCAGACTTGGTGTACTTGAACGCGTTGTCGAAAATAATGGTGACCAACTGGCGAATTAAATCGGAATCGATGTCTGCCGTTGCATCGGTTTCAATCCAAGAGGTAAAGGCCTTATTTTGACTGGTGGCAATTTCCAAGTAGGGTGGCAGAATGGATTCAAACCACGGCTTTAAATCGACCGAATGCTTTCTAATTTGAATAATGTCTGAATCAGATCTGGCCAGGGTCAAGAGGCGATCCGTTAAAATTTTTAAGTGCCGGGTTTCATCTAACGTGGTTGAAACAGCGTCGATTTCGCTCATTATGGTCGCCCTCGGTTTAGTGAGCATTGATTCCATTTGATTTTGGATGACCGTCAATGGGGTTCTTAACTCATGCGCAGCGTTAGAACTAAATTCACGTTGTCGTTGCCAAGACTTAATAATGGGCTTCATGCTAGACTTCGAAAGCAGAAAGGCCACGGCAATTGCCAGGAGCCAGAAGACCAAAAGGGTTCCGATGAGGGCGTTCTTAAAACTATTAATTGCTAAGAGGTCGCTATCAACGTTTTCCAATATTAATACATATTTACCAGCAGTCCGCTTATCTGGATTGGAATTAGGGACCTTGATCAATAGCGAGCGGAAGTGGCTGGTAATATTATTGTAGGTGAGGGTCATGTCCTGAATTTTGTTCAAATTATTAGGATTTAACTTCGCCTTGCTAAATAGTTGATAAGTTCGGTTTCCTAAGGCAGCTGCGTTCTCAATTTTCCCCTTGGAATTAAAGATAATTTCATTCGTCCGAAACGGACTATTGACCGATGGGGGTTGAGAAAAGTCACGACCATTTTGGAACCGGGGCGGGGCCTTTTCAACACTGGCCCGGGGGTTCTTTTGCGTCAATTGATGTTTTTGCACCGTTAAACTATGGTCAATGTTTCGATAAACCGATTGACTGAAGAAGAGGTAAATAATTAGCCCGAGGCTTAAAAAGAGGAGCGCAAATGCAATCAGTTCCTTTATGAATAACCGCCATTGTTGTTGCTTTTGCGGATTGTTAGCCTTCATCAATCATTCCTCCGTTTCAAATAGGTACCCAACGCTCCGAATGGTTTTAATGGGTTGGAATCCTAAAACGGCTTTGATTTTCTTACGGACGTTGCTCATGTAGACTTCGACCACCGTTAACGTGGTTTCCGAATCGAATCCCCAGAGGCGATCAAAAATTTGATCCTTGGTAATTATGATATCTGGGTTTTGCAGAAAGTATACTAGCAAATCGTATTCTTTACCGTTTAGCTTAACCGGTTGGTCATTGATTTTAATCGTTCGGGTGCCCAGGTCGACTTGAAAGGCGCCAACGCTCAACTGGTTGTTATCGCCCAGGTGACCGGCGCGCTTTAATAGCGCTTTGACCCGGAGCAATAATTCCTCCCGATGAAATGGCTTAGTCAAGTAGTCATCCGCACCATTGGAAAAGCCCTGGACCTTATCGGCAATCGTATCCTTTGCGGTTAGGATCAAAACAGGGAGGCTGAGGTGATCCTCTGTCCGCCAATGTTTTAAAATATCGTAGCCGTTTTTTTCCGGTAGCATTAAGTCTAAAATGGCAATATCATAAATGTTGTCCTGGCCCATTTGTTGACCAGTAAGACCGTCAGTTGCAATGCTCACCTCACCAATTGGTGCTAAGAAACTAGCAACGCTTTTGGCGAGGGCTTCATCATCTTCCACGATTAATATCTGTAAATTTTGCATCCAAATCACTCCTAATATCCACTATTGTAAACGGAAATGAAATAAATATCATTTTAATTTGGGTTTTTAAGGTTAATTTATGGTTCGGGTTCTAAACTATGGTTATTCAATTCGAAAGGAGCATGATGTGAAATGCCAGATCAATCAGATCAATCAAATCAAGTTGAACAAACAAGAGCTGAACATCACAATGCAAAAATCCAACGCCAGCGATTCAGGCTGGACTGGTTCTTGGTGGCCACGCTGGTCGTTGCTGCCGTACTTTATTCATGGAAAATTTGGGAGGCCGGGAGTGCGAATGACTTCTATACGGCCGCCATCACTAGTATGACCCAGAGTCTTAAGAACTTCTGGTACGCTAGTTTTGACCCTGCTGGGTATATTACGGTTGATAAGCCGCCGGTAGCCCTTTGGTTTATGGCAATTAGTGCCAAAATTTTTGGGGTTCATCAATGGAGCGTGGTGCTTCCGTCAGTCCTCTTTGGACTTGGTTCTGTTTACCTGATGTATCGCTTAGTTAAACCTAAGTTTGGTCGGGTAGCAGGGAACTTAGCAGCATTTGCAATGGTGATTACACCGATTGCGGTTGCTGACTCACGGACTAATAATATGGATGCAACGTTAATTTACTTCCTATTGTTAGCAATCTACATGCTCCAAAAGGCTGTTGATAAACATAAACTCTGGTACTTAGTAACTAGTTTTGCAATCATTGGGGTTGCATTTAATGTTAAAATGTTACAAGCGTTTATGATTTTACCAGGGATGTTATTATTCTACTGGTTAGCTTCACACTATAACTGGAAGAAGAAGTTAGCCCATCTTTCGGTTGCTACGGTTGCGTTAGTCGTATTTACATTAATTTGGCCGGTATCGGTTGACATGACTTCCGCAAGTAAGCGTCCGTATGAAGGGGGTTCCGAACATAACTCAGTGCTTGAATTAGCATTTGGCTATAACGGAACTGAACGACTATTAGGACAAACGACCGGGACTGGTGGCGCCTTCCCAGGAATGGGCAGCTCCAGCAAGACTGGTTCCAAGTCCACTACTGGAATGCAACAAGGTGGTCAACCTGGTGGAACGACCACTGGTAAGAGATCCACTACTAACGGCCAACCAACTGGAACCCCTCCAGGTGGGACCCAACGTAACGGTAACCGCCGTGGCGGAGCCGGCGGTGGTATGGGTGGTGCCGGTGGTGCATTTAACATCGGA
Source organism: Lactobacillus sp. Sy-1 (assembly GCF_019303535.1). Classification (GTDB taxonomy): domain Bacteria; phylum Bacillota; class Bacilli; order Lactobacillales; family Lactobacillaceae; genus Nicoliella. The sequence goes on along the minus strand of NZ_JACCIU010000002.1, from coordinate 350,360 downwards.
ACTGCTGGACCACTGAGATTGTTCCAAGATCAATTAGGACCACAAATTAGTTGGTTGCTACCGTTCTCATTAGTCGGAATGATTAGTGCGTTTGCATACTTCTTAGACCGGAAACGGAAGTGGTATCAACTAACCGCGAACCAAAAACAAGTCGTAATGTGGGCTGGTTGGCTAGTACCAGTATACGGATTCTTCTCCGTTGCTAGTTTCTTCCATCCATACTATACAATTATGTTAGCTCCACCAATTGCCGCATTCTTTGGAATCGGGTTAGTAACAATGTTCAAACAACTCAAGGCTGCTGGTTGGAAAGACTGGAAACGGTACTTACTTCCATTTGCGGTCGTTGCAACTGCATTACTACAAGCTTGGTATGTAAGCAGCTACTATGTTTGGGCAACTTGGTTGCTCATCATCGCTGGAATCGGCTTTGGCTTGATTCTCCTGCTTAAGCCAGGCAAGCCATTGAAGTCACTGACCATCGGTGGATTAGTAACCATCATGTTAGCACCAGCATTCTGGTCAATGACACCAGCAATTGCCGGTGAATCAGCTGCAATTCCAACTGCAGGTCCAGACCTATTGAGTAGCAATGGTCAAGGAGGCGCTGGTGGCGGAATTGGAAACGGCTCCGTTAATAATAAGCTATTGAAGTACCTTGAAAAGAATCAAGGAAGTGCTAAGTACCTCTTTGCTACCGATGACTCTGGAACTGCTGCTCCTTACATCATTAAGACTGGTAAGGCAGTTATGGCAATGGGTGGATTTAACGGGACCGACCCGGCAATCACCCTAAGTCAATTTAAGAAGTTAGTTAAGAATGGTGAGATTAAGTACTATTACTCAGGCGGGAAGACCGGCTCTGCAAATAGTGCAATCGTGAACTGGATTAAGAAGAACGCTAAGAAGGTTAAAGCTAGTGAATACGGTGGTTCCACTACCACAACTAGCACCACAACTGGTGAAAATGCTAAATCCGCTGGTAAATCCACGGGTCAAATGCCTTCACAAGGTGGTAAAATGAATGGTGGCCCAGGCATGGGGAATGCAAAACCAAACGGTAAATTTAACGGTAAGCGTCCATCCATGAAGCCATCCAGTACGAAAGGCAAGAGTAGTAACAACCAACAAATGCCTACTGGTGGTGGAATGATGGGTGGTAATAATGGGACCCTTTACGACTTATCTTCAATTTACAAATAAAATAACAGGAGGTTAAGGCATGGCAAGAACTGAAAATCCTTTAATATCAATTGTTCTCCCGGTCTTTAACGAAGAGGCAGGAATTAAACACACGATTGAAATTTTAGAAAACTACGTTGCCAGCCAACCTGAAGAATACGAATTAATTTTTGTGGATGATGGTTGTGTGGACCGGAGTGCCACGATTATTCAGGAAGCTGAACAACAATATGACAATATTCGCCTAATTCAATTTTCGCGAAACTTCGGCCACCAATTAGCGATTACTGCGGGAATTCGCTACGCGTCTGGAGATGCTGTGGTGGTAATGGATGCAGATTTACAAGATCCACCTTCCGTAATCCCGGCAATGGTTAGTAAATGGCGGGATGGGTACGATGTTGTATATGGAAAACGGCTGCAACGGGATGGTGAAAGTTGGTTTAAGAAGTTTAGTGCTTCGGCTTTTTACCGGATCTTGCATAAGTTAGCGAACATCGACATTCCATTGGATACTGGTGACTTTAGATTAATGGATCGCAAGGTAGTTAAGGTGTTATCCAAGATGGATGAACCAGATCCTTTTGTCCGGGGGATGGTCAGCTGGGTTGGCTTTAAGCAAACCGCAGTTGAATACGAACGGGACGAAAGAACGGCGGGAACTACTAAGTATCCATTATCGAAGATGCTGCACCTTTCAATGAATGGAATCACTTCATTCTCCGACGTGCCACTTAAACTAGTGAACGTTGTAGGAGCATTAATGATTGCAATCGGGGTCATTTACGGTTTTGTATCCCTCTTTACCGGATTCGCAACGTTGCAATTTGCAATCTTTTCAATGTTCGAACTATTCGGGATCTCCTTGTTAATGCTAGGAATTGTGAGTGCCTACCTCTACCGGATCTTTGAAACGTCTCGGGAACGCCCATTATACGTGGTTGCCAAAACCTCGGGGTTTCAACAGGAACGCCGGCCGGAGATAAAACAAATCAATGAACACGTAATGTAATGAAGAAGAACTCCTCCTTTAAACGGGTGGGGTTCTTTTTTGTGCTAAAATAGATGTATCAAATTCATAAGTGAAGGGGGTGTTTTAGATCGCTGTTGATGTTATTTCAGCAATTATTACCGTTTTCTTTCTTGGATTATTGGCGTTAAGTTACCGGGGCAATCCGGCTCGTCTGATGAATGGCTTTTTAGCAACCATCTCTGCTGGTGGAATTTTTATGACGATTTCATTGCTCATTCTGAGCTTTAATAATTCCATTTTGGTTAAGGGCTACGTTATCTTCTTTTTAATTCTGGTATTGATAATGGTCTTAATCTATTTTTTTCAGGGCTTTTTCTGGTTATGGAATGCCCTTATTGTTTGGCGGCGGGAGAACCATACGTTAGCCAATATGCTGACGTTGTTTATTGGGATCATCACCCTGGCGTTTCCAATCGTTAACTTTGTTTTTGCTGATCGAAAGATGGGTCCACTGGGAACGTTCATAAACGCCTTTGTATCTCTAAGCATTTTATACATTTTATTCTGTGTGATTTCATTTATGGCGGCAGCAATGTTGTTTACGTTCAGAAAACCGCGTCCGGATAAACAATTTATCATCGTATTAGGGGCCGGCTTGCTGAATGGTGATCAGGTGTCGCCACTCTTGGCATCCCGCATTGATAAGGGAATTCAATTTTACCATCAGGTTGTGGCAAAGACCGGGAAGGCACCGCTTATGATTTGCTCTGGGGGCCAGGGTGGTGACGAAACCGTTCCTGAAGGACGCGCAATGCGGGAATATGCAATTCAACACGGAATTGCTGCGGAGCACGTGGTTGCAGAAGACCGGTCTAAAACGACGCTGCAGAACATGTTGTTCTCAAAGCAAATCGTTGCCGCGCATAACTTACCATTGAATAACGGAATTTATGTGTCCAATGATTACCATATCTTTAGAGCGGGAATCTATGCTCAACAAGCGGGGTTGAATATTCAAGGATTAGGTGCTAAAACCAGTCGGTTCTTCGTTCCAAACGCAACGATTCGCGAATACATTGCGTTGTTGATGAACCATAAGAAGTTTCACCTGGTAATGTTTACTTTGATCTTGGTGGTATCGGGATTAAGTATGGTGCTACGTTAGTCAAAATGAATCTAAAATTAAAAGGGAGTTTCTAGCGAACGTAGCTAGAGACTCCCTTTGATTATCTATGTAACTTGTAATAAGCATGCAAGTTGCTCCCGATATATAACTGACCGTGCTCGTAAACAACGGTAAAGTCTTGGTACTTACCATACGATTGGGTTTTCCAATTATTCACACCAATTCGTTTTAAATTGAAAAAGTGGCCATTTAATTGAATTTTTTTATCTTGGGCGCCGAAAATGGTGACGTCATAGCCGTCCGCATTCCAGGAACCATTTATGGATGCAGCCCTGGAATAAATTGGCTTTTGAATCGCAATCGTACTGTCCAATATAATTGTAACTAATGAAATTTTAGTTTTTCTCATGATGTTTATAACCCTCCAAAAATTTCCTCTATTATTATAACACCAATATGATGATTAAAATATAATCTTTTTTGACATTGTTGATTCTTTTCTATATATTAAAATTAGGTTTTTTTTAAATTGAATGGAGGGCTTAAATATGAAAAAGTCAGTTATGTATACATTGATTTGTGGATCGGTTCTTTCACTGGGGCTAAGTCAATTTACTGCGGAAGCAAAGACTAGCACCAAGGCTAAGACTGAAAAGGTGTATCATTTTGTGAAAAAGGGTCATCACTATAAGCTTAAAAGCGTAAAAAAAGTCAAACATGCTAGTAAATTGGTAAAGGGCAAGAAGTTTACATACAAGGGAGTTACTTACTACTATGTTAAAAAGCTTCACGGTTATTTGAAGAAATCTGCATTTACTACCGTTAAACTTAAGAAAAAGCACGTTAAAAGTAAGGTAACCCCATCGTCTAAAAAGAAAAATGCTGATTCCAGTGCTAGTAATAATAATGGTGGCAATGGTGTACAAAGTAGTTCAGATACTGGCACTACTGGGACCACTGCGGCTAACGCTACTACCAACGTGCCAGGCGTTAGTTCATCATCTACTAGTTCTGCGAACTCAAGTGCAGCTAGCTCTAAAACCACTAGTTCTTCAGTAAGTGTAAGTAGCACTGCAAATTCAAGTGTGGTTAGCGGAAGCACTACGATTGTTAATTCGTCATCAAGTAGTGTGAAACCAGTTTCTGGCAGCACTACGATTATTAATTCGTCATCCAGCAGTGTAAAACCAGTTTCTGGCAGCACCACGATTGTTAATTCGTCATCAAGTAGTGTAAAACCAGTTTCTGGCAGCACCACGATTGTTAATTCATCTGCAAGTAGTGTGAAACCAGTTACTGGAAGTACAGCAATCAATAATGGATCATCCAGTAGCGCAAAGTCAAGCAGTAATAGCACTACGCCTAGTAGCTCAGCTAGTTCGGCTAGTGCAAGTTCCAATAGCGCAAAGTCAAGCGGTAGTAGCACTACGCCTAGTAGTTCGGCTAATTCATCTAGTGCAAGTTCCAATAGCGCAAAGTCAAGTAGTAATAGCACTACGCCTGGTAGTTCAGCCAATGTGGCTAGTGCAAGTTCCAATAGTAGTCAATCAGCAGCCGTAACTGATCCGGGGGATGTTAACCCAACCTTACCTCAATTTAACGTTGGTGATACGGTTGGAATAATTACTGGGGATCCAAGCATTGTACCAATTGATCACTTCCCTAATAGTGAGACTGATACTTCAGGTAGAGTTGATATCAGTAACATTGATCAAATTAACGTTAAAATCCTAGCTAAAAGGGTTGCTCCTTGGAAGGTTTACTACTACCAGGTTAAGTTTAGCAACGGCTCAACTGCATGGGTAACTAATGGAGATCTATTTAACCCTTACGCTACGCCACAGCAATTAAGCCTTACTGCTAGTGACTATACGAATGCTTATAATCAAGCTCTTCAATACATTAACTACGTTCGGAAAAACCATGGATTGAACCCACTTAGCTTTGATAGTCGCATTTCTAGTCTAGCTAAGACGCGGAGTACGCAATTAGTTTCTAAGTTTAGTCACAGTGATGCAAGTGGCGGTCCAGCATATGAAAATCTAGCTAAACAAGCTGGCTATAGTGATCTTGCTAGTTCATATGGTGAAAATATTTCATATGATGGGGATACGTTCGGAAACCCACTTAACCAAAGTATCTTAGTAAGCATTAACAGCATGCTTTATGAAGATAGTGGATCCGAATGGGGACACCGTGATAACTTCCTATCACCACGATTTACTAAGATTGGAATTGGGACTTCGGTTAGTGGATCTGTTGTGTATACGTCGTTTGATTTTAATTAAATGAATGGGATGGAGATAGGGATGAACTACATGGAATTAACATGTATTGTTCATTCCTATTTATTTTAAATCTATTTGGTTTATAATAACGACACCAAAGGTATATTTAATATTGCTTATTCATTGACATGAAATATACCTTTGATATATAATAAAGATAATCTAAAACTCATTGAAACAACCTGCGTAATGTTAAAATCAAACAAGGCTTTTGCCAAGTTTTCTTTTTAGATGTTCTTATGAGCATCTTTAGGCACTTCGTTAGTGCCATACATACAAAACGTTGAAGGGAGAAAAATCATAATTACTGATTTTTCTCCCTTTTTGTTTTTTATGATCTTAGATGACGTAGTTAATTGGGTTAATTTTAGGAGGCTATTATGGATAAAAAACCTTATGGAATTGGTTTAGATATGGGTGTTGGGTCAGTTGGATGGACAATTGTTGATGGTAATAGCAAGATCCTTAGGGTTAAGGGAAAGGATGCCATTGGTGTACGTCTTTTTGATGAGGGTGAAACAGCAGCTAAGACTAGAACATATAGAGCTGCAAGAAGACGCTATAAGAGAAGAAAATGGCGTTTGAGAATGTTAGATAATTTCTTTTATGATGAAATTATTCAAAAAGATCCTAATTTTTTTCAACGATTGAGGTACTTTAGTGAACATCCTGATGACCCTAATCGACATGGTTATGCAAGTAACTTAATAGCTGGAATGACTGATAAAAGATATCATCGTCTATACCCAACTATTTATCACCTAAGAAATGCCCTAATGACTAAGCATGAACCTTTTGATATTAGACTAGTTTATTTAGCAATTCATCACATTGTAAAGTATCGTGGTAACTTTTTAATGGATGGTACAGCAGATAGCTTTAATGTTAAAAATTCTAACTGGGAAGAGTCATTTAATAGAATCAAAGAACAACTATTAAAAATTAATAGTAATTTTACCGGGTTCAGTGGCGATTTTGATAAAGTTAGAAAGATTGCTTTTGACCACAAGAAGTCTAGTACAGATAAGAAAAACGAAATTGTTAAGGAACTAATAGAAAATAAGCAAGATAAAAAGATTCTAAATAATTTAATTAACGCTATTTTAGGAAATAAAACTAGGTTTGAAGAATTATTTGGGATTGATGTTTCTGATGAAGATCGTAGTAAATTTAACATCTATATTAAAGATTGGGACGATAAAGTAGATGAAATTAGTAGTTACTTATCTAAGATTCCGGATGCATATGACTTAATTAATGAAATAAAAAAATTACACGCTGAAGTTCAGCTTTCTGGAATTATTCCAGGTAACCAGAGTCTATCCGAAAAAATGATTAGTTCATATGAAAAATATGGGGAGCAATTAAATCAACTAAAGGCATTTAGTAAAGCCAACCCTGAAATTGGTAATAAGTTAATGTCAGCTTATGATGTTTATAATTCTGATGGAAACATTGAAACTTTTTATACCAAAGTCAAGAGAGCACTTAAGGAAAGAGAAGATAATTTTCCTAAAAAAATTATAGCTGCTGCTGACCCTAATCATCCAAAGTATTTGGTAAAACAAAGAGCTGCTACTAATTCATCCATTCCATATCAAATTCATCAACGTGAACTAGACGAAATAATTAAAAACCAAACTGAGTTTCACAAAAAATTAGCAACACCAAATCCAACCAGTGATAGCATTAGAAAAAAGGCCTTTCCATATGCCTTAGATGAACTAGTTGGTTTTAGAGTTCCCTACTATGTAGGTCCATTAGTAAGCTCTAAAGAATCAAAATTTGCTTGGATGGAAAGAAAAAATAATAGTGACAACAATGAAGAGATAACTCCATGGAATTTTGATGAAATTGTGGACCGAGATAAGTCTGCCATGAATTTTATTGATCGAATGAAGACCACTGATAGTTACTTAATTGATGAAGAAGTAATTCCAGAAAATAGTCTAACTTATCAAAAATTTACTGTTTTAAATGAATTGAATCGAATTAGAGTTATGTTTAATGGCAATGGTGAAAATGGAGAACTACTAACCGTTAACCAAAAGCAAAGGATTTTTAACCAAGTATTTAAATCTAAAAAAAGTGTAACGGATAAGGATATTATTGAAAACTTGAAGATAAATTCAGAGGTGCCAAGTGATGTGGTAATTAAGGGATTATCAGATGGAAAACATTTTAATAGTTCCCTTTCCGCTTACATTGAATTTAAAAAAATTATAGCTGACAAAGTTGATGATCATAAATATTTTAATGATATTGAACAAATGATTACGTGGTCAACAACTTTTGAAGATAATAAGATCTTTAAAAGACAATTAAATCGAATTAAGTGGTTAGATGATAATCAAAGAAACATTATTTCTAATATCCGCTATCGTGGCTGGGGAAGACTTTCGAATAAATTATTGTTAGAGATTAAAGACAGTAATGATCAATCAATTATGGATCATCTTTGGAATTCTAAGAATAATTTCATGCAGATTGTTAACAGTCCTGAATTTAAATCTCAAATAATTGAAATTAATAATAAAACTTTAGATAGAAATAGAAAAATTGATGGCGGATTAAATGATACAATTAAAGATTTATTTACTTCACCACAAAATAAAAGATCAATTAGTCAGGTAATGCTAGTAGTTAAAGACATTGTCAAGATAATGGGGTATGAACCTACGTGGATTTTTATTGAAGCCGCTAGAGATAATAAGAAAAAGGGTCAAAAAACCATATCTAGAGCTGAACAATTAGCTACAATGGTAAAAGAATTTTCTAAGGATGTTAAAAAAGAATATGAGGAAAAGAAGGATTCAGGTGCAACATTTACTGATGCTTTAATGCTTTACTTCCAACAAGATGGTCGGGATATCTATGGCAATTCTGATAAATTGGATATTAATAGAATAGATAGGTACGACATCGATCACATTATTCCTCAATCCTTAATTAAGGATGATTCATTAAATAACCGGGTCTTAACTTCTAAGGATAATAATGAACATGTAAAGAAAAATCAACTTGCAATGGATGTATTTGGAAAAGGTATGATTAGCCATTGGAAGAATTTAGAAGCTAGGGGCTTAATTACTAAGACTAAGTATAATAATTTAACTATGCGTAGGGAAACATTTAATCAACAAGCTAATCGATTTATTGGTCGACAGTTAGTAGAAACAAGGCAAGTAATTAAACTCGTAAGCGACATTATTAGTAATCAGTATCCCGAAACTAAGATTATAAACGTAAAGGCAAAACTTTCGTCAGATTTTAGAAGAGAATTTAAGTTTCCTAAAATTAGAGTTGTTAATGATTTCCATCATGCTTTTGATGCTTACTTAGCTGCGATGATTGGGAATTACTTAATGCGTCGTTCTAAAACTTGGAATCAATTCGTAATGTATGGAGATTATCCTAAGGATAAAGTATCTTTAGATCGTTTAAATGGAATTAATAATTATAACATTATTGGAGAATTTAAAAAGGATAAGCTAGTTTCAAAAGACACTGGTGAAATTATATGGGATAAGCAAAAGCAAATTAAATATCTTGATCAAGTTTTTAATTGGAAGTGTATTTTAGTTACTCACCGTCTCTATACTGATAATAATAGAATGTTTAAAGAAACAATACTAAAAGCTGGGAATAAAAGTCCTAAACCAGCTTTTCCCATAAAGAAGAATAAGCCTCTGAATCTTTACGGAGGATATGCAAATGGAGAAATTTCTTACTATTCAATTATTAGGGTTCTTGGGAGGAAAAAGAAAACAATTAAAATATGTAAAATTTCAACTGTAATTGTAGATAAATTAAATAAGTCGGTTAATAAATATAAATCTCTAAAAAAATATATTTCTAGTTTTGTTAAGGATGAATTTGAAATATTGATTCCTAAGGTATACAAGGAACAATCATTTATAGATTATGATGGTAGATATAAGCGAAATTATAGAATAGACGGAGATTATAGAAGTAATCAACAATTTTATATGAATAAATCAATGCAGCTATTGTTGGAAAAACCACTGAAAAGAATGAAAATTTATGATGATGATAAAATAAATGATGAAAAGATGAATGACATTTTTGATTATATTTGTGATCAAATCATTAACTATTTCCCAATGTATCATAAAAAGAACTATTTAGATTCTCTTAATAATAGTAAAAAGATATTTTATTCATTGCCTATTTATAGTGGTAATGATAAGGAAGAAGATAAGCTTAAGGTAGTTAGTAAGTTATTAGCAGGCCTTCATACAGACTCTGATTCTGAAAACTTAAAATCTATTGATTTAGGTGATAGATTTGGAAGAATGCAAAGTGGAATTAGCCAAGGACCTGTAGTCATAAATGACTCAACTAAAATAATCTATTCTTCACCAACAGGATTATTAAATAGAGAAGTTAAACTTTCAAATTTAAAAGGAAAATAATAATGGGATGGAGAACTGTTGTAGTAACACAGCATGCTAAGATATCTTTAACTTTAGGTAATTTATTAATTCAAACAGATACTGGAATCAATCATGTTCATGTAAAGGATATTCAAGTTTTGATAGTTTCTTCCTTACAAGTAGTAATTACTTCAGCTGCTATTTGTGAATTATCCAAAAATAATGCCAAAATTATATTTAGTGATAATTCTAATCAGCCGATATCAGAAGTCATTAATTATACTAGAAATATTAGCAACGTTAGTTTATTAAAAAAACAGTTTGATTGGACTAGTAATAATTTAGTTTCTAAGAAATTATGGACCAAGATTGTAATTAGTAAAATTAGTAATCAAATTCAAGCCCTTGATTTTTTTGGTATCAACTCTGATTCAATAATCTCAGAGTTAGATAAGATAGAACTAGATGACATTACTAATCGTGAAGCCGTTGCAGCAAGAAAATACTTTTTATTATTGTTTGGAAATGATTTTAGTAGGGATGAAGTTTCTCCAATTAATGATGCTCTTAACTATGGATATTCCATCATTCTATCTTCAGTTAATCTTCAAATTACTGCTTATGGTCAATTAACTCAGCTAGGAATTCATCATCATAGCGATGAAAATTATTTTAATTTAGGATCTGACTTAATGGAACCATTTCGACCAGTTGTTGACCAATGGGTAGGAAATCAAAAATTTAAAGAGTTAACACCAGATGTTAAGTTTAGTCTTATTAGATTGTTGGATGTCGAAGTTACTTATAATCATCAAGAAATTATATTAAGAAACGCAATCTATGAACACGTAAGAAATTGTCTTGATTATTTAAATCTTAAAAAAGACTCTATAAAAATTGAGGTGGGGATTCCGAGTGAGGTATCGAATAATGCGTTTAATGATAATGTTTGATTTGCCAACTGAAACTAGCGAACAAAGAAGAAACTATCGTCATTTTAGAAAGGACCTATTAAAAGAAGGGTTCTTTATGATGCAGTATTCTGTATATGTAAAGGTTTGTACGAGTCGTCAATCTGCTAAATTTACAGAAAATCGATTAACGGTTTTAGCACCTAAAGAGGGACTCGTTCAATCATTTATGTTAACTGAACGCCAATATCAAGATATGAAATTTATTTCTGGAAAAAAGAATGATGATGTCATTAATTCTAGTGATCGGACGTTGATATTATGAATATTACAATCTATCCGTTTCAACCATATCAGATATTAGATAATTCTCTTAATATTATAGACATTGCAAGTACTAATCTAAATTCAAAGATTATTAATCAAGTTAGAACTTACGGTGATAAAATTATTTTTAGCAGCGAAGACTCTAATGTTATTAGCTCTAAGGATGCATATGATTATTATGGAGATATTCTAATCAGCCTTGATTTAGATAAGATGTTTATTGCTAAGATTGAAAAGAAAATAGAACAAGATATTCAAAATCCTAGCATTACCAATATTTTTGATAATCAAAGAAAAATGTTTTCAATTTTTCTACAAGAAGCCTATCTTTTGGATTTACCCATTAGAATGAACTTTACACCGAATGTAGATAAATTGTTAAAACAATCTAAGTTATCATTTATTCATGATGAATTAAATGAACCATATCCAATTTTGGAAACCTTAGTAAAGACGGTTACTAGTCTCCAAGACGATAAATTAATTATTTTATTAAATTTAACCAATTACTTGAATGATTCAGAATTAAAATTAACTAATCAACTATTAGCTGACTGTAAGAAGACAATTCTAACTTTTAATTTTAATAGTGTGAGAAGATCATTGACTGATAATTATAATTATTTATTTATTGACGAAGATTTTTGTGAATGGAAATAGAAATGAAAGTTCATTTTATAGTATAATTATCGATGAGTTTAGATATTAGAAATAAGTTAATTTTTTAATGATTGAAAAACTTGTTTTGACAGCATTTGTTTGAAATTATTGTATGTTTTATTATAATATAATGGTTTTAGATGCAGGTTGTTTCAATGAGTTTAAGATCACTGATTAGCAACTTTAATAATTTAATTAGGTTTTAGATGCAGGTTGTTTCAATGAGTTTAAGATCGCATTCTGCGTATCCGTATCCGCATTTTGCGTTTTAGATGCAGGTTGTTTCAATGAGTTTAAGATCATTATTCATACTGGAAGTTCAGAGATATTAGTTTTAGATGCAGGTTGTTTCAATGAGTTTAAGATCAAACAAATCCATGATTTCAGCGTGCGCTGTGTTTTAGATGCAGGTTGTTTCAATGAGTTTAAGATCATTAACTTAGCAATTGCAGCGATAAATTCGGTTTTAGATGCAGGTTGTTTCAATGAGTTTAAGATCGCTAATGTTTCTTTCAAGGCTTTAATTTCTGTTTTAGATGCAGGTTGTTTCAATGAGTTTAAGATCGTAGCTCTTAGAGGTATTCCACTACTTCTAGTTTTAGATGCAGGTTGTTTCAATGAGTTTAAGATCCCTTGCATTACATAATTGATAAATAATGGTGTTTTAGATGCAGGTTGTTTCAATGAGTTTAAGATCCTTTCTAGCTGCCAGTTGCCTTCACTATCTGTTTTAGATGCAGGTTGTTTCAATGAGTTTAAGATCACGTTATAGATAGTGGCAGTTCCAGTTCCAGTTTTAGATGCAGGTTGTTTCAATGAGTTTAAGATCTTCATCAAAGGCAAAGCTAACTTAGCTAAGGTTTTAGATGCAGGTTGTTTCAATGAGTTTAAGATCTTATTGTCGCTACGTTAGAAGGTAATCACAGTTTTAGATGCAGGTTGTTTCAATGAGTTTAAGATCCCAAGGACTCGAAGAAGTCTGGCACAAGTAGTTTTAGATGCAGGTTGTTTCAATGAGTTTAAGATCATAAAGTCCTGACTGATATGCTCAACGACAGTTTTAGATGCAGGTTGTTTCAATGAGTTTAAGATCGCGATAATGTAGCAATCCAATCGCTTGTGTGTTTTAGATGCAGGTTGTTTCAATGAGTTTAAGATCAGAATTACAGTGTTGCCGCTGCCTTTCGCTGTTTTAGATGCAGGTTGTTTCAATGAGTTTAAGATCGCTGTTGTTTGGTTCTACTTTGAACAATATGTTTTAGATGCAGGTTGTTTCAATGAGTTTAAGATCACTGATTTTATCCCACATGAAAAAAAGGAAGTTTTAGATGCAGGTTGTTTCAATGAGTTTAAGATCTGAAGCCGATTTCTTTTCAGTAGACGCTTGGTTTTAGATGCAGGTTGTTTCAATGAGTTTAAGATCAAAACTAACAGCTTAGTGGGCACTTTATCCGTTTTAGATGCAGGTTGTTTCAATGAGTTTAAGATCATAATTTTACCGACTTCAATCAATATACGAGGTTTTAGATGCAGGTTGTTTCAATGAGTTTAAGATCCTTCCTTTCAAGAAGATGAACCCACCACGGGTTTTAGATGCAGGTTGTTTCAATGAGTTTAAGATCTGGTCACGTTGCCTTTACCGTCATCTAAGAGTTTTAGATGCAGGTTGTTTCAATGAGTTTAAGATCCTGCCCATTGGCGTATCTTCAACAGTGCCAGTTTTAGATGCAGGTTGTTTCAATGAGTTTAAGATCTGCAATATACACCAACGACCATGGCATCATGTTTTAGATGCAGGTTGTTTCAATGAGTTTAAGATCCTAACATGCGTAATCGGTCAGGCTTTGACAGTTTTAGATGCAGGTTGTTTCAATGAGTTTAAGATCTAACGTTACGATGAAGGGTGGTAATGCTAAGTTTTAGATGCAGGTTGTTTCAATGAGTTTAAGATCAGATGTAATCATCAATGAATTTAAACGCTAGTTTTAGATGCAGGTTGTTTCAATGAGTTTAAGATCCTTAATTGCATTTTTTAAACGCATGTTTTCGTTTTAGATGCAGGTTGTTTCAATGAGTTTAAGATCAACCAATTACGAAATGCAAGTAGGCGGTAAGTTTTAGATGCAGGTTGTTTCAATGAGTTTAAGATCATAATGGCGTTGCCCGTATGATGAAGAGATGTTTTAGATGCAGGTTGTTTCAATGAGTTTAAGATCATGAAATCTGAACTTTCTAAAACTCGAAATGTTTTAGATGCAGGTTGTTTCAATGAGTTTAAGATCCTTAACGTCAACGGATAGACCGTTGTATAAGTTTTAGATGCAGGTTGTTTCAATGAGTTTAAGATCAACCATCACCTTCCTTGTTCGGGTCAGTAAGTTTTAGATGCAGGTTGTTTCAATGAGTTTAAGATCATGATGCCGATGGCTCGCGTTATATGCACAGTTTTAGATGCAGGTTGTTTCAATGAGTTTAAGATCGTCCTTGACGATAGACTTGAGCGCATCGTAGTTTTAGATGCAGGTTGTTTCAATGAGTTTAAGATCGCAAGACGGTGATGATCCGATGGACTGCTTGTTTTAGATGCAGGTTGTTTCAATGAGTTTAAGATCCAAAAGCACATTCCCGAAGATGATTATTGGGTTTTAGATGCAGGTTGTTTCAATGAGTTTAAGATTTAATTCTAAATGGAAATCACTTTAATTATTTTTGTATTTTTAAATTCCAAAGTATGTTAGATCAATAGTTTTATACGCACTTTTTCAATAACGTTTTAGATAAAAATAAGGATTAGAGGGCCTCCAACGCCCTCTAATCCTTATTTACTTGCATTTATATATCTTTTTTTAACAACATATTAATCATTGCTACTTCTGTAAATACGACTATTTTGAACTCCAGTTGAAACTTCATCAACTGGGGATAACGCTAATAATTCCGAGACTGCATCATTACCAATCCCTTATATTGTTTTAATGCACTTTTGACCAGGTTTCATTTCAGCTGCAATCTTCGGGGCTTTCAATTTCTTTCCTAATCAGTTTTTTAGGTGCTCTTATTATCGATATTATCAATCTGCTGAATAGAATCACAACTGATACGATTGTCCATGAACATGTTCCTCCTAAAGAGATTATTACTTCTACATATTTAACATTCAAAATAATCCCGATTCCCTAAATTTTTCACCATTATTTTGACATCCCTACCCACTTCCACTCTATTTAAGACATCAAATTTTTCCCACTAGGAAGTGTAGTGTCGCACCATGAAGAGGGCTACTCATCCACGCTCTTATTCTGAGTCCCATTCTAGCAATTATGTTTGATCAAATCTTACAGGCAAGTACCAAGGTCAGCTCAAATCGGTCTAAGAAAACATTTCGTTCAACATGAATTCCACCGGGACAACCACAACCCAGAGTAACTTACAGACGATCAGCTCGATATTTCAAGAAGATAAGTTCTAAGGGCCACCGGAATAACTTTCTCTCGAATTGCTTTACCAGGATTGAGGACGTGCAACGTTTAACAACGCTACCATCTAAACTGCGTTTGATTTTAATTAAAAAAATTCATTATTCATATCTTACAATGTTTAATTTTGTACTTTAAATTTTATTGTACTCAGTGTATAATAAATATAATATTTAAATAATTCTTAAGGAGTTATGCCCTATGAACAAACTAGCCACGTTTATGACAATTTCACTACTATCAATTACTCTTGCTGGATGTGGCAGCAAGGGAGCTTCCCAAAATGGCAGTAGCAGCGATAAGACCAGTTCATCAAAGAAGACTAGCGCTAGTGCGTTAAACTATCAAAACTTCCAGTCGGTCAAAGTGGGTTCGTTTGTGGACGGCAGCGGTTCGACTACTGCCTACGTGCGCAAGGCACTTGGAAAGCCGACTTCGACTACTACCACTAAGGTTAGTGGGAAAGAATCTAAGACGTACGTCTGGTCCAATCTGAATAGTAGTTTTAAAGCTAAGGACGTCACGATTTCATTTGAAAATGGGCGGGCAATTGCCAAGGGCTATGCGAATGCTGATATTAATCATTTGAAAGCTTTGAATCATCAGAAGGTGAATTCGATTAAAATTGGTGACAGCTACAATAGCGTAATTCAAAAGCTGGGCCAGCCATCTTCTGAATCAGAAAGTGGTAGTGGAAATATTTCCATTCGTTCGGTAGTTTATCTGACCGGAAAAAATGGCGAATCGACCAGCTTTGTCTTTAATGGGGATAAGGTAAACCAAATTACTAAAAGTGAATTAAAATAAAAAATAGGTGGTAAATTGGTGGTGGTCATCTAAAAAGCACGGATAATGACACCACTAATTTAGTTAAAATGCGTTTCGCTTAAATAACACTAATAAATAAAGAGCCATCCAGGACTGAACAGCATTGTTCAATCTCTGATGGCTCTTTTTCTAATCGTTAACTAAATCGATCAAATAAAAAGTTTTCCTTACTTAAGATGTCCATTGCAGTAATTTTTTCAATTGGAATGGGCTCATTTTCATCTACGTCATTAAAGCCGTTTAATTCGCTATATTCGACCTCATTTAAGGTAATCAAGCCATCCTTTATTAATAAGATGCGGCCCTGTTGAACGTAGTCGTGGGCAGTAGTATAAATTGAGACCGCAGCTTCATGGGCAAAGCAGTCTGCAAGAAGCGTTAAGAAGTCATCCGTTTTAAACTGTTTATATTGCTCCTTAAGTTTGAATGGATCATATAAATGGCTTTCCTTAGTGAACTCCACGTACCGGTCAAATAGTTTGGAGTAGGTGGTCCCAAAGGAAATTTTAGAAATATCTGATTTTAACATAACGGTATATGAATCTAAAAAACCATAGTCATCAATCGTCTGGAGAATTAAGTATGGCCCTAAATCCTTTACAATGAACCCCAGGGCAAAGTTTTCATATTTATATTGATCGCGCGACTTGGAATAAATTTCTAATGGCTTATCATTACCGATATATTTGTTAATCTTATGGTTTTCCATTGGCATTAGCTCCTGACTCATTCACTTATTAGGGTTATTATAATTAATTTGGGTAAACTTGTAAAAATATGTGGCTTCAAAAAGAACGCAAAACTAATGTTTTATACTAAAAGGATATAATTTTAAAAGCTGGTTCAACCGGCATTATAATGGATGGTTGACCATTTGATTGCGATGTTAGTTGCTATTGGGAATGATTAACTTATGATTTTTATTATCAACTGCAGCGATAGCAATTATCTGATTTATAATTTTTTTAAATTAACTGTCATTTGCTCGTAACAAGATGTCTTATTGTAGATACGCTCCTGTAATGTCGTCATTTTATAATCTTAACTAGTCAATTAGTCAAAAAATTTAATTTAAGGTAGCTGTAATCCTTCAAGCTATCAAATGAAAATAAACGGGAGTGTAACATACATGTTTAACAAGTATCTGAAGGGAATCCTAGTTGCAGCAGGGCTTTTCTTTACGGTTAACCCAACTCAGTTGATTCCACCGACTGCCAAAGCTGCTTCAATTAGCCAATCGGTCATTAATAACCCCATCCCCGATCTTTCTGAATGGCAGGGGGCCTTGACTGACAGCCAAGTTAAGAAACTAAAAGCCACCGTCCCATTTGTAATCCTGCGGGTTCAATACGGGAGCAGTTATCGGGATAAGTACTTTGACCAAAACGCAGCCCTCTGTCGGAAGTACGGATTAAAGTACGGGGTGTACTCGTACAGTCTCTATACAAATGCAGCGACTGCCCGTACTGAAGCTAAGAATCTTTATAACCGGGGGGTTGGCGCTAGTTTTTACGTTAATGACTACGAGCAACAGACCGTCACCAGTGGTTCCACTGAAACAGCCACGAACGCCTGGTATCAACAAATGCGTCAGCTCGCACCCAACCGCCGGATTCTCTTTTATTCATACCTTAGCTTTGCGCAAACCTACGCCCCAACTTCAATGCTCAAGTATGATGGCTACTGGTTAGCTAATTATACGTCGGTCAAGCCAACCGGAACGTACGCACTTTGGCAGTTTACCGATAGCTGGTACTCCTCGGCGTTAAATCAAAAGATCGATGCAAGTCAAAAGAACCTTAAGACGAATTCATGGTTCCTATCTAGTCGGGCCATTAAATATGATAAGGTGGTAGGCCCCCAGAACAAATCTTATCGGATCTGGCGGAACCTTGATTTTACAGCAAGTAATGGCAGTACTAAGTTAGATAGCAACCAAGCATATGAAGCCCGGAATTACTATGAGCACTACGATGGGGCAAAGTATTATTCACTTTATAAGAATAATCGCTTTGTTGGTTATGTAAACGTTAATGCGATGCAGACCCTAAAAGCAACGAAGACCGATTTAACCGTAAAGATCAATAAGGCTAACCAATCTATTTGGGGAAACCTGTTCTTTACGAAGGTACGGGCTAAAACGGTTGGCAATGATGATAAAACGTATACTGTAAAGAACCTTTATCACCATCCGAATGGCAAAACGTATTATTCCCTTTACCACGATGGAAAGTGGCAGGGGTATATAAATAAAGACGCAGTTACAATTGAAGGAGGAGCATAGCAATTGATCAGTAGCAAAATTAAAGCAATTACCATTTCCACAATCATCGCCATTGTTGGTTTTGCAGGGGGCGTAAAGTGGATCGTAGAAAGTCAAAATGTCCATGCTACCCAAACGGTAGTGCAGCAGTTATCAATTCCAGCAACAGCAACGGTTGATCAACAGAAATACGTTGCCAAGGCCGTTAATAACAATCAAGTTCAATATCAAGATTCCGATTCCAACCTGAAAGCAGCCGACTACCAAGTAATTAACAGTGAAAATCCCCATACCGCTAGTAACCAGTATCACAATCTCAAAATGCCAATCAAATTTGATGGTCAATCGACAACCCTAAGTGATGGGACAAAGTCCACAATTCAAGGAGCGATGGGCCACGTCTACGTTCAATGGCAACGGGGAAACTGGACGGTCACCACCGTTAGTAGCCCAGAGGTTGCTAAGAATCCTAAAGCAGCCGTTAAACAAGCTAATCAAGTAAACAAATTAATCAAGGAATCGCAAGTAACCGACCATTCCATTGACCGCGGATCAATCGTAATTGATCAGGATTCACAGGGAGATAACGAAAGCCAAATTAGCTGGCAAAAGGGGAAACAAACCGTTAACACCACTGGCCAGAATGCTGAATTGATTACCAAAGTGGCTGAGCAAGGACTCAGTAAATAGTTTCATAAAAATCAAAATGCCTGACAAATCATTATTCATGACTTGTCAGGCATTATTATTATGGATTTGAATCGTTAGTAACGAAATGGTGGAAACATTCCTTTCTTATTTAAACTCTGGGGTAAATCGATTGATTAAGTGAATGGTAAGTACCTCTCTTTCATTAGCTGGGTAAAGCAAGCTCTGCACTAAGTTGGTGATTACATCTCCTTATAAATTAATCTGAGGTAAAGCGCTTCTTATGACATTGGAAACAACCCCTTTGATTTATTGTCATTATAATACACCCGCTATCTGAGAAAGTAAACCCTTTTGATCAACTTTTTCTAATTTATTTTAATTATTTTCTAATTTTAAAATCGGGTGAAAAAGCACGGAAATCAAAATACCTGACAAACCATCTTAGATGACTTGTCAGGCATTATTATTATGGATTTGAATCGTTAGTAACGGAATGGTGGAAACACTTCTTTCTTATTTAGAATCTGGGGTAAAGCGGTCGTTTAAGTGAATGGTAAGTACCTCTCTTTCATTAGCTGGGTAGTTCACTTATACTAACATTGGTGGAAACACGTCCTTTACAATTTAATCTGTGGTATTACCTTCGGATTGCATTGGAAACATCCCCTTTGCTTTGTTGTTGATAATAATATACATCCTTTAAATGAGAATGTAAAGCTTTTTATCTAATCTCTTTGTAATTATTTTGCAATTTTTATCTAAGTGTTGATATATCAACGATTTCGGACTACAATAATTTTGCCAAATTAATTTAAAATCTACTAAAGAAGGTTATTATAATGAAAAAGTCATTATTGGTAACACTATTGTTGAGCTCCGTGTTGGGGCTGGGTGCGGTTACTAATGAACCCAATGTAAATGCTGCTAAGCACCATGTTGTTAAGAAGGCCCACAAAAAGAAGGCACATCATCAGCAAAAGCAGACGAAGCATAAGCACAAGCAGGGGGAGCAAACCGTTAAAGCTTCTATCGACCTCAAATCAGATGATCAATCTAATTCCAATAGTAATTCTGATGACCAGAATAATAATACCAATTCCTCGATTGTAAATAATGCTACATATGAACAACAATATCGGGCTGAAGCCTTAAAGGAAATTAATGCCTTGCGGGCCTCAGTGGGTGTGTCTCCGGTGGTTGAGGACCCAACGCTCGATAAAATTGCTGACCAACGGGTGGCTCAAAACATGGCCCGCAGCGACGGTTCAATTAGTCACTATGATAGTAATGGCAATGCTTTGGGTGACGAAGATGCCAAACAATATGGAATCAATGACGGATTAAGTGAAAACTTAGCTGAACGGGGTTATGAAAGTGGTGATCCGAGTTCCCCAACCGAGGTTGCCAATGAATTGACCCACCAATATATTGACGAGGGTCCGGAGGCCAATGACGGAAAGGAACATGGTCACTACGAAAACCTAGTGTCTCCAATAAATAAGTCGATTGGAATCGGATTTGGAATCTCGAGCAATGCTGATTCAGAAGGATTCAAGAACCTCTACGATGCGGAAGATTTTTCGTTCGATACCAACCCAACGAGTGCGCAAAGTCAAAATGACACGGCGCCAGCAACTACGACTAGTACGAATGGTCAACAAGCAACGTCGACCAATTCAAACTCTGCTGTAGGTTCCGTTAGCACGGTCCCTCAAAATAATGCTGACTGGACCTACCAACAGGCCCCCGGTGGTGATTGGGTGGGCACCCCAACCCCTCAGTATGAACAAGAGCAAAAGAATGAGTTTTACGCCACCCATCATATTGAAACCTCTTCCGATGGTGAACAAGTATATGTGAAGAATGGAATGCACCTACAGTTTGATGCCAGTGGTCAAGGAACCGCAGTTCCTAACAATTAGTTAGTAATTTTAAGCCGTTTTGATTGCAGTTATTCAGTTTAATATGCTATTTTGATAATAACTAATAATTTTGAAGGGTGACGAAAATGGATAAAAATGAAGAACTAATTAATTTAGCACACCGGAGATATGCGACTAAAAAATATGATCCGAATAAGCATATTTCTGATAAGGATTGGAACACGATTATGGAAGTGGCCCGCCTTTCCCCTAGTTCAATGGGGTTTGAGCCTTGGCAATTTTTGCTAATTGAAAATGATGATTTGAAGCAGGCAATGTATGACGACGCCTGGGGAGCCCAAAAGAGTTTTAACGGTGCTGATAAGTTTGTGATTATCCTTGCCAGAAAGAACATGGACATTAATTCACCCCACATCAAGCATATGAGTGAGGACGTACAAGGGCACGCATTTGATCCTAATTCACCATTTGCTAAAAAGGTGATTAGTTTCCAGGAAAATGATTTTAAATTAAACACGGCGCGAGAACTATTTGACTGGACTTCTAAGCAGACCTACATCCCACTAGCAAACATGATGACGACAGCAGCTGCATTGGACATTGATAGTTGTCCAATCGAAGGCTTTAACCGGGCTAATATTGACCGGATCTTAGCTGATCATGATGTAATTGATCCTGAGAAGTGGGGGACTTCCGTAATGGTTAGTTTTGGTTATCGTGATCAAGCGATTACGCCAAAGAAGCGTCAACCAATGGAAGCAGTTTACCGGGTAATTAAATAGCTTTGAGAAGGGTGTGCTTGATTAAAGGGAGTGCCTTTTTAATTGGGTTGATTAATTAACGAATATCATTTAATATATAACCGTATCAAAATATACCGATTAATTGGGGTGCTGGAATGGCTGAGATTATACCCACGAACCTGATCCAGGTAATGCTGGCGGAGGGAAATTAAGTGTGTAAACTAATCTAGTGATTGCTTCATTCGATTGATCTTTGAGGAGATTTTTCAGATGGCAAAAACAGTTTTAATTACGGGCGCAAGTTCTGGTTTAGGAGCTGAAACCGCAAGACAATTTGGTACAGCTGGCTTTAACGTGGTGGTTAATTATTACCACCATCAAGCCGCTGCTGATAAAGTGGTCGCTCAGATCGGTTCAGACCACGCAATTGCAATTCAAGCTGACGTGCGGAATCGGGATGCTGTTGATCAGATGGTTAATAGCACAATTGATAAGTTCGGTAGTTTGGACGTGGTCGTGAATAATGCGTTAGTGGGCTTCAAATTTGATCCCGTAAAGCAAAAGGCGTTTAAGGATTTGTCATGGGACGACTATCAAAAACAAATTGATGGTACGTTGAAGGGGGCCTTTAACGTTATCCAAAGTGCACTGCCTGAAATGGTTAAAAACCACTATGGAAAGGTAGTAAGTATCGGGACTAATTTATTTCAAAATCCAGTTGTCCCCTACCACGAGTACACGACTGCCAAGGCGGCTTTGATCGGATTCACCAGGAATCTGGCTGCCGAGTTGGGTGAGGATGGCATTAGCTTTAACATGGTCTCCGGAGGCCTTTTGAGAACGACTAACGCCAGTTCGGTTACCACGCCTGAGGTTTTTGATTTAATTGCGACTCAGACCCCATTAAAAGAGGTAACGACCCCAGAACAAGTTGCAAAGATGGTGCTATTCTTGGGATCACCAGAAAGTGATGGCATTACGGGGCAAAATTACACCGTTGATGGTGGATTAACAATGAATTAAAATTTAAAAAAATAAAAGCAGTGCTGCGCATCATGGTGGCACTGCTTTTTTGCATTTCAGGTCATTGATAAATGGTTATGATTTCTCCCGATTGTTACCAAATTGCTTAACCATCACGGTCAGCATTTCTTGTAATGTCGGAGTTAATTGACTTTCCTTCAAATATACTAATCCAATTCGAATTTTTAAAATGCGACTATTAATCTTTAATGGAACTACGTTGGGATAATGTTTGGCAGCTAATACAGATTTTGGAATTAGTGCGATGGCGGCATTATTTTGCTGGACAATGTCAATGCAACTACCGAAACTACTTAGTTCAAACTGGTAGTTAGGAAAAATCAGATGATTTTGAAAGTACCGGTTTAATAACTTTCTGAAGTAGAATTTATTAGATAGCGTTGCAATCTTTAATTTAGCAATTTCCGTCATTGATATCTCCACCAATGAACTGAGCGGACTATTTTTAGCAACAACCGCCACCACATTATCACTAAAAATGTATTGTGAAGTTATTGAGCTATCTTCAACCGGTAGAAATGTAACTCCGGCATCTAATTCGCGACTATTGATTTTAGTAATGATTTCATCATTCATTAATTCCTGCATTTTGAGGTTATCTAGCCCCGGTTCATTCATTAGGGGGTAGAAAAAATGATCCTCTGCGAAGCCGACCTTGATCTCCGGTTTTGCGTTCCCAGTAAATTTTTCTAGTGATTGGGTAGCATTATGGATTGCTCTTAATATTTGCCCGGCATGGATAACGAATTCTTGACCAGCATTAGTAAGAACGATGTTGCGGCCCTGTTTTTTAAATAATGCAACGCCTAGTGCCTTTTCTAACACTTGAATTTGGCGACTGAGGGAGGGTTGGCTGATAAAAAGTTGTTCTGCTGCAATTCGATAGTTCAAAGTCTGGGCTAGTTTATAGAAGTAGCGAAGTTGATTAAAAGTAAAGTTGTTCAATTTTGGTTTCTCCAATCATAACTAAAAGGTATTGATTTAATAGAATCCTGGTAATTGTTGAGCAGTTTCGCCCAGGGGTATTATTAAGCCATACTTAATTAAGAAAGTTTAGGAGGATTCGTTATGTATACTGTATCTGATTATTTGGTGGATGTCATTAAAGAAATGGGCGCTTCGAATGTGTTTGGGGTTCCCGGAGATTATAATCTAGATTTTCTAGATCACATTACCCACCGCGATGATGTTAAATGGACTGGGAACGCAAATGAACTGAACGCTTCTTACATGGCTGACGGGTATGCCAGAAAGAATGGCTTCGCTGCGTTTGTTACAACTTTTGGAGTTGGTGAATTAAGCGCCATCAATGGACTAGCCGGGAGCGTTACGGAAAACGTTCCGGTTTTAGAAATCGTCGGGGCGCCTAGTATGAATTCCCAAAGTCATCACGAAATTGTTCATCATACCTTTGGAGATGGAAACTACGTTCGGTTTACCAATGCCCATAAGCAACTGGGCGTTAAAGTGGTTTCATTAACTGACCAGCGTCCGATTGATCAGATTAACGATGCCATTAGTTACATCGTTAAATATCGGAAACCAGTTTACATGACATTACCAATTAACGTGGGTAAAATGCCAGTCAACGAAACGATTAAAACTGAAATCAAACTGGTGATTGCTGATAATGATGCTAACTATTCGCAATCGTTAATGAATGACCTTAAGACGCAAGTTAATAATGCCAAACAACCACTTGTCATTTTGGGTCATGAAGTTATCAATATGCAACTATCAGGATTAGTTGAACAATTTATTAAGCAAAATAACCTATTGTTTTCTGACATTGGGTTAGGAAAAGATGCCGTTGATGAAAGCTTAGCCCAATTTATTGGTACTTATGACGGGTTGATTTCTGATCAAGACATTAATAACGTTGTGGATGCCAGTGATTTAATTATTTTGATCGGGGTTAAACTGGGTGACATGGTCACTGGTTTGTTCACCCAGAGCTTTGATGAAACGAAGACGATTAACATCAATAACCAGGATGCCACCGTATTTGGGCAGGCCAAGGACTACCTAGCTAACTATAATTTTGCTGCCAATGTTAAGCAATTAAGCCAGTTAAGTTTGAACAAATGTGATAATGCTGGAAACAACCGTTTTGAACAAATTGCGACGCCGGTTGCTAGTGATAACGCTTTAACACAGAACTTCTACGACCAAGCCGTTGCAAGCTTTATTAAATCTGGTGACACGTTAGTAACTGAACAGGGAACTTCCTTTAGTGGATTAGTTCCATTTACCTTACCAAAGGATACCCAATTTATTGCCCAACCACTATGGGGTTCGATTGGTTATGCATTTCCAGCTGCCATTGGAAGCCAGATTGCAGATCCTAGTCACCGAACGATTCTATCAACTGGTGAAGGTTCGCTCCAACTAACGATTCAGGAATTTGGAATGGCGTTTAGAGAAAAAATTCATCCAATCATATTAGTGATTGATAATGCTGGATACACTGTTGAACGTTTGATTCACGGGATGAATGAGTACTACAACGATGTTCCGCAATTGAACTATGTTAAAATTCCAGATACATTTGGTGCTAAGCAAGATGATTACATTGCATTCGATGTTTCTACTGAAACCGAATTAATCGATGCATTAGAAAAAACCCGTGAAAATAATGATAAATTAGTTTTAATCCAAGCCCACATGGCTGCTAATGATGGTCCAGAACCATTGGTAAGAACTGGAAAACTAATTGCCGAAAATAATAGTAAATAATTGTTTGTAAAAAGCAGTGCTGCGCATCATGGCGGCACTGCTTTTTGGCGAATTAAATTGGATTATTCATTAATATAATCGAGAATTTTAAACATTACATCTCGATTTTCAGCTGGAACTGGGGTGTTCAAAATCGTTTGAGCATCTTGGCCCAATACAGAACCCTCGATGTATGGAAAATCATTGACCACCATTTCACGAACGTTGTTAGCCTTAGGTTCAAAGTGAAATTGGAGTCCGACAATCCGATGGTTCATTACAAACCCTTGATTTTGTAATCCGGGAGTTGAAAATAGTAAGTCAGCCCCCTCAGGAACTTCAAACATTTCCTCATGCCAATGAAGTGCAGTTACCTGATTTGGTAATCCAGGAATCGTGTTACTTTCTTTTTTAACTGGCGCCCAGCCAACTTCTTTAACGGGGGACTTACCAACTGAATAGCCCATTGCTTTAGTAATTTGTTGGGCGCCATAACATGCGCCAAACATTGGAACGTTGTGTTTCAATAATTCACTAATTAAATCCCGTTCCTTTTGGATCCATGGCATTGAATCGTTGGGGCTCATTGGTCCACCTAAAATTACTAACATGTCAGTTTCTTCAGCAGTGGGGAGGTAACCAAATTGGTATGGATGGTATGTGAAAACCTGATGGCCTCGTGCATCTGCCCAGTCTAAAATTGATCCGGGACCTTCATTCGGGGTGTGTTGTAAGACATTAATTCTCATTTAATGACCCTCTTTCTAGTAGGTAGTAATAAACAAATAGCATGCTAATCCGATTGCGAACGTTCCAACACAGATTTCCATTATCTTGGTGGGAATAACCTTCACAATGATTGGGCCCAGGTAACCACCCACGACTAACCCAATCGCCAGGGGGATGATTACAATCCAATCAACGGGAAGCAAGAGTGTAAAAATAACCGCGCTGATTATGTTACTAGCCAGTGATAAAACGTTCCTAATGGCATTATATACGTAATATGGTTGATGAACAATTCTAGAAAGGACGGCTGTTTCTAGGATCCCGGAACCAGCGCCAAAATAGCCATTGTAAAGCCCAATCATGGGAAGGAAAAGGTATTGAATCCCCCGCATGAAGCGGTTTTCAGTCGGCTGCTTTTTTTTAGGAACCAGCATCATGATTCCAGCAAGCATAATGATGAATGGCACCACCGCCTTGAATTGAGCGTTACTACTATTGATTAATACGAATGTGCCGGCGACACATCCGATTACAGATAGAACTGTAATTATTATGGTTTGGCTTCGATAACTTTTGATTTCCTTTGCTGATGATAAAACTGACGTGCACCCACTAAAGATAATGCTAATGGTTGCTGTAACGTTCGCCATGATGGGCGAGACCCCAATTGATAGCAAGATTGGGTAGAGGGTTAGAACCGCCATACCCACAATTCCATTTAGAATTCCTGCGATTAGTCCACCGATAATTAAAATAATGACGGTCGATATTGATAGCATCTTATTTACCCACCTTTTGAATTAATTCAATGGCTGTCTTTACATCACGATTCATCAGTGCTTCGAATAATTGATTGTGATGATTAACTTTACCCTGATAATTGGGACTCTTAGCAATCGATTGGTTTAAATGACTTCGCCACAGGGGTTTCAGTTCGTTGAACCACTTTATTAAATAGGCGTTTTGGGCCATTTTTACGATTTGCTCATGAAATAAAATGTCTTGTTCTAAATACTCATTAAATTTTCCTTGTTCTAATAACTGATTTCTGCGAGTAAGGTAGGCCCTTAGTGTAATCCATTCATCCGGCGCAATGTCATTGTCAACTAGCTCTGCGATTGCTTCTTTTTCAAGCATCTTTTCAGTCCGCCACAATAATGGATTTTGATCATCGATTAATTCCAACTGATTGACATAGGTCCCTGAACCCTGCTTAATGGTTACCACTCCCGAGTGGGCAAGCACCTGCATTGCTTCTCTGATTGTTGAGCGGCCGACATCTAACGTACTCATTAAGGCGGCTTCTTTAGGTAATTTATCTCCCGAAGTTAGTTGATTATCTTTAATATACGCAATAATTTTTTGAATTGTTTCTGTTCCAAGACTAATATTTTTAGATTGCATTATGTTGTTCCTTTCTTAAATACATCACATCATTTATATAATACATCAGATGTATTTGATTGCAAGTTAAAAATGGCAAAAGGAAATTAATGCTGATTCAATTCATGGTATTATTTCTATAATGAATAAACTAAGCTAGTAATAAGCAAATTGTTACATTAACTAAAGAAAGGAATCAAAATGAAAAAATTAGGCATTATCGGTGGCATTGGGCCCGAAGCCACCATTCGATACTACAATGATATTATTAAGGGCTACCAGCACCGATTAGGGACCACCCAATCACTCCCAGAACTAACGATTGAAAGCATCAATATGTATCACATGTTCAAGTTATTGGATGCCGATCAATTAACTCAAGTTGCGGATTACGTGAGCGATGCTGCTAACCATCTGCAACAAGCGGGGGCTGATTTTGGGTTGATGTGTGGTAACACTCCCCACATTGCTTTTAGCCAAATTCAAGCACGAACTAAGTTACCGTTGCTAAGCATCGTAGATACTGCTCTAGCGCATGCTAAGCAACTGCATTTACACCGGTTGTTACTGCTAGGGACGAAGTTTACAATGAGCAATGATTTCTTTAGCAGGCCGTTTCAGGATGCGGGAATTCAAATCTGCTTGCCAAGCCAAGAGGAGCAGGACTGGTTACACTTAAAAATTGTAAAGGAGCTGGAAAATGGAATTGTTAATCCAGCGACCAAGCTACAATTAATGCAAATGGTTAATCATCTGATCAATGACAATGATTTGGATGGGGTGGTTCTGGGCTGCACCGAATTACCATTAATTATCGAACCGACCGATTTATCAGTTGCAACTTTTGATATTGCCAAAATTCAAATTGAAGCGGCTGTTAACACCATTTTAGGAAATGATGTGTTACACTAAAGATAATTAAAGATTGGGATGTGCAGGCGTAACCAAAAAAACAGTGCCGTTGAAATGACTGGAGGAAGACTTCCGTCTTTTTCAACGCGCACTATTTTTTTATTTTAAGGAGGAAATATAATGGCTGAAATTTACTTAAGGGTTGCTAAAACTACTGATTTAGATCAAGTTACATCAATTATTGAAGAAGCGCGGCAATTGTTAAAAGCAGATGGGAGTGACCAATGGCAAAATGGGTATCCAAATCAAGAAACCCTGCTGGCAGATATCAAAAGTGGAAATAGCTACGTTTTAATTGTTAACGGCAACGTTGCTGGAACGGCGTATTTAATGATGGGGGACGAACCAACTTATCAAGAAATTGATGGCAGTTGGAACCGTCCCGCTGAGCAATACACCACGATTCACAGAATTGCGATTGCAAGTCAATATCATGGGCTCCATTTGGGATCCTACTTACTTTCCAATTTAATTACGGTGTCGGTAATGAAGGGGTATCGGAACGTTCGTTTTGACACCAGACCCGTTAACAAACGGATGCAAGAATTGGGGAAGCGATTTGGGTTTGAATATCGTGGCATGATTCGAGTTGTTTACGATGGAAATCAAAAGCAGTTGGCATTTGAATTAAACTTATAACGACTTAAATAAACCGTGAGCTCGTTGTAAGTTACGATTTTAATAATTTTTGATGCCACTTTTGGCCATCGTAATAGCGGTGGTACCAATGCTTGCCATCAAAAATATAACTATACCCCTTTGATTTAGACAGACGCCCACTTTTATCCATTAACCATGTTTGCCAAGTTTGGTAGTTGGTATTGTATATTGAATCACCTGCTCTTAAAACGATGTGCTTTAGCCCATCGGGAGTGGGCTTTTCTAATGATGAAATGCCATTATTACTAGTGGTGTTATAAGGGAGAATGTTTTTATTAGTAGCATAGTAAATGTGTTGGCCCATTTTAACTTGAACGGTCCGGTCATTATAACTACGGACTTTGAATGATTTAGTGATGTTCTTTCCGGAATAATTGATAAATTTGGTTTTTAATACTCTATTCATTTGCTTTTTGATTTGGGTTTCTTTAGAACTACCAATATCAGCAAGTTCATATTGGCGGTTTAATTTTTGATATTGTTTTAAGTCAGAATATGACTTAGCCAAGATTTCATTATTGGTGAGGCCGTCTAATAATTCACTTAATGAGAGATAGCCCGATTGCCATTTATCCTTTGTAAACGTATTACTAGTAGCTGCTTTAACGTTTATCTTAGTGACTACATCATTATTACTAGTTAATTCGAAGTTTACAATATCGTTATAATTGACAGTCCAAAATGGAGTAGTAACTTTAAAGATAGTTTTCCCATAGATGGCATTGTTCTTACTTTCGGTAATTGCAAAATATGATTTGCTAGGTGGACTGTAAGAGCGAAATCCATGGACATAGATGATTGTATTTGCGGGAATTATCTTAGTTTTGGTCACGATTATTTTTACGGAAGATTCATTGGGATAATGAATTAACTTTGCTTCAACTGGTTGAGTCAATTTAACTTCTCGCCAATAATCCCAATAGAAGCTAATTGATGAGGGAATTTGTGAATTAGATACAATCATTCCATTGTTGCTAGTAACTTCAGCGTGAGCAATGGTGGCTCCCGATATAAATAATGTACCGGATAGTAACCAAGTAGCCATAACTTTTTTGAGCATGGTTAACCTTCTCTCCAATTAATTTAATCCTTAGAGTTTGAATAGACCGCATAGGGTCGAACCGTTGTCGGATAAATTGAAACCGGCGGCTCCGTAGCTGGACCAGGTATTAAGCAGGGTGTCACGATGAAGAGCATCTTCAGTTAACAAAGTTTTAGCACAATTTTCAGCAGTTTTTTGGTAGTTTAAAGTTTTATTAGGCCCTGAATAAATTAGGTCAACGCCTAGCATGACCTCTCCATAGCCACTATTCTTAGTGTTGTATGATGTACCATTTGGTCGAACGTGACTGAAGTATTTTTCTAACTCCTTAGCTCTAACGTTCGCTTTTTTGTTAAGGTCGCTACTGGTCTTTAGTGATTTTAACTTTAACTTGTTCCGGTACCTATTTAAATATTGCATGTAATACTTACTCATCTGCTTAGCCGCATCGCTAGCCTTCACGTACTTAACGGTGATTGAAGATGGTAAGTTATCATAAGTTAGTTGATCAGGGGCCTGATAATATGTAACATACCCTTTAATGGCTTTTACATATGGTTTAATTTCCGTCCCGTCGTAGTTGAAGGCATAGGAGTAAAATGAATTCCCGTTGGTAGTCTCAGTTACATCAGGGCTAATTTGTTTGCCGCTAGTGGTTTGGTAATGAAAAGTGATCGTCTTGGTCGGTTGGACATTTGATGATTGATCCGAATCAGAACTATCACTACCAGAATCGCTATCGTCAGAGGAATCAGATGATTGATCTGATTGGTTATTATCATCACTTGTGGTCGTTTGACTACTGGTGGTTGAATCACTAGTATCGGCATGCACAGTATGATACCCCTTACTGAAGCAGGCAATTGATAATGCTAACGTGAATGTAATCATAAATTTTTTCATTGATTAGGACCTCTTTTTTATGTTTTGGAATTGTGAACTATGATTTTAAGGTAAGTGGTTACTTGATCCATTTAGAATTATTAATATTAATAACCCAAAAGTGGTTGGCATTGTTATGCATTCCGTGCCCCTTGACAATCCAATACCAGCTGGCACCACCATTTTGTGCTTTAATTTTAGTGCCTGCTTTGATAACTTTTTTAGCAACAAAATGGTCTTTAAAACCGACTGATGCTACCTTGACTTTGTATGCGGTGACTCGTTTTTTAACCGTCACCGTCCGACTATGTAACCAATATGATGAATTTAACCCAGGGGCTGCTTTAGCAGTTTGATAGGTGGGAATTAAAAGCATCGTAAAGGTTGCTATTAAAGGAATTATTTTCAATTTTTTCATTACTACACCTCCTCAAAGATATCTAGATTAATCTTAGCACATAAATTTTTGATAATCATTTTTAACTTAGGGTGGGGTTGATTATTTTGAAATCAATTAAAAAAATATTTTTTATTATTTAGTAATTGTTTTAATGTGTCTTAGTTGCTGTAATGACGGTCGTTTTAAGATAACGATTAAAATTGAAATAATCTAATTTTAATATTTTACCAATGTTTTAGGTTGACATAAAATTATTTCGGTTGTAGTATTTGTTTCAACTTAAATAATAAATCAAGGGAGTGCAGTTATAATGTCAAAGCTGAATAGTAATTTAAAAATTAATAACTTACAATTTAATATTGATTCAGCTTTAACTTTAGCAATTGCGATTATGATTCTAATTATTATTATTATTATTATTTAGATCATAATCTGCGATGGCTAAGGAATTTTTAATTATGTTATAACGACAACCGATTAAGTCCACCCAGATTATAAGAAATCTGTGTGGAACCCTTTGGACAATCCGAAACAATGGAAAATCCGCACAGTTTTTAAAATCTGTGCGGATTTTTTTATTTTTATATTTAAAATTGATTAACAAGGAGGAAAGGTTAAAGAAATTTTGTTTCATAATTTTGAAAGGGGATTTTATTTATGAGTAAAAATAACGTAGATGAGGTATCAGATAGTTTAGTTTTAGCAAATGAGGATCGACGTTCACTTAATTGGGAACCGTTTAAGGAAATGCTTACTAAGGAAAGTGATGGTTATAGTGTTCAGGAACTAGTTTATAAGGCATTAAATGGCGAAAATAATAAGGTAGCTGCTTATAAAGTCAGCTTAACTAGCGAAAAATCACAAAAGGGATATGGCTATGATCAACCAATTTTTGGGAAGTTAAGTGCTAATCAACTTGTTGTATCTGGAGGAACGGTGGTTTTGAACGAACAATTCAAGCCGTTTTTAGAAGTGGAAGTTGCTTTTCAAGTAAATGAAACTTTATTACCAAGTGATGATTTAACCACCCTATTAGCGAAAGTTGATGTATTACCAGCATTTGAATTGCCAGATTCACGCTTCAAAGACTGGTTTAGAAAGCTTAGTAAAGAGTTATTTATGGCTGATGATGCAATGGCTAACTTATTGGTAGTGGGTAAAAGTGTTTCAACAGCAAATTTAAATCCACTGGATTTAGCGGATGTAACTATGGACTTAGAACACGATGGCTCCGAGTTAGGTCAATCTAAATCATCCTCAGTATTAGGAAATCCACTAAACTCTTTAAAATGGTTAGTTGAGAAGCTCGACCATATTGGAAATCGCTTGACTAAAGGTCAGTTTGTAACTACCGGTACTTCAAAAACCGTAGATTTAGCAAAGGGCAGTTGGCGTGCAAACTTTAGTAAGGGTTTAGGGTCTGTGGCTCTAAATGTTAAATAATTGATGGGGGATGATAAACAATGCTTGAAGTAGTGGGAAAAGAAAAGGAATTAGATGGCGTTTATTCAAAATCAGACGTTGAAGATTTGGATCTTAGATTAGATAACCTACCAACTGGTAGAACGTTCAAAAAGGTATTTTGGTTAGTGTTAGCGGGAATGGTTGTTAGGTCAATCGACTTTTATCTGGCTAGCGGAGTTGCTAGTTCGTTAGTGAAGTCAGGCTATGCTAGTTTAGGTCAAACGGCATCTCTGATGTCTGCTAGCTCGTTTGGATTATTAGTCGGGTCATTATCAGCTGGCTTTTTAGGAGATAAGTTAGGTCGTCGACATGCCTACCAATTAAACTTAGTATTCTTTGGAGTCATGACAATGCTAAGTGCAGTTGCACCTAATATGACTTGGTTAATTGTGTTACGCGGGCTTAGTTGTATTGGGATGGGAGCAGAATTAGTTACTGGTTTTGCAATGATTAACGAATTCGCTCCGGTAAATAAACGTGGCCGATGGGCCGTGGGGATGACCGCAATCACCTGTTGGGGGTCTCCTTTAGGAATGTTAATGAGTTCTTTAATCATTCCAAGTTTAGGTTGGCGAGTCCTATTCATTGGAGTCGGAGTTCTTGCATTATTTGTTTGGGTACTACGTAGAGAGTTACCAGAATCACCAAGATGGTTCTTCTCTAAGGGTAGATATGCAGAAGCTGAAGCAATTGTTAATGAAATGGAAAAAGATGATCCTAATCATGATAAGTTGCTAGATGAAAAGCGGAATAGTAACAAGGTTCAAGATGAAATGGATCAAGCGGATAAGGTTACATATAGCAGTGCAAAACTATTTTGGCGAGTTGTTATTACTTCATTTGTATTAATAGTTGCAGATGTTTGTGAATATACTTTTGTAAACTGGGAGCCAACGATGTTAGCTAAATCAGGACATGGTCTATCACAATCATTAGGGCTTTCAACTATTATGATGGTTGCTGCACCATTAGGAGCACTACTAGGAATGTTACTGGTAGATAGGCTGGGACGGAAGTTCAACTTATTACTAAGCTTTATTGCAATGGTTGTTTTGGGATTGGGGTATACATATCAAACAACCAGTCTAGGACTAATTACGTTCGGGTTCCTATTAACATTATTTATCTACGTTTTAATCTCAACTGTTTTTGGAGCATTTATTCCAGAAATGTTTCCAACTAGTTTTAGATTAAGAGGGGTTGGACTCGCTAACACATTTGCTAAGGGAGCAACAATGGTTACACCATTTATTGTTGTATGGTTGTTAAGCAGTTTTGGATTTAAGGCTGTTTTATACGCAATGAGTGTTCTCTCATTAATTGCTGTTTTAGTAACCGTGTTCTTTGTTCCAGAAACCAAGAAAAAGCATATTCAATAATGTTGGGAGGCTTAAATTATGGATGCAGTACTACATGAAGGTGGGTTAGGCATTGATCATTTATTATTTTCTAAGGATGTTGAAGATCCTAAACCAAGTGCAGATGAAGTCTTAATTACCTTAAAAAGCGCGGGACTTAACCACCATGATTTATTTGTTTTAAATGGTCATCATGATTCAAAACAACCGCCTTTGATTCCAGGATCAGATGGGGCTGGAGTCATTTCCGAAGTGGGGAAGGATGTTAGAGGATTTAAAGTTGGGGATGAAGTTATTGTTAACCCATTATTATGGGGTACCCATACAAATGTCCCGCCAACTAACATGGAGGTACTAGGCTACCCCCATAATGGAACGTTAGCTGATAAGGTTGTAATTAGCTATAAACAAGTTAGCAAAAAGCCGTCATATTTAAACTGGACAGAGGCTGGAGTATTATCCCTTAGTGCTTTAACTGCATATCGGGCTGTCTTTACTAAGGGCCAAGTCCATGCAGGCCAAAGGGTATTCGTCCCAGGGGCTGGTGGTGCAGTTGCTACTAACATGATCGTTATGCTTAAGTCACTGGGAGCTACGGTAATTGTTTCCTCTAGGCAACTAGATAAGTTGGAAAAAGCAATGAAGTTAGGGGCAGATGAAGCAGTTCTTGATTCTGAGGATTGGGTAAAAATGGTTGCTCCAGTGGATGTTGTGATTGATGATGTTGGCCCCGCTACTTTAAACCGGGATGTTGAATTACTTAAATTTGGTGGAACAATCGTTACATTTGGTAGTTCTAGCGGTGATGAAATAACTTTTGATTTAAGAAGATTGTTTTTTAATCAATGGGTAATGAAGGGGTCAACTGGTGGAACCCAATCTGAATTTAAAAAGATGCTTGAACTATACGATAAATACCAATGGCATCCCGTAGTGGATTCGCATGTTTTTAATTTAGAAAATGTTAAACAGGGGTATGAACTGATGATGAACAAATCACAATATGGAAATATTGCGGTTACAATTCAAAAATAATTAGGGGTGGAATGTATGAAAGTTGCTGTATTAGGTGCTGGTGCAATGGGGTTAAGGTATGGACTATTGCTTCAATCAGCTGGAACTGATGTTGATTTCGTGGAACCTTGGGATAAGAACTACAACAAGGTAAAAGAACAGGGTGGCGTATTCGTGGCTAGAAATGGTAAGGATAGACACCTGGTTCAGGTAAACATGTTTAAGCCGGATGAGTATAAGGAATCACCTGATTTGGTTATTTTATTTGTTAAACAAATGGATAATGAAAAAACATTAGAAGCAAGTAAGCATTTTTTGAATCAAAATACCTATGTTTTAACTAATCAAAATGGGATGGGGGCAGTTAATGTAATTGCTAAATACGTTCCTAGACAGCATATTATTGCTGGAACTGCCTTTGCGGCAAGTATTTTAAATGGTCCTGGGGACGTAAATGTAATGGGTGGACGAGGATCTGGACAGGTTCACTTAGTTAATGTTACTGAGCAACCTGATGATTTTACAAACCAAGTCGTTGAAGAATTTGATAAAGCTGGGATGAATCCAAGTCTTTCAGAAAATTATAAGGGAACGCTATGGCAGAAATTATTGCTTAATTCTGTTGTTAACACGCTATGTACGTTAATGGATATCACAATGGGTGAGTATCAAACGTTTAGTGAGGCAGATGAACTGACATCGGAGTTAGTTAATGAAGCCTATGCGGTTGCCGATGCTGATGGAGTTAAAATGCTTAAAAGTGCTGATGAAATGACGAAGGTAATTGCGGATGAAAACAGGAGGCTTAAGGATCATCGTCCATCAATGTACCAGGATATGAGCCATAATCGGCCAACAGAAGTTGATTATATTAATGGATACATTGTTAAAAAGGCAGCTGAACACGGATTAACAGCACCGCATCATGAAATGCTAGTAAAGCTTGTTCATTTATCTGAACAAATGAAGGCTAAAGAATAGTGAGGGAACTTTAATGGATAATAATGAATCATATGTATTTGATAACGGGGTCTTTAAACTAGAATCGGATGTCAAAGTGGGCGTGAGAAGTAAAGCTTTAAACTATGGACTAGGTGTTTTTGAAGGATTTCGAGCATATTGGAATGAAGAAGAACAACAACTGTATGGATTTCGATTAAGAGATCACTTTAAACGATTAAAAGAATGCGCCAAGATAACCAATCTTAATTTTCCCTATTCGGTTGATCAGATGATTGATTTTACAAAACAACTACTTTCTAAAAATCATTTGAAGCAAACTACATATGTTAGGCCGCTAGTTTTAAATGACTCTAACGACATAACTCCGAATTTAAAAGATCCAGTAGTCCGAGTGATTATGTATGTTCAACCAATGAAAAAACGCGTAATGAAGGATGAATTAACCGCTGGCTTTAGTTCTTGGGAACGGTTAAATGATAATATGTTACCACCTCATTCTAAAGCTACTGGTGCGTATATGAACTCTGCACTTGCCTTTTTAGAAGCAGGGAATCACGGATACGATGAGGCACTTTTTTTAACTAATAATGGCCACGTAAGTGAAGGAACCAGGGAAAATATCTTCATGTTAAAGCATGGTAAGTTAGTAACTCCACCGACTTCTGATAATATTTTGGAAGGAATCACCAGAGAAACGGTGATGCAATTGGTCAGGAATGAGTTTCAGATTCCAGTTGAAGAAAGAAGCATTTCAAGGACTGAGTTATATGGTGCTGATGAAGTGTTTGTATCTGGAACGGCAATGGAAGTAACCTCACTGGTTGAAGTTGATAATCGTATAATTGCTGATGGGCATGAGGGTAATTTAGTGAAATCACTAAAGGAGTTATTTTTTAGTGTAACAACTGGTAAGAACGATAAATATAAGGATTATTGTACGCCAGTATACAACAATTAAATATCAATCTATTCTTCAAATAGATTCAAATTAGTTTGAAAGGGATGCTTTTAATTAAGAATCCCTTTTGTTATTGCAGTAATATTTATGTGATACTATATTAAGTAGTTAAATTGTTTAAAATTGGAGGATATAAATGAGGTTCAAGAAACACTACCTTTCGGAATTAGCACTTACAATTGCACTCTTTTTGGTTAAGGGGTCAGCATTAGTGCTTGCAATCGCACTCTTTTTTGTTAAAGGGCCAGCTTGGACCCTCTGTATGTCTGCACTTATGATCATTGTAATCATAAATTTAGTAACTGATAAATTGCATAGTAATACAGAGGAGCGTAAAGCAGCACTGATAACGAAAAATAATCATGATGAAATTAACGCCATGATCAAAACCTCCAAGTCGACTTTAATGGCAATTATAAAAATTAAGAATAACTATAAGGTTGATACGTTTACGGCCATTAATATCTACGGAAAAATAAAAAAACAAAATAGAGATGGATTAATTTAACTTTATTGAAAAAAAGACCAATGGATTCTAGATTATGCTAGAACGCACTGGTCTTTTCGTTTTTAATATTCAAATCAAATTAGTCCGTGGTTACGACCGACTTGATGGTCTTTCTTTCTGCCATTGCCTTGTAGGCGTCATCAACATCATCAATGTTGTAACTATGGGTAAACACCTTTCCAGGATTAATTTGGCCATCTAAAACAGCCTTTAATAGGACGCTCTTATCGTAAGTGGTTACGGAAGCAATTCCACCTGAAATTGATACGTTCTTCCAGAAGGCTAATGGGAATTCAACGTTCCCATGGGGAACTCCGACCCGACCAACGTGGGCCCCGGGACGTGCAACCTTCAACGCAGTATTGGTTGATAATTCGCTCCCCACACATTCAAGAACGGCATCTGCACCGGCGTTGTTAGTGAGTTCCATAACCTTTTCAACAGCTTCATCACCACGTTCGGCAACGATATCGGTAGCGCCAAATTCCTTAGCTAGCGCTTGCCGATCTGCATGGCGACTCATTGCGATGATCTTTTTAGCACCGAGGAGTTGGGCGGAAATAACGCCACAAAGGCCAACCGCACCGTCTCCAACGACGACAACGGTGTCGCCCTTTTGAACGTTTGCAGTTTTAGCAGCGTGGAATCCAGTTGCCATAACATCAGATAGGGCCAAGAATGAATTCAGCATCCCTTGACTATAATCTTCCGGCTTGCCAGGTACTTTTACAAGAGCCCAGTTAGCGTGTTGGAACCGTACATATTCCGATTGATAACCACTACTGAAGTTATCGGAGTGGCTCTGACAATTACCATCAAACCCAGCTCGACAGGCAGCACAGTGACCGCATCCGTGAGTGAATGGGGCGATTACAAAGTCACCTGGTTTAACAGTGGTGATGGCCTTTCCAACTGATTCAACGATTCCGATTGCTTCGTGACCATTGTTCAACGAATTGGGTTCCTTTTTATCTAAACCACGGTATGTCCATAAATCAGAACCGCAGACACAGGCTTGGACAACGTGTAAGATCACGTCATCATCCTTTTCAATTTCAGGTTTAGCCACTTCTTTAACTTCTACTTTACCAGCTTTTACAAATCGAGTTTGTTTCATATTGAGGACTCCTTTAAATTTAATTTGAGGTAGGAATTAGTCTTGATTTCCGTAGTAAAAATCAGCGGTAGCGCCACCGTCAGCTAGGAATGTGGACCCGGTAATAAAGGCACCGCGGTCACTCATTAGTAGTTCGGCAACGTTCGCAATTTCATCAGCGGTTCCTGGTCGTCCAGCAGGGGATTTAGCGAACATCTTTTTATAGAAATCGCCACGGATTCCATTGAATTCATCAATTGCTAGTGGCGTAACAATAATCCCTGGAGCAATGTCATTGATTCTGGCACCTCGTTTGCCCCATTTAACGGCTTCGGCCATGACCCGCTTTTCATTACAACGTTTAGCTAGTTGATATGCTTTGAGCGTGTTTTCAACGTTGCTAGGTTGCAGAAAATCCAAATTCAATAGTTCATCGGTAGGGGTACAAGCCAATTGCTGATCTTGTTCAGGGGTGAGGGCGGGCATTCTAAATCCAGATTGACTAGAAATGGTCACTCCGGTCCCACCGTCAGCAATCACCTTCCCAACTTCTTCTAATAAAACAGCGGTTCCGTATAAATCAACCTTTAAGATGGCTTCAATTGAAGCTTGGCTAGGGGATAAACCAGCACCGTTAACAAGGAATTTGATTTCACCATATTTTTGCGCTTGGTCGATCATTGACCTAATTGAATCCCTAGATGATAAATCCATTTCAAAGGTTTCAACATCAAAACCAGCATTTTCCATCGTCTCAGCGATTTTATCAGCGTTAGATAAATTCTTATCACCAAGAATAATTTTCTTACCATACCCAATTCTTCTAGCGATGGCCATACTAATTTGACCAGCACCAATCACAAGCATTACATCTTTCGACATTTTTTTCAGCTGCCCTTCTTTATTTGATGTGATTAGCTTACATCTTAAAGCTAACTTTAAGTCAAATGAAATTAATAATTATTAATGAGGAAGGGCAGCTTTATAGTGAATCAGATGGGATCAATCATCTAATTCTTCAATTTTAAGGTCTAAATTTTGTTGACCAGCGTAGTTAAAACCATATTTTTGAAGATCTACAAGTAATTCGGGGAGTGGTCTGTGATCATTGAACCACCATTGAATTCGATTTTCTAAGCCGCTATAAGTCTTTTCCTCAGGAAGTAAAACCATTTTGGAACTGGCTGAATCATTATCATCATAGACGACCTTTGAAACCTTGGTTTTTAAATTTAATTCCATTGATATAACTTTATACGAGCCAAACATAAAAGTTAATCGTACGTTATCCTTCATAAATTCAGATCCCTTCTAGGTGTTTAACGAAATATTTATCATAACTACTATCTACATAGTACTAGGGTGCGGGTGTTTTTTCATTAAATCTGAACTGTTTTGCTATTATCATTGAAGGATTTATAAATAAAACACTATTTAGCAATGGAATTAATTTGGTTAAACACACTATTATTGGAGTAAAATTAGATTGATAACTTGATTGATATGGCATCAAAAAGTGCTAAATTAATATTAATTTTAAATATGAAAGTGATTCATTTTAACTGGATAAAGTGAATCACGCAAAGGAGGGGACAAAATAAAATGAATAATTACTTTAGAAGAAAATACCCGTTGCTGTTCACCAATAAAAACTTTGATAAGCTATTGCTAGCAACCGTTTTATCTGAAATGGGCAATCAGATGCAACGATTTGGAATTCCATGGCTCATCTTTCATATAACTAATTCTGGTAGCCTAATGGCATTAAACTTTAGCTTGTCATTAATTCCGGGCGTCTTTTTTGGATTTATTGGTGGCCTGATATCAGATCGGGTAAGCAGAAAGAAAATGTTATTATACATAAACATTAGTGCATTTATTATCATATCGATGATTATGGTTTTACTCCAGTTTGAAAATAACATTAGCGTAATCTTCATTTTCATATTAACATTTATAATTTCTAGCCTGACATCCATGTATGAGCCTACTTTTAATGCCTCTTTACCGGTAATCGTGCCTAAGGATAAGCTAATTTCAATGAATAATATTTTTAATATTGTGGGATCTTTGATCGGTTTATTAGGCCCTTCAATTGCAGGGCTAATAATTGGGGTATACGGGGCTTGGATGTGTATCTTTATTAACGGAATTTCGTACTTATTGTCGTTTGTGGTAATCCTTTTGATCAAATCGGATTTGTCGATTCTGAATAATAAAAAAGACAGCATTAGAAATGACATTGCTTCAGTAAAGAACTATATTTATCAGAATAGTTGGTTCTTGTTTTGCCTACTTATTACAGCCGCTGTTTATCTAGCCACGGGGAGTATTGGGAGTGTTTTACAGTACTTGTTTTTACACTACTTACATTTATCGGGCTTTATGTTTGGATTTACGTTTGTGTTATTTGAATTTATTCCAGTGTTATGCGTTGGACTGTTTTCATCTAGTATCATAAAGAAGTTTGATTCATTATTAATAATCCAAGTTAGCGCTGCATTATTTTGTATTAGTTTAATTGGGATGGGGCTTTCACTGAACTACTTTCTGATTGTTCTAATGGGGATGTTGCAAAATGCCTCTTTTGCATTGCTGATGATTGCTTGGAATAGTAAGCGTCAATCACAGATTCCTAATAATATACTAGGCAAGATAAATGGGGGAATTGTGACGATTCAATCAATTCTTTTACCAATTGGCGCACTATCATCTACAGCTCTGATTAACTTTATTTCTGTGCCAAAAATAATTATCATTTTCGGAACGATATCATTAGTATTTGTATTGTTGTTGATTTTAATAAAAAGAACGATGAATAGAAAAAGTGCGCTGCAGCACTAGTTGATTAAAAACCTAGTGATGCAACGCACTTTTTCTATTAAATATAATTTTAAACTTATTCTTTTATTGAGAATAAAACGATTACTAGTGGTAATACTGAGGCTAAGATTGAAAAATCATTCGCAAAGTTATTAACCGCTCCCATTAATAGTGAGCCGAGAATAAAACTGAACATTATCATTAATGTATCAATTAGAATTCCTTTGGACTTGTTGTCTTTGTTCTTTAAAGTCGCGTATAGGTTATTCATCGTTTTGCTAACGTTTCCAGTCATCATTAACGGATTAAAGCTATTGCCCTTTAGCATCTTAAACTCTTGTAATTGGGCTGAAGCTGCGATAGCTAATAACCCAACGATGAGCATGTCAGGTAATACTTTTGCTAGAATCCCTGAAATTAGTAAAATTGTTATCTCGTAGATAATGATAACTCGCTTTCGTATACTTTCCTGTTCAATCTTTTGTTGAATTAATTTAACGATCAATATTCCTAAAGCAAAGAATAGGATTGAGATAACATATTGGAGGGCTTTGCCAAATTGGAGTTGGCTCAAGCTAATTCCCATTAAGATGTTATTTCCAGTTTGGAGTCCCGCAAATACGCCACCTCGATCCAAAAATGTATAACTATCGATGCTTCCGCTAACCATTGCTAATAACATCCCAATTAATGGGCCTTCATAACTTTTGTATTCTTTCATATTTTCCTCCATTTGTAATAATAATTGTATTAAATTCACTAACAATTTACTTCATCTAATAAAAAAAGATCGTCCAAATATATTTTCATAATTTGGACGATCTTCCCCGCGGTGCAAACCCGAATGAATTAAAAATTCATTCACTAGATGATAACGGATCTATCGGAAACCGCTTTTATTTCTTATAAGTAAACTTGTAAGAAAAGAAATTGTTATTAAATTCAAGAAAATATTAGCACTATCTTTTTTAGTTGTCAATTATTCGTGTTTAGTGTTGATGATAAATAATACTTTATATTTTTATGTTGTAAAATAATTATTAGATTTAAATTTTTTATTTATAGTTTTATCCATGGGCATGACTGCAACATATTAATTTTTACATCATCATAATCCCTTGCATAAACATTTTTAAATTTTTCAGTGTTATCATAAATGTAAACGTGATCGGCCATTTTTGCTA
Source organism: Lactobacillus sp. Sy-1 (assembly GCF_019303535.1). Taxonomy (GTDB): domain Bacteria; phylum Bacillota; class Bacilli; order Lactobacillales; family Lactobacillaceae; genus Nicoliella. The sequence continues at coordinate 307,517 of NZ_JACCIU010000002.1, read as the reverse complement.
TTGATGGTAAATTACGATTAGATTGATAATAACGCTTAACAATAATATCACTGTTTATAACGTGGCCACCTTTAATAACTCTTTGCTTTACTCTATCAATTGCTGTTTGCGCACTATTAACGGTAACGTAAAATAATGTAACCTCAAAAGAATTATCATGGGCCTCATTAATTAAGTTTCGGTGAGTTTTACCGGCACCAGCCAGAGTTGTTTCAATATGAACACTATGGTGATTTGAAAGAGCCTGGTGTAATTTCCTAACTTCTACTTTCATAGCTCTGCGATTATCTTTAGGATTACGCCAATCGCCATGCATCTTTTGAAGAATTTCATCAGCATTTAATCTTTCTGTATCACTGAATATAAATGGTTGCGCTTGATACAATGTACTTTTTCCGGCACCATTAATTCCTGCATCAATGAAATTGGATTGCTTAGGTATGTAATAAAAATCAATGGATGATGTCTCGGATAAGATGGAATTTAATTAAATAGGGGGATGAACATATTGTCTGACGAACTAAAATACTATGATGATTTATTTAAACAGCACTATGAGTATAACGATGAAATGTTTGAAATTAATGGTAATGAAAATAGTATTAAAGAAAGGGAAAAGGATTTAAAATATTATCAAGATCTTATCGATGCTAATTTAGATATCCATTTGAAAGATAATTACAAAAAAGATTTGGATAAAACAAAAGAAGCGGACCTTGAATACTATAAGCTAGTTAAATATCTTGTTATTAGAAATGGACACACAAAACGTTCATTTAAAGGTAAAGAACCCCGTGATAAAGATATTTGGAAGCATCATATTCATGAAAATATAGTTCCCAATTTAGGTTCTAAAAAAATAAAAGAAAGCCTTTTTGAAACAAAATTTCATGAATAACAGCAAAAAGAAAATTTAGTTTTTTGTAATCACATGGAACATGCTATATTGCATGCATTTATAATTATAAAATACGTATGTTTTAAATATGAAGATAGCAAAGCTGCTGGAAATAAAAAAGATTTCAAGTTAAAATTTGCCCCTGGGAGTTTGTATAATCAAGATGCGAATCATTGTAAAGGTTGTTCAAACGGACTTGAAAGCACGATTGGAAAGGTTTATGCGGATTATATAGTGGAATACGTAAAAAATGATAAAAGTAAAAAAGTTGATTATGACTTAGATAAAGGTGAAACAAAGAAAATAATAGATACAATAAAATATAAACTAAAAAGGGCATCGTGTAGTGAAAATAATCCATGTCAATAACTAAATACCACCTGCTATCTAATTCACGAGATAGTAGGTGGTATTTTGTATGGTTATTTAATTTACACGAAACTATTTTTCATATTGTACAGTCATGAACTTAGATTCCTTGACCTTGTGGTTCTTAAGATACTTCGTTCCCTTGTTAACGTAGCTTAAATCACCAACTTTACCAAAGCTAACCTTATTGGTTTTCACGTTGTAGTAAACTTTGGTAACCCCAGAGTTGGGAATTGAGTCATTTGAAACTAACTTCTTATCTGCTTTACTCATGTGCTTATCGTACTTGGATAGGTAGGCAGCGATGATGTCTCCGGAACTAACAACTAATGCATTTTTACCATTCTTTTTGGCCGTTGCATCAGCAACTTGTTTAATTCCCTTAGCTTCACGGTTGATAATTTGCTTGGCACTTTCAGCACGATCAGCCTTAGGGAGGGTGTCATGCTTCTTACTGATTTCGTATAAAGCTTGGTTAGTCTTATTTACGTAGTCGATTCCAAATTTTTTAACTAACACATTTTGATTGGAAACATGGAAGTACTTGTTTAATAGTTCATCGGATTGCTTTTCGTTATAAAGTTCGTACTTACCTTCGCCTGCCTCACGCAACAGTGGGGTTTCACGAACAACTACGTTGGAGTTACCTGAATAATCAAGCATATCCTTAATCGTATCTAGATGCCGAACTAGTTTCCCAGCAGCAGCATAATTAAATTTGATTCCGCGAAGTCCTGCTCCAACTTCCTTAGCAACTTGTTCACCCTTAGGAGTCAATGGATAATCATCCCATCCTTCATTTAGAGTAAGAACGTTTCCAGTCGTTTGACCATGCCGTGCCAAATAAATTGTAACGACATTGGAATTAGATTTCTTGTTGCTAACAGATTTAGCATTAGCTATCCCTAGGGGAATTGACGAGGTTGCTAGTAAAGCAATCATTCCTGAAGTGATGAGCTTAGTTACCTTAAACATAAGTATCTCGACCCTTCAATGTATTATTAATGAACCACTATTAGCCTACTCCACTTTTGTAAATTCGATGTATCATTAAAGTAAAAAAATAGTAATGGGGAATTAATCATAAGGATGGAAGAGTTAGGGTGAGTTGCATTGTTTGATCATTTTTATGTTTAATAATTGAGTTACTAAGGGGGGAGTAGCAGCATTAAATTTATTTTGGAAGAACTCAAACAATTAATGAGTCAGACTATTAATCCATGGAAAGATAATAATTTTCAACTAAATTAATGAGAACATTTGATGGTTATAATTTTTCAATTATTAAGTCTAAACTCGGTTGGCCATTCCAAAAGAAGCCATCTGGATAGATATCATCTAAGATTTTCGGTAAGGTTTGTTGTGTGTTAAACCAAAATTGGAGGCGACTTTCAATACCGTAGTAGTTCCACTCTTTCGGTTGTAAAATCGCATGGAACATTACCGGGTTATCCACATGTTCCAATACTTTAGAAGCCTTAGTTTTTAAATTGATTTCTAAGGCTAAGATTGGTTTATTATTAATGGTAAAAGTTAAGCGGACGTTATCGTTCATATTAAAAAATCCTTTCTGACTTACAATTTGGAGGAATTATCTAATTTAAATTGATATTCCAGTACCTAGTATCAATTTAACATATTGATTTAATAATTATTGGAACGTTAATTTGGGTATCATTTTTTGATTCATTATCTTTTTACTCTTGGTCATGGTGGTTAAAGCATAAAAGGATAATAATAAAAAATAGGCATCGGAAGGGATGCCTGTTTAAGTTCTTACTTCAATGGATCAGTCTTATATTCATTTTCTAGTTTAACTTTCTTAAGTGAACCAACATATTCCCATGATTTACCACTATATTTGATCCATGCTTTAACTTTTTTACCACTCTTTTGGAACTTAACTAGGTTCTTAGAAGTGGTCCCTTGTGGATCCTTAGTCGTTTTTACTTCATAGGTATTGCTGCCAATTTTTTTATAGTAAGGATAAGAAATAATTGGTGCCCCACCACCTAATGAAAAAGCACCTTTTCCGTTATCGTGGAATTTTCTAAAACCGTTTCCAACTTGCGTATTATCAGCAAAAAGAATTTGTCTTTTATAATAACCATTCTTTTTATCAATTTTCTTTGTACTCATCCATGATTTATATGGGTTCACTTTAGCAAAACTAGGGACACCCTTATGCCATGCACTAGCACTTGCAGATGCAAAGGATGCTCCAGTCGTGAATATCGTTACTGCTACTACTGATGATGTAACTATTTTACTTAATCTCATATGTAACCCTCCAATAGTATAATTATCTTTTACAACTAATAGTATATTACACGCTGAAAATAATCACAAAAATAAGAGGGATAATCTTGTTTATATAATTATTATCCGTAATTATTGAGATAAAATAATTTTACTATTAAATGGAAACCATTACTTTTTATTACCATGATTAGGATGAATTTTAAAGACGGTATAAAGCATTAAAATAGTCGACATAATTCCTAAAAATCCGACAATATCGTTTAATATCGAATTGCTAAATTTATCCCTAATGAAGTAAAAAGCAATTGAGACTAAGAAAATAATTAGGGCTTGGATCTTAGTTGGGTTCTGTAACTTTTTAATCATAAGAATCAAATCCTTTCAGAGTGTTAAATATAGTTATATGTGGCAATGACTATAGGCTTATTATTAGCAGCCATATATTAGAACAAAGTTGTCTTATTTTTGTAATTTTTTGTAATTTTCGAAATCATTTTTAGCATTCATTAGTGATTCTACACCTCATAAGTTCTTGTAATGGTAAATTAGAAACAACCCTAATCTTTTTTTCAAAGATATTTTTTGTAGTACGTTTTCTAGATTGTAATTAATAAAATCAAATCATCTTTATCTATAGTGATGAGAGCATCATATTAGTTGAAAATACATGAAATTAGGAAAAGTTGTTTTTTATAAGTTATGGGATACTTTAAAGAAAATAGTTTTAGTTCATCTTCAATTGTACGCAATGTGGTACAATTGAAGATGGATAGGGAGTGATAATAATGGAAGCAACAACATACTCAAACTTTAGAAAGCAATTGAAAATGTACATGGATAAGGCTACTGAAAATTTCGAGCCAATCATAGTGACAAGAAAAGACAATAAAAACGCAGTCTTAATTTCTGAAACTGAATATAATAACATGCTAGAAAATCAATATGTTCTTGGGAATCCTGATAATCTAAAGTGGTTGGAAAAAGGGAAGAAACAGGTCGAAAGTGGCCAATTTATGAGAAGAGAGTTATCTGATGAGGATTAAATGTTTTACTGACAGTGGCTGGGAAGATTATTTATGGATTCAAAAAAATAGTAAGCCGGACTTAAAACGACTAAATAAACTAATCAATATTATTGCTAGAACACCATTTGATGGGATTGGTAAGCCTGAGCCACTTCATGGTGAAATGAATGGGTATTGGTCTCGAAGGGTTAACGATCGAGATCGGATTGTTTACACAGTTACTGAAAGTGAAATTATTATAATTGCTTGTAGGACTCATTATGGACAACGTTAGAATTATGGATAGCATTTTTTAGATTTATTATCTTTTTACTCTTGGTCATGGTGGTTAAGGCATAAAAGTATGACAATAAAGGGGACTTATGTCACAGCCCCCTTCAAAATTCAATCTATTAATAATGAAGTTGATGAACCATTCTATTGTAGCTATGATAATTCATTATTTATGATTAGAATAGGCCTAGATGGAGAGTGCGTTTGATAAGGTTAAAATTCCATTAACTAGAATCTTTTATTGGAACTAAGGCCAGATCAACACTGTAATTATAATAGCATTTACAATTAGTTCAATATATGCATCAAGTATAAAAGCCGATATCTTAAAAAATAGGATATCGGCTTTTTTATAAAATTATTATCAACAATAATTTTATTCATCGTTATTGACATAATAAAATCAAAATGATATTTTAATCATATGAAATTAACTTCATATGATTTTTTAGACCTAATTTTTATAATTTAAAAAGTTTAGATTTGATTAATCACATTGAAAATTAAATTATAATACACGAGGTGTAAATTATGGAAAATAGAATTAGATTAGGTCGTAAAGCAGTTCACGTTGAAGTATTTTCTAATTTTTGGATGGCTATGGAATTTATTGTAGCTATAATTGCAGGAATTAAATCACATTCAGTACTTTTGATTGCTTTTGGACTAGATAGTGCTTTGGAATTAGTCTCTGGATGTATTTTAATTTGGAGATTGAATCTGGAATTTAACGGTGCAGAAACCAGTAAAGTCGATATTGCAGAGAAAAGAGCAGAACGATTCATTAATTGGATACTAATCTTATTAGTTGCTTACATTTTAATTAGTTCAATTTATAACTTATGGACTCATGAAGTTCCAGATAGTAGTACCAGTGGATTGCTAATTTCTTTTGGATCAATTATTGTAATGCCAATTTTAATGTTTTTAAAACGAAAATTAGGTAAGAAATTAAACTCACATGCGTTAGTTGAAGATAGCATTTGTAACTTTACTTGTTTTGCTTTGGCATTAACTGTTTTGATTGGATTATTCTTTAATCAATTTTTCGGCTTTTGGTGGGCTGAATCCGTAGCTTCATTATTTGTAGCAGCGTTAATTGCAAAAGAAGCTATTGGTGAATTACGTGAATAGTATTTAGATTTTATTATTAAGGCCATTCATAATAATACTGAATAGAAAAAGCTCCTATGATTAAATTATACCGGATTTAAAAATTTTTCCGGAATTTAATCATAGGAGCAATGTTCAAATCGCAATCGGAGCGATATTTAAATTACTAGGTTTGAGTTAGATTACCAGTTGTTATCGCTGTAATCATCATTGCTATAGCCATATGAATCATCATTGTAATCATCATGGCTGTAGTCATATGAATCATCATTGTGATCATCGTGGCTATGGTCATATGAATCATCATTGTAATCATCGTGGTTATGGTCATATGCATCATCATTGTGATCATCATGGTTACGGTCATATGAATCATCATTGTAATCATCGTGGTTATGGTCATAAGTATCATCGTTATAATCATCGTAGTTATGGTCATAAGTATCATCATTATAATCATCGTGGCTACGGTCGTATGAATCAACGTTGTAATCATCGTGGCTACGGTCATATGAATCATCGTTGTAATCATCATTGCTATAGCCATATGAATCATCATTGTAATCATCATGGCTACGGTCATATGAATCATCATTATAATCATCGTTGCTACGGTCATATGAATCATCATTGTAATCATCATGGCTACGATCATATAAATCATCATTGTAATCATCGTTGCTACGGTCATATAAATCATCATTGTAATCATCATGGTTACGGTCATATAAATCATCATTGTAATCATCATGGCTACGGTCATATAAATCATCATTGTAATCATCATGGCTACGGTCATACAAATCATCATGGTTATGGTTTTGTTGATCATTATCATCATTATCATCAGGGTCATGTTGATTAAGTTTTAGATTATTATTGTTATGATTATTATCATGATCGAATAATTTATTGATAGCGTACCCACCGATTCCACCAATTAATATCCATTTTAATAAATTAGATTGATGTGATTCTGGATTAGAATGCATGGCGTTTGGTTGATAATGATATATTTGACGGGGGTGTGCTTTTTGATAAGTTGAGACTGAATTAACTTGAGGGTGATCATTTGTTTTGTTTTCAATAAGTTCTTGGTTTGATGACTCATTGATTTTAGGGGGTGTTGATTGTTGATTTTGTCTTTGATCTTGTTTTTGCCGTTTTTGTAAGAATTTAAAAGCGATAAAACTATTGATTAAAATGATGATTAACATTATTAATGACATGGTTATTTTTCCTACTTTCTATTAATTAAATATAATTAAATATTAATAAGTGAGCCTATGTCAAGGATCTGGGCAAAAAATTTTAACTAAATTGTATCTGTGTTATCTCGTGATAGCTAATTCGTTCGTGATTGATTCCTTCAATATATTTGATAATTGATAATTTTGCATGCGCTTAGGAGCATACTATCTTTTTTGGAATATAACAAAGGCTACAGTATTTGTCGCAACGACTATCTTTTAGTCTTTGAAGAAATTTTTTATTATTTATAACTGCTTCAACTAATTCATCGTTCATAAATTGACTTGATCGTTATGTAAAAAAATAACCATCCAAATCAATGAATGGTTAAAACATAGCTATGTTGTAATTAATAAATTATTTCGATGTTGTTTTCATAAATTCATTTAATGCATCACAAAGCCGATCGATTGCAATTTTGATTGTCTTTGAATCTGCATTTGAAAAGTTCAAACGAAAAGTTCCCTGAGTAACCTTACCTGGATAGAATGGTGCACCAGGAACAAAGGCAACGTGATGTTTAATACATTCTTTGAATAAATCAACGGTGTTAACCGATTCAGGAGCCTTGACCCATAAGAACATCCCACCTTCAGGATTACTATGAGTAACACCCTTGGGTGCCTTTTCATCCAATTCCTTCATCATTGTTTCGGCACGTTTCTTATAAAGAGCACAAATTTGATCCACGTGTTTTTGAATGTCATTTTCAGCTAAATATCTGGAAACAACATATTGAGATAAATTATCAGAATGCAAATCAGTTGATTGCTTCATTGGAACTAAGCGTTTTATAAAAGCAGGGTCAGCAACAATCCACCCTAATCTTAAGCCAGGAACTAAGAATTTTGAAAAACTACTTTGATAAATAACATTTCCAGTATGATCAAAATGCTTAACTGGATATTGGTCTTTGCCAGAATATCTTACTTTTCCATACGGATCATCTTCTAAAATCACAATGTTACGTTCAGCCAGCATTTTTTCCATTTCTTCTCTTCTAGCATTTGGCATCGTGCGCCCCGTTGGGTTTTGGAAGTTAGGAATTGTATATAATAATTTAGCATCGGGATGTTCATCCAATGCTTTTTTTAATGCATCCATTCGCATCCCATGTTCATCCATGTCTACCCCGACCAATTTAGCACCATAACTCCTCAAAACATCTAAGGTACATAAATATGTTGGCTTTTCAACTAAAACAGTATCGCCAGGATTAACCAATAATTTACCAACTAAATCGATTGATTGTTCAGTTCCAGTCGTAATAACAACATCATCAGCACTACATTCAATGCCGCGTTTTCTAGTCATCTCAGCTACTTGTTCCCTTAATTTTTCATAACCAGCAGCCATACCGTATTGTAATGCGGTCTTTCCGTCGTTATCGAAAACTTCATCGGCTGCCTTTTTCAGCTCCTTAACAGGAAATAAGTCGGGGGAAGGAAGGCCGCCGGCTAATGAGATAACCTTTGGATCAACAGCTGCTTTTAAGATACTGCCTACTGCATCGTCATCATTTTGTGGAACACGCTTTGAAAAATTAAATTTCATGATAAAGCCTCTTAAATTATGTATGAATTAAATAAATGATAAGATTGTGATTATAAAAATCAATATTTTGTTAAAATTTATTTAATTAATATATTGATTTTAAACTAATCTCTAGTACTATTGATTATATACATAGAATGAGTGTTATTATTGAAAATTTATTATCCGGTGATTTTCTATACTATGTGGATGAAGATGCAAGAATAGGGGATGGTGTTCTATGAAAATAGCTAAAAGTTATAAAAAAATAATTGGTCTGTTGATGTGTTCACAAGCGTTTTACTTATCCGCAATGAGTGTGGATATGACCATTACAGCTTTAGTTGGAATCGAATTGGCACCTAATAAAATTTATGCAACGGTGCCAATGGCATTGATTTCAATTTTAAGTGTGATCGTGGCGCCATGGATTCCAAAAATAGCATCTAAAATTGGTATCAAAACGTTATTCGTTGTCGGTGGATTGATTGCTGCCTTGGGTGGAACGTCATCTTGGTACAGTGTTACCGCCCACTCGTTTCTATTTCTCTGTATCGGAACCTCCTGTGTTGGAATTTATCAGGCCATTGCTAACTACTATCGTTATGTTGCATCCGATGTTTCACACGGAAATGAAGTTCGCAGCATTTCTTTAATTTTATCTGCTGGGGTAGTTGCAGCCATTGTAGGGCCAGTGCTTGCTACCTGGACAAGTCAAGCTATGCTCCCAATTTATTCAGGTGCTTATCTACTAGTCGGCTTTTTAGGGCTGTGTGCGATGCTGATCAATAGCTGTTTGCCGAGTCGAGAAGTAAATCAGACGCTAACCGATTCGTCAACAGCATCAAAGGATGAGCGCGGTGTTCAGAAGACAGTTAGCTTTTTAGCATTGTTAAAACGGGCTTCATTTAGAAACGGCAGTTTGATCTGTCTGTGTAGCTGTTTTTCAATGGCTTTGATTATGTCTGGAGCTCCCATTTTTATGCAGAATGTTCTGCAAAGTTCTCCGGAACAACGAATGATGGGGATGCAATTACATATGATTGGAATGTATTTACCAGTTATCATGCTGTTATTCATGGCTAAATATATTTCAACCAAGGTTCAAATTTTAGTTGCATTTGGAATTGGAATGATTGCTGCACTCATCAGTACTTTTGATATTACCCATGTGACAGTAATGCTGACTTTGCTTTTGATTGGAGTTTTCTGGAGTCTTAGTTATGCTTCTGGAAGTGCTCTGTTAACTAAATCGTATTCATCTGAAGAACGTCAATCTGCACGTGGAAAGGGTGAATTATTCCCAGTTCTTGGATTAGCATTAGGAAGCCTTTTAGCGGGTCCGTTTAACCAGTGGGTTACTTGGTCAGCTCAGATGGATTTCGTATTAATTTTTATTCTGTTAGTATTAGGATTAATTTTATTTGATTGGAAGAGAATATAAAAAAGTTATGTGCACTGAGAGGCTGTGACATAAGTCCCAACAAGTAAAAACAGGCAATGATAGGGAAAAATTTCTTATCATTGCCTGTTTTTATGCTCCTATGTCAATAAATTGGACTAATAATTTTTTCACTACACTATATAAGTCATTGACATATGACCACTAAATTGATGTATCATTTATTATAAACTTACATTTTAGAACATCATTAAGGAGGAACTCGATGTCATCCTACCTAATCTTCACATTTAAGAAAATTTTCAATAATAAAATGAATGTTTTCTTGTTTTTATTAATTCCATTTTTCAGTATCTTACTATTATTTGTTAACTTGAATGCTCAAAAGAGTGATAACATGTATTATTATGCCCAAGAAGCAATCAAGTTCAATAAAGACACTATTCATCAATCAAATGAGGGAAAGTTACAGCAAAGCACTGGTAATAATGCTAAAAAAATGCTAACGATGAATTCTAACATTCAATCCTCAATTGACCAAGGTAACTGGTATGCTGCCTATAACGCTCAAAAAAAATATAATAATTATTTAACGAATGGACCAGATGATATGCCGAGTAGTTTTAAGCAAATAGAAAAAAGAAACAATCTACTAATGAATTACTTAACTAGACATAGGATAACCGATCCTGAATCTGAAAATTATCCGACTCATAATTTAACTTTTACAAACTGGATTAACAATGTATTAATGCCAATTTCAATATCGATTTTGATGATTTTTGTTCTTGGCCGTTTATTTACTAGTAAATTTTATGGATCAATTAATAAAAGCAAATTGATCCCAATAAATTCTAATAAAGAGTCGATATTAGAGATTATCATAGGTGGAATTGGATTTTCACTATACTACCTAATCGTAAATCTTTTTAACTTTATTATCAGTTCGGTTATTGTTGGAGCAACCAGATTAGACTATCCATTTTTTACAAATGTTAACGGAATAATGAAGTACGTCCCAACAATTAGTATTTTTGGAAAAGCACTTTTTTTGCAAGTGTTAATAATATTCTTTATGACTAGTTTTATTTATCTAATTTCTTTAATTTGTAAAAAAACGCTAAGTACTATTATAACAAGCATTGCTTTAATTATTATATTAAGTGCTAGCACTCATATCTTTAACTTCTTAAAGGCAATTGCTGAATTTTTACCAACTACTTACATTGACAATATTGGAATTATTTCAGGTAACTCACTCCATTTGAGCAATAGGATTGGCTTAACGGATGGGGTAATTGTATTACTAATATCAATTTTAGTTATAATTGGGTTCATTTTTACAGTTAATAAAAGTACTGAGTTAAAGGAGCATAAATAATGACAATTAAAGTTAATGATTTAAGTGTTTCATTTTCAGGCCAGTCTGTTATTAATAATTTTACCTATACTTTTAATGATAAAGGGTTGTATCTATTCATAGCACCGAATGGTTCTGGAAAAACAACCATTTTTAGATCGATGCTAGGACTTATCAATTCTAAGAATAGTGGAGTTTTAGTTGATAATAAAAATGTTATAAATTCACGCGGAAAAACATTTTATTATGAAAGTTCAAATTGGTTTGATGTTAACTTATCTGGATTAGACTACTTAAAATTTGTAAAATCTCAGTGGCAATCTCAAATAGCAATTGATGAAATTATCAATTTATGGGAAATGCAGGGATACGTAAACAAATCAATCAAAAAGTATTCACTTGGAATGAAACAGAAACTATTAATCTCACTTTATTTAGTTAGTGATGCTAAGTATATGATTATGGATGAGATTACTAATGGACTTGATGAAGACAGTAGAAAAAAACTAATGCAAATTTTAAGCGATTTATCTAAAACTAAGTGCATAATTACATCTTCCCACTATAAAGACGAGATTATTGAGTATGCTGATTATGTATTAACGATTAAGAAGCATAAGGTTGTGAGCAAAGATGATTAACTATGGCGTATTTCTACTAAAACGACTTCTCAAAAGTAAAATCAACGTTTTTTTGATGCTAACAATACCTATTTTGCTAGTTATTAATTTTTTTACTGGCCTAAATGTTGGGAACGATTCAATGCAGAATAATTTAAATCAAGTTGGATATCAACAAAATGTGCAAACTAGTTATGAAAAACTTATTAACCAAAATGTCCAGCTCATTAAGAAAAATCAATCGAGCACTCTTTCAGATAAATTAGTTAATGATAACTATTTATTATCTTACCTGAAACACTATCGATTAAAATACGAATCAACCGATAAACCTACTACTTCAGTCACTCTATTTCAAAGGATTGGCGATGATTATATGATGGGAATAATATTACTATCAATAATTTTTATTCTAGTAAATGTATACGCTACTAGTTATGTTGATCGCTTGGACCTTGTCAATTTATTACCACTTAATAAAATTAAAACCAGCATAGTAAGCATTGGATTTGGGTTATTAGTCTATCTATCAGTAATTATATTACCAATAATAACATCATTAATTCTGGGATTATTTGGTAACGGATTTGGGAACTTAAATTATCCAATTTCATCAAATTTAATAGATGTAGAACGAGGCGATTATGTTAACATCGGTCAAATTTTAACTCCATTAGTTATTATTCAGTTCCTATTTATTATCTTTATGGTAATGTTTATATACTTGATTGTCATTTTAGCCAAAGATAAGATAAATTCTTTGTTTATCCTTATTATTGCAACATTTGGTCCTATAATTAGCATATACTTTTTTAAACCATTTAGTCAAAAATCACAATTCATACCATTTTCCTTCTTTAACGGACTTAATATTGTTACAAACAGATTAGGGGCAGGAATTTCAAATCTTAACTTAACTTATCAAAATGGTATATTAATCTTATTAATCTCTATTTTGATAATCATAATTATCTTATTTGGATTAGATTTATTGAGAAGAAATATGTAATGTAATTACAAAAAGAGGGCAGTTCTTAGAGTTGAACTACTCTCTTTTTGTAATTACATTATTTTTAAGTCAGTTTTAAGTACACTAATATTAAATCTAATTAACCAATGTAATTGTTTTAATTTTATTTATAAGCCTTAATTACATACGATCCCATCCAAGGACCTGTCCACCAGCCATTAAAACCGACCCTTTTAGCAAAATCAATTTTTAAGTTGTTCTTTTTTAATACACTAACGTATTCGTTCATTAAAATACCAAGATCCATGATGATTAAAGTGCCATTGGGTTTAAGAACTCGACAAGCTTCATCTAATGCACGCTCTCTTTCGGATTTTGGTTTAATATTATGAAATAGTAAGCTAGCCGTTACTAAATTATATTGATTATCTTCAAATGGTAATTTAACAACGTCTGCTGTTAATAGTTTGGTATGGCACCTGACTTTACTATTGATAATATTCTTTTGAGTTGCCATTTTACTATTATTTGATTGATCTCTATTTTTCCAAAGGTCAACACCATCGATTGAACCATCATTACCCAAATGTTCAGCAATTTTAATTAGAACGGCTCCATGCCCGCATCCTAAGTCCAATGCTTTATCATTTGGCTCAATATTTAGATTACCTATCAATCTATTCCATATTATAAATTTTCCTCTTAATGAAGTGTGGATAAAAATAATCCCAGCGATAATCATTAATAACCCAAAGATTATTCCCAATGATTTGAAGTTTAAAGCAGTAATCATAATTCCAAAAATAATGTACAATATCGGCACTAGCGGTGCATCAAGTCCGTATTTTAAATTCATAAGTATACTCCTAAGTATTTAATATGATGATTAAATTATATCATCAATTTAGCTTTTGTACTAAGTACACTCATTTGGTATTTTTTCACTTAATAATACTTTAAATAGATAAAAAATCCACTAAATCATCTGCTTAGATGTAAAGGACATGGACTAAATTTATAAATTATTAACCTAGATATTAAAAATGTTTTTATTATATCTAAGCTTATTAGTTTAATATTGATTTGATTAAAACAGGTTCTAGGATAAAATATAAAATCGTTCATATTATCATATGAGAAGCACAAATATAATTGGGTTAAAAATAGAGTGATTATCCAAATATTTTTAGAATTGGCATATGCTTTTATCCTTCTAAAACGTTTATATATCAACGATGCAACCATAGGGTGCAGGCTATGTTAGTATATAGAGCGTCATTTTGATTGAATTATATTTACAATTATTAAACCAATACTGATAATTAAATTAAATAAAATTACTGGAGGCGTACTTATGAAGAATGTTTTTAGCCATCAACTAATTACACTGAGAAGGCAAAAGAAACTATCGCAAAGTTCATTGGCAAATAAACTATATGTGTCAAGACAATCGATTTCAAAATGGGAAAATGGTGATTCTGATCCCAGTATTGAAAATCTAATTAATTTATCAGAAACGTTCAATGTTGATTTAGACTATTTAGTATTTGGTACGAATAATGCTGATAATTTAGTTATTAAACTAAATCAGATTAGAAAATCATTCGATCAACCGGTCTTAAAAGGGATTGACTTAGAAATATATAGTCGCGACCGAATTGCATTATTGGGAAGCAATGGTGCCGGTAAATCAACATTATTTAAAATCATCATTGGTTTAATGAAAGCAGACAGTGGTAGGGTTGAAAATCATATCAATAATTTAAATTCATTAAATGTTATGCCTCAGGATAATGTTTTGATTGATGGTTTCAAATTAATCGAGCAGATCAAATTAACTGCAGCCATTAATAAAATTACATCGAAGACTTTTATTCAAGATATGATTAAGAAATTTAATTTGGTGAATTATGTAAACACCAATGTTAGTGATTTGTCTGGTGGTCAAAAAAGACGTCTGTCCTTATTGTTAAGCTTACTTAGACCATCTAAATTATTATTACTGGATGAACCAACTGTTGGGATGGATTTAGAAACAATTGATTTCTTTTGGAACTATTTAGACCATGTTAGTGGAAGCATCGTTACCATAACCCATGATTTTAACCAAATTGATAAATTCTTTTCACGTGTTGTTCTATTAAAAAATGGTAGAATTGATCAAAATGTATCAGTTGATACTATCCACAGCCATAACCAAACGATTGAGCAGTGGTATCGTCACTTTAATGATTAGGAGAAAGACATGATTAAATTATTGCAGATTAAAACAGTCCTCAGAAATAAAAGGTTTATCTTTTTCACAATTTTAATTCCCAATTGTTGGTTGATTGCTCTTAGCATGATGCTCTTCGATACTGGAACCCATAATTATTTTGGTTCCGAAGTTAGCTATAAATATATTATATTTGCTACTTGTTGTTTAATAGGAATTTCTGGCAATTCATTGGTTACCTTTAGCAAAAGAATTAATAGCTCTAGAGAATACTATTTACTCCAATTTAAAATTACACATTATACAGTTTGGAATTGGTTAGCTGATTCTTTATTAACCCAGCTAATTTTAAACCTTATGATTAGTATCATACTCTTTATTGTGGGTATATTTCTCCATGTTACGACACTCAATTGGACAATATTAATTCTGATATTATTGAGTAATGCGGTCGGAATTTATCTAAGCTTGATTGGTTTTGCTCTAGGGATTTTAGTTAGAAATAAAACACTAGATGCCATTGGCTTTCCACTTATGATTTTGATGGCTTTTTTGATAATTCCATTTAATCATTTTACAACTGGATCATTTGTCGATTTGATAACTTTAGCTCAAAAATTATTTCCAGGTTATTATACCTATAATATTATTTCAAACTTATCAGATGCTACTGCTATAAATAGTGCTGATATGATAGCATTCTTTGTAAGTATGATGGTTACATCATTTCCATTTATAATTATTTTAGCCTTGAAACTGTCTAATAATCGAAAAATGATTAAAACGAGGGATTTAGATGATTAATCTTAAATTAATTCATGACAAAATTAAACTAGATTACCAAAATGGTAAATATGAATATAAATGTGTGTTGCTTAAGGAGATGTATGTATGAAATTACATGACTTTGTCAAAAAATGTATGAATTTACATGACTTTGTCAAAAAAATTATGAAAACGGAAACTATGATTTTGCAAAGAAAAATTATGAGAATTATAATTCTTCTGGCGGAATCCCCCAATGGGTGAACTACAACAAGTTTCGCCGTCAAAGTAAAGATTTCCAATTAGGATATAATCAAGCATTAAATGATTATAAAATTCGTAACAAATTTAAGCACTACCCTGTAAAACTAATTTATTTAATTAATATGCTATTCAATAACAGAGCAATAGAAATTTATGATTTTGTAAAAGGATACTCGCTAGCAAAAAATACATTAAGAAGAAAAAAAGCTCACTTATAATGTTTAAATAATTTCGATTCCAATTATTTAATAAACGATTATAACCAAGTACAACACACCTTATAAAAGAAGAAATTCATCACAACTAATCATAAAAAAGCCCACAGAGAAGAGGACACTAATGTTTAATTCTGTGGGCTTTAAATGCATCCAAAGGATGGATCTTACGCTAATCATAATAGGGATACAAAAAATATTTCTGACTATGAAAGGGGAAAGATGCAGGCCATAAATGATTTTAAAACTGTAAAACGTTTCAGAAAATGTACTAAAATGATTTTTGAAATAATTAAAATTATATCTCATGGTAAAACTTTTGAGATTGTTAGCTTTATTCGTGGGTATAACGATTAAAAAGTTAAAAAACATTTATGATCAGAAAAACTAAAGTTGATGATGAGCACAGAATTCACTTTTTTAAATTCCAATTAATGGGATATGATTACCCACTAGCTAAGACAACTAAAAATTTAAAATTATTATTTAATGATCCTAACCATGATATTTTAATTATGGATTGGAAGTTGATGATGGGTTACATGAAAAAGATGATGCCGTTACAATTCCCAGTTACGCCAGGAATTGATGTAACTGGGGTGGTTAAATCAGTTGGTTCAGCTATTACTAAGTTCAAACCTGGTGATCGAGTGGTTTCATTCGTTAATACGTACAAGGGAACGCTTCAAGAAGAAACGGTGACGGAAGAAGGGTTAACCGCTGCTCTTCCCGATACGGCATCATTTGAAGATGGCGCCACGATTCCAGTAGCAGGGTTAATTGCTTACCAAGCATTATTTGATAAACTTGACCTTCAATCTGGCGAACGGTTACTAATCCAAGGTGGCGCCGGAGCAGTTGGAATGTTTGCAATTCAATTTGCCAAAAATGCTGGTGCTAATGTAACTGTAAATGCTAGTCCTAGCCACAATGAATTTCTGAAGAACTTGGGCGTCAATGAAGTGATTGATTATCACGATGCAAATGCATTTAAGGGCGTCGATAAATTCAATAAGATTCTAGATTTGATTGGTGGAAAGACGTTGGGTTCCAGCTACTCATTGGTTAATGCTGGTGGTGCAATTGTTTCTACCAGTGGGGTTCCTGACCCAGACACTTGTAAGAATCTATCAATTAGCGGTTCCTTCATTCAAACTGAAGTTAAGCCTGATCAATTAGGAGCAATCGCAGAACAAATTGCTGATAATAAAGTTAAGGTAGTAATTTCAAAGCAATATGCTTTTAACTTGGATAATGTTAAAAAGGCGTTTGCAGAAAGCGAATCCGGACATGCAACGGGTAAAATCGTAGTTACGTTTTAACTAGCAATTGATTCATAAGATAACTAATTCGTAAAACTATCAAAAGAGAGAAATGAACTATTTAACAGCTCATTTCTCTCTTTTTTTGATGTTTCTGTTACCAATTATAAATATAATGTTAAACTTCATATTGATACAGATATTCCTTACATAAGTGATTAGTTCAAGAAATTATTAAATAGATTAAATATAGAGAATTATTATCCATTGAAAGGTCATTCCTACATTAATACCTATATCGAAGAGGTAATCGTTAATATTGATTGGTACGTAAGATGTTACAATAATGATAAAATTGGTTTATATAAAACTATTACAAGCTATTTTTTATAAAATATAGGATACATAATATAAAGAAAAAGTGGTGATAATAATGGAAGCAACAACATACTCAAACTTTAGAAAGCAATTGAAAATGTACATGGATAAGGCTACTGAAAATTTTGAGCCGATTATAGTGACAAGAAAGGGAAGTAAAAACGCAGTCTTAATTTCTGAAACTAAATATAATAACATGCTAGAAAATCAATATGTTCTTGGAAATCCTGATAATTTAAAGTGGTTGGAAAAGGGAAAGAAACAGGTCGAAAGTGGCCAATTTATGAGAAGAGAATTATCTGATAAGGATTAAATG
Organism: Lactobacillus sp. Sy-1; assembly: GCF_019303535.1. Taxonomy (GTDB): domain Bacteria; phylum Bacillota; class Bacilli; order Lactobacillales; family Lactobacillaceae; genus Nicoliella. Next base: position 289,026 of record NZ_JACCIU010000002.1, on the reverse strand, counting down.
CTTTACTGACAGTGGCTATGAAGATTATTTATGGATTCAAAAAAATAGTAAGCCGGACTTAAAACAGCGAAATAAACTAATCAATAATATTGCTAGAATCCCATTTGCTGGGATTGGAAACCCTGAGTCGCTTCATGTACATGTTGAACGCTACTTTAACTTAAATAAAATAATAAAAAGAATAAAATATCAATAAGCTCGTTCCTTATTCGTTCCCTGATTTAATTTTTCAATAATCTCTGCCACAATTTTATCTGGCGTTTTATCATTAACGTCAATTGTAATGTCAGCTAATTGTTCATACCGATTCTGTCTTGAATGCTTTAGATCCAATAGGCCTTCCTCACCTAATTGTTGGAAAAGGGGGCGCGACTGGATGCCATCACTTACCAACCGTTTGATAACGGTATCATCAGAAGCATTTAAAAATACAGTTGGAGTAGGGTGGTCTAGCAATAACGCAAAGTTAGCATCTTGAACCGGAGTCCCACCACCAGTTGACACAATTCCATCCATTTCCAATGCATCAATTAGCGTTTGGTGTTCAAATTCACGAAACTTCGCTTCACCAAATTGATCAAAGTATTCTGGAATTTTAAGCCCCGAACGATTTTCAATTAATAAATCTAAGTCGTGGTGTTCAATCGCTAGTTGTTCACTAAGCACTTCCGCAATCGTACTTTTGCCACTGCCCATGAACCCAATTAAAATGACTTTCATTTTGCATCCTCCATTTCCTGCCGATCATGCTTGGCAGATTCAATTTGCAGTTTTACCGTTTGTTTATCGTTATTAAGAATTGCTGCCTTCATTTGTTGAAGTTGAACCTCAAATTGTTCGATTTGCTCTACCACATCTTCACTACTGCTGCTTAGAATCGAAGTCCATACGTTGGGATCACTCATTGCAACCCGGGTCGTATCCAGTAGTCCACCGGCGGGCACACTGGGGTCCACCCCCAGTTCAGTTAGCTCCGGTCCCACGGTGTTAATCAAACTAAACGCCACCACGTGGGGCAGGTAACTGATTGCGCTCACAATTCGGTCGTGTTGCTCCGAACTAACCGCCTGAAAGTTGAAATTCCCAGCTGATAGTAGCTCCTTAAGCAACTTAACTTGGTCATCACTAGCGTTTAAATTCGCTAGAAAGTAAGTGTGGTTAGCAAGCAGTTTATCACTCCCGTTTTCACTGCCAGTTAGGTGTGAACCAGCCATTGGATGGCCACCAATGAAATGCCCACCATCCTTTACGAATTGGTTAGCTGCTGAGAGAATCTTCTGCTTACTACTTCCCACGTCAGTTACAAATGTGTTCGGTTTTAAATCTAAACTGCCAAGCTGCTTTAAGCTTTCGACAATGATATTGACTGGGGTCGCAAGGATGATTACATCTGCTTGTTTACTAGCCTGATTAAAGGGGACTTGGCGATCAATAATTTGATGTTCTAATAGGTATTCAGCATTCTTTGGATTAGCATCGTTGCCAATGATGGTTACATCAGGGTGGCCTACTTTGATTAACCGGGCGATGGAGCTGCCGATTAATCCTAACCCGTTAATAAACACAGACGGCATTCTTATCAGCTCCTTAGTTTAGCTAAGTCATCATTAAAGGTCGGGTAGGAAATCTTGATTGAATCAAAATCCTTAATCGTAACTGGTTGGTCAACCAATAATGAAGCAATTTTAAGGGTCATTGCAATTCGATGGTCCTTATGGCTATTTAGCTTAGCATCATTTAGATGCCAAGGCTTACTCCCATCAATTATAAATCCATCGGGAAGTTCTTCAATTGCAATTCCCAACTTCTTAAATTCAGTTACGATTACGCTAATTCGGTCGGATTCCTTAAAGCGGAGTTCTTCTGCTCCGGTAATCTTGCTAACGCCGTTGGCTCGCGCTGCCAGAAGGGCTAAAAGGGGCACTTCGTCAACCAATCCGGGAATTTCATGTCCAGTTACCGTAAATGGTTTTAGTTCGGTAGCCTTAACCGCTAAATCGGCACTGGCTTCCACCCCCGTTGTCCGGTTCGTCTCCGTAATTGACGCTCCAGCACGCTTGAGCACGTTCAGGATTCCCGTTCTGGTGGGGTTAATTCCAACGTTTTGAATTGTTACTTCTGAACCGGGGACAATTGCAGCCGCAACCAAGAAAAAGGCGGCTGATGAAATATCGCCAGGCACGTGCACTGCCTGTCCAGCTAATTCGTGGTGGGGGTGAATGACGATTTGGTGGTCATGCTTTTCAATACTATCGGGACTAAACCGCTCCAGCATATTTTCCGTATGATCACGTGATTTCACCGGTTCAATGATGGTTGTATCACCGTCTGCTTGTAAGGCCGCCAAGATAATGGCGCTTTTTACCTGCGCACTAGCAACCGGCATCTCATATTGAATCCCGTGCAACTGAGTACCATGAATTGTCATTGGAAGGTGGTTTTCAACCGCATCAATTTCACTGCCCATTTCAGAAAGGGGGGTGATGATTCGCTTCATTGGGCGCTTCGAAAGGGACGCATCCCCCATAACCCGACTCACAAACGGTTGTCCAGCTAAAACCCCGCTGATCAATCTGGTCGATGTTCCAGAGTTTCCCATATCCAAATCAACCTTAGGGGCTTGAAGGCCCTTAATTCCAACCCCATGCACCGTAATTTCGGCTGGCGTATCATCAATTTGAACCCCCAGATTCCGAAAAACCCCCATTGTTGAAATACAGTCAGCAGAACGCAAGAAGTTAGTAATCTTAGTGGTCCCGTTACTAAGGGCACCTAAAATAATACTACGGTGGGAAATACTTTTGTCGCCAGGAACGCTAATTGTTCCTGATAAACGGCTGTTTGTTTGCATTGTGGGAACCTCCTTAGAAGTTTTTAATTTCGGCACGGTAGTCGGCAAGTTGTTTCTTCAAGCGGGCCATGTTACTACCATCAAACGTATCCGTAACTGCTTTGGCTAGTTCAATGGAAACCACGCTTTCAATTACGATCGAAGCGGGCACGATTGCCGTAGTGTCAGAACGTTCTACGTTCGCCTTTTTAACTTCCTTACTGTTAATGTCGGCACTTTGCAGTGGTCTGTAAAGGGTTGGAATTGGCTTCATCGCAGCCTTAACGATTACAGGCATTCCGTTAGTCATTCCACCTTCAAACCCACCAAGATGATCTGAATTTCTAGAAAATCCATGGTCCGCATCCCAGTCGATTTCGTCCATTACTTGGCTTCCATGATGTTCGGCATCCTTAAAGCCATCACCAATTTCGACTCCCTTCATGGCGTTAACACCCATAACGGCAGCAGCTAATTTAGCGTCTAACTTAGTATCCCAACTAATGTAACTACCCAATCCAGCTGGAACGTTTTGGGCAACCACTCTAATCACGCCCCCAAGGGTATCCCCGTTCCGCTTCGTTTCGTCAATCAATTCATGGATGGGTTGCACTGCACTTTCATCCATTACCCGTAAATCATTGCTGGTGATTGCTTTTTTAATGGTAGCAACATCAGTTGGTTGCTCCTTATCAGCATTGATTCCACCAATGGCTTCAACGTAGCCAATGATTTGAATGCCGAGTTGATTCAACAATTGCTTACAAACGCTCCCAATCGCAACCCGCATTGCAGTTTCCCGAGCGGATGAGCGTTCAAGGACGTTTCTTAAGTCCCGGTGGTTATACTTCATCCCCCCGACTAAATCAGCATGGCCAGGGCGAGGGCGAGTGACTTGACGCAACGTGTTTTGGGGCGTTTCTTCCGACGTTGGGTTCATAATTTCAGACCAGTGGGCATGGTCACGGTTCTTAACGGTCAAGGCAATGGGGGAGCCTAAGGTAATTCCGTGCCGAACCCCACCAGTGATAATTACTTGGTCATGTTCAATCTTTTGACGATTGCCCCGGCCATAGCCACCTTGCCGAGCGGCTAGGTCAGCGTTGATCTGATCAACATCTAATTTTAAGCCGGCTGGAATTCCTTCAATAATGCCGCTTAATTCTGGTCCGTGCGATTCTCCTGCTGTTAAGTAGTACATAGTTTAATCATCCTTTACGATTTATTTTGATTGAGTTTAGTTTGGTATTGTTTTGAATTATTCATGATGTTTTGAATAATGTTTTGGTTGTAGTGCACTAAATCCTTGTTTCGGGTTAGTTGCTTAATCTTTTCCAACACGGCTGACTCCCGATCAGCATCTTCAGTTGGTAGTTGGTGTTCTTCCTTGAACGCTTGAACTTCCTTAACCGCTGAGAAACGTTGTTCTAAGAGTGCTACTAATTGAGCATCAATGGCGTTGATTTCAGAACGAGCGGCCTCTAGTTGATTCTCCTTTGATGGCTTCACCAAGAACGTGATGATTGCTGCTAATAAACCAATGAACGCAATTACGATGTCACCCATTAGGATGTTTTGTTCGCCGAAACGAATCAAGAATCCGGTGATAATCGGAATTGAGAACGAGGCAATACTTCCGAACATAAAGAAGATTCCAGTGTAGATTCCCTTATGCTTAGGGAAGATGCTAAGTAGTTGACTTAACGCTAATTGCATTAGTCCTCCAGCAGCACTAAGGCCAAACGTAAAGGAAGCAACTGCTGAAAGTAATGGCGTTTGACTGAAGCTAACCACTGCGATTGAAACTAATGAAACCAAGTTCAAAATCAAGAAAAGGGGTCTTTGAACATTGAACCGTTTTAAAATCACGAAGGAAGTTAATACTCCGGTAATGGAACCAATACTGTACAGTGATAATAAGAGGTGGGCGGTAACGTCGTTGAACCCAATTTTGTTGGCAAAAATGGTAATCCATTGGGTGAACCAAATCATAACTGCCATGGAAGTAAAGCCGTAGATGAAAAGGGCGAAGGTAAGTAATCCCTTGCCGACCTTAGAAATCCGCATGGCTCGATCAACCACTTGATCAACAGCCTGACTTCGCTTGGGGAGTTTACAACTTGCAACATTAGCTACGTTTAATAGTAACACAACTGCTGGGATCCAGAAGGAAATTCCGAACCAAAGGTCGCGCCCCTTTAAGAAGAGAACGATGATTGGCAGAATAAATTCACCGACTGAGATGAACGCCTTCAATAGGATACTGTTGGAACTGCTGTTCCCTTCCAATTCGGAAAAGAGGGGGTAAGTTGCGGAATCCAAAGCTGAATTAGCAATTCCGGCAATGATTGACATTAAGTATGCAATCGCTAATGAATGGTTTAAGGGGGAAACTACAAAGAAGATTAGGTACGTGGTCATTCCAATCATTAGGGTGGTCTTCCGACCGAAGCGATCGGAGACGAACCCCATGATTAAGTATGCAATCAAACGGCCGATTCCAATTCCGGAAAGGGCGAATGATGCAACTGCTAAGCTGCTCCCCCAATTATGAGCGAGGGGCAATAGGTTTTGGGTTAGGATGATCAATGCAAACCCGTGCACTAAGTAGTTTAGGAATAACCCCGTTTTTAGTCGAATTCGATTCATTTTGCGTTCCTCCTTATTGTGGTGCAACGATGTTGATAATCGCTGCTAGTTGCGGACTTGTAATTTGGCCCGGTGCTGATTGAGCTTCATTAGTAATGCTGCCAAAGGTAATTACTGAACCGGTCAGCGGACCGCTAATGCGAGTGACAATGCCAAGTTTCCCCATTGCCATGCTGATGATTGGAACTTTAAGGGTTTGGTTAGCCTGATTGGAAACTTGCATAAACCTCAATACGTCGTCGTTAATATTTGGCATTACCGCCATTTTTGCAACGTCACAACCGAGCGTTTCCATCTTTTGCCATGTTGCTAGCAGGGTTTGATCAGCTGGCGTCTGGGTGAAGTTATGAAAACTACCAATTACTAATTGGTGGTGTTGGTGTGCAATGGTAATGACGTCAGCGACCCCGGGGCGACTAATTTCAACGTCTAAGAGTGAAAAGCCAACGTTGATAACCTGCTTCAAAGCGGCTAGGTAGTCGTCATGGTGGTCGTCAAACTTACCGCCCTCAGATTGTGTTCGAATCGTAGCAATTATTGGAACGGCTGGAAAGCGAGCTTGAATTTGTTGCTTTCCGTTTTGCAGGGCAGCTGCGGTAAAGTCGGTTAAATAGTCAATCCGAAACTCAATCAAATCAACGCTTTCAGCCTTGATCAACTGCAGCTGCTGACTAATCTCAGCCTCATCCGTTCCGGTGATTGGAACCGCAACGCTAGGGTGCTGATCGCTCAGGGTGGTTGAACCTACGTTAATCTTTTTCATTCGCATGCCCATCCTTTTTAGCAATTGCTTCTTCAACAACGTCAATTGGCATGTCTTCACCAGTCCAGAGCTTAAATGCGGCTGCTCCCTGTTCGATCATCATCCCTAGCCCGTTGTAAACGTGCTTAAGGCCTGCTGACTTAGCAATCTTCATTAACTTTGTTTCGCGAGGGGAGTAAACAGTGTCGAATACGACGAGGTCCTTGTGGAACCAATTCGGGTCGTTCACTAAGCTCACATCTTCCAGGGGCTTCATCCCCACTCCAGTTGCATCACAGTAGATATCTGCTTCGGCAATTGCGGATTTGAATGCAGCTTGGTTTTCGAGTGCTTCAACACTAGCTTTACAGTCGGTCCGTTCGTTGATGATCTTAGCTACCCGTTTCGCATTATCGAGGTTCGTGTCAGCTCGATTAAAAATCTTTACTTCACTTAAACCCTCCATTGCTGATTGGATCGCAATTGGGGTTCCGGCACCACCGGCACCTGCTAAGACCATTTTCTTACCGGCAACGGGATGGCCCTTCTTCTTAAGATCAGTTGTGAAGCCAACGCCGTCAGTGGTGTAGCCAGTCAAGACGCCGTTATCGTTCACGACCGTGTTAACGGCTTGGTTCATTTCTGCTGAAACGTCTAATTTGTCTAGGTACTTGATAATTCGTTGTTTGTTAGGCATTGAAACGTTCGTGCCCCGCATGTCCAGCGTCCGGAGTGCGTTGACCCCAGCTTCCAAGCGGTCAGAATCAATATCGAACGCCAGGTAGGCGTAGTTTAAATTCAACTTTTCAAAAGCAGCGTTGTGCATAGTAGGGGACATAGAGTGGCGAATTGGGTATGCCATTAAACCAATTAAAATTGTGTGACCATCAATATTACTCATAATTAATAACTTCCTTTCAAAATAAAAAGCCAGCTGGATGAATTAATTCACCTAGCTGGCTTAATACCTACTTTGACTTCGTCTAAAGCAATCGTATTATTATGAACCACTAGCTAGATGAACTCTCACATCTAACTAGCTAAAATCAAAATCAATGACTTTACTACTTAGATGCGAACGCATGTGTACGTCCGCATCATATGTACGAACGCACTACTTAAAGTAATAGAAGCCATAATAATAACTATTATTATTAATCATTTGATTCTTCATAAATAACAATTCCCTTCTCGTTTGAATGTCTTAATTAAACCATAATCTAAATTAAAAATCAATGGTGTTTTTAATCTTTTTTTAATTTAAGTCTTAATTTCAAATTTAACATTCAATCTATTTAATAGAAAAGCACTATTTCACTAATGGTATACAACATATAAAAATAAAAAATTAAATTAAAAGCAAGCAAATCAAGTTAAATATAGATTTAAACATCTTACACGACTAAAAATAATTATATTAAATCAGTCTAATATAATACTTATAATATAAAAATAAGTTCCAATTATATTAAACTTATAGTAAAATTAATAATGCTTTATAAATAATTTAGGAGGTTATCTTTTTGAAATTAAAGATAAATGTTTGGACAGGGATATTTGATATTATCGATGCAGTTCTATTACTTACTTCTTGGTTCGTCATTTTTGCTGCTGCTTTTAGCAGTAGTAATGGTGCAGATGCAAGTGGGGCTTTCTTCTATATTGTTCAATGGATCGGTGTTATCATACACGTAATTGCGCTGTATAAGAGTCGTCAAAATGGTATTTCAATTGTGGGGCCGGTACTTGGATTAATCGGTTGTGCATTATCAGGATTTACACTATCGCTTGCGTTTCCAAGTATAGTATTACTGATAGTTGCAACTGTATTTTTATTCTTACAAAAACCAGCAAACGGTAGTAGCAATGGAAAATAAAAAGAATCAAAAACCTTGGTATAAGGTTTGGTGGATTTGGTTAATTATTGTAATTGCAGTTTTCTTTATTTTTGGATTTTTAAGTGGAACTGGTAGTGATAATAAAAATTCATCTAGCTCATCCAATACAAGTTCAAAAAATAATAATTCAAGCGGTACAAACAACAACGCAACTAATAATCAGAGAAACGCTTTAGAAAGTGCTAAAGAATACGTAGATATTCAGAATATGTCTGAAAAGGGAGTATATGATCAATTAACTTCTAGTTACGGAGATAAATTTAGCAAAGAAGATGCTGATTATGCAATTAAACATCTTAATAGCGATTATCATATTAACTGGAATGAAGTTGCTTTGAAAAGTGCCAAAAGTTACCAAAGAGATCAACATATGTCAACAGCCGCTATTATGGACCAATTAACTTCAAGTTCTGGAGAACAATTTACACAAGAACAAGCGAAATATGCTGTTAACCATTTACCAAAATAAAGAACATAAAATAAATAAACGGAGGGCAAATCACTGATTTGCCCTCCGTTTATTTATTTTAGCATCTGTAATATAAGACCATTTTTAATTTTATTTTTTTGGATATTTTGAACAAATTAGAAATAAAATTAATTTTATCATTGACTTTTAAGATAATTGAGAATAGTATAATAACCAATTAAATAATTCGTCTATTACAAAAACCAACGATGTGGAGATCAAGATTGTTGTGCACGTAAAGAGAGTCGCCGATGATGGGAATGCGACCGAACGCAGGCAGTTAAATGGACCACGGAGGGTTCTTCCGAAAAACGCAAGTTGAGTACGGAGAAACGTCAGGCATACGTCAGTTGCCGGGGATATGAACACGTATCTCGCTAAGGAGGGATTGATTTAATTATTATTTAGGACCATTATTTGGTGTCCTAGGTAATAATTAGACCAGTCTAATTAAGGTGGCACCGCGGATAAAAAGAATCCGTCCTTAACAAAGCATTAGTTGCGTTGTTATGGGCGGATTTTTTTAATGCAATTTTTTAACGAGGTGAACCAATTTGAATATTAAATCTGAATTAAAGCAATTGAGCCATGATTACAACTACCTTCCCGTTAGTGCCTCAGTTCAACTAAATCAATTTGATCCATTCCAAATCATCAATCACGATGAACCAGATGCTAACCACAGTATGATGTTTGAATATCAAGATTCTCGCTATACAGCAGTAGTGATCAAGCCCCTTCAAGTTATCACCGCTCGTAACGGAAACGTTCAAACCACCGACCAAAGTGGTCAAACAACTGAACAAACCACTTCCCCAATCACGTTTTTAAATCAACTAATTCATAAGTATCAAGTTCCTAAATTATCATTACCTCCGTTCAGTACCGGATTAATCGGCTACTTCGGTTATGACTTTGCTAAATACGATCAGAACAATCGGCTAACAGACACTCCAGATGACTTAGATTTAGCCGACTTGGAACTGATGATCCCAGACATTACGTTGACATACGATCGGCAGAACCATCAATTAACCGCAAGCCAGTTGATTGCCAGTGAGCATCTAAATACCGAATATGAGGCTACTATCCAACGATTAGAAGATAGACTTAACGAGGTTATCACCATCCTCAGTCAGCAGAAGCCAAAACTTCCTGGATTGAAAATTAACGGTAAATTCAAAAATCAATTCAACCTAGCCCAATTTGATGAACGGGTTGCCCAAACTAAACACCACATTGAATTAGGTGACATTTTTCAATTAATCCTTTCGAACCCATATCAAGCAAGCGCACAGGGTTCATTAATCAACGTTGGTAAAACGTTGTTCGAAGATGTTAAATCACCATATCATTTCTACTTCGCTAATAACGATTTCCAATCCGTCGGGGCATCCCCCGAAACCCTAATCAGTAAAAGCAATGCGCATTTATTCAGTTACCCACTAGCTGGAACCAGACGCCGGGGGCATGATCAAGTTGAAGATGAAAAATTCGCAGCAGAGTTAACCCACAGTCCCAAGGAACTAGCGGAACACAACATGCTAGTTGACCTCGGCAGAAACGACTTAGGGCGGGTCAGTGAATTCGGTAGCGTTCACGTTACCAAGCTTCGTGAACTCCTTCGTTTTAGCAACGTAATGCATCTCGGATCCAAAATCAAAAGTGTTGCCAACAAAGAATTCACACCCGTTGACATCGTTAGCGCAGTTCTGCCAGCGGGTACCCTCTCAGGAGCACCCAAGGAATCAGCAATGAAAATCATTGCTAAACTAGAACAACGCAAGCGCGGCATCTACGGCGGCGGAATCGGCTACATTGATTTCAACGGTGATCTAGATCTTTGCATCGGAATTCGACTGGGGTATAAGAAGGGCGACCACCTAGTGATCCACTCAGGAGCCGGAATCGTTGCAGATAGTGATGCTAACCAAGAATTTCATGAATTCGGCAATAAAAGCCGCTTAATGTTAGATGCAATCAAAGCAGAACAAGCACAGGAGGAAAACCAATATGATCTTACTAATTGATAACTACGACAGCTTTACCTATAACCTATTCCAAGAAATCGGCAACTTGACCGACCAAAAAATCAAAGTCGTGAAAAATGATCAGGTCAGTGAATCAGATCTGGATCAACCAGGATTAACCGGAATCGTGCTTTCCCCCGGACCAGGGCGGCCCGAAGATGCTGGGAATATGAACCAAGTATTAAAGGCTGCCATTGGTCGCTTCCCAGTCTTAGGGGTGTGCTTAGGGCACCAAGCCATTGGTGAAGTGTACGGCGCCCACGTTGTTAAGGCTCCGCACATAATGCATGGGAAGACCGATACCATGTTAAAGACTAACGATAGCGAACTATTTAATAACTGCCCAGCGCAATTTACGATTGGTCGTTACCACTCATTAGTAATTAATCCCAACACCGTTCCAGATAATTTAAAGGTTACCGGAATGGCTGACGATGGCACCGTTCAAGCGGTGGCCGACGATGTAAACCATGTTTACGGAGTTGAATACCATCCCGAATCCATCATGACGGATCAAACGGTCGCCCACCAAATTTTCAATAACTTCCTTGCAATGACAAACGCAAACAGCAAACAACTAATTTAACCAAAACGGAGTGATAAAAATGATCGATGCTGCAATTGAAAAAGTTACCAATAACGAAGATTTAACTTATGATGAAATGGTTCAAGTAATGGACGAAATTATGGATGGTGAAGCTAGTTCGATTAAGATTGCTTCCTTATTAACTGGATTATCAGTTAAAAAAGAAACGGTTGAAGAAATTGCCGGGGCTGCGCATTCAATGAGAGCCCATGCCGCTGAATTTGAAGAGGAACACGATGCAATCGACATCGTAGGAACTGGTGGTGACCATTCCAATTCATTTAACATTTCGACGACCACTAGTATCGTGTTAGCTAGCCTAGGAATTCCAGTGGTTAAACATGGTAACCGGGCCGCTTCATCCAAGAGTGGGGCTGCCGACATGCTCCAAGCAATTGGTTTCAACATCAATTTAGATGCTGACACTAGTCAAAAGATGCTTGCAGATGATAACTTTACCTTCCTATTTGCCCAAAAATACCATCAGGCAATGAAGTACGTTGCCCCAGTTAGAAAGGAATTAGGGATTCGGACCCTCTTTAATATTTTAGGGCCATTAGCAAACCCCGCCCATGCCCAATCACAACTCTTAGGGGTATATGATGAATCATTACTCCTTCCATTAGCCCACGTGTTGCAAAAACTTGGGGTGGTTAAGGCAAAGGTAATCTATGGAACCGATGGTTTAGATGAAGCTTCAATCTCAGCACCTACTAAGGTAGTCAGCTTACAAGCTGGGAAACTGAGTGACGTTGAAACCATTACCCCGGAACAATTCGGGTTAAAACGCGCCAGCAAATCAGAAATCGTCGGTGGCACTCCAGAAGAAAACGCTGCAATTACTAACCGCATTTTAGACGGCGAAAAGGGCGCCAGACGAGACATCGTTCTTTTGAACTCCGGTTTAGCAATCAACACCATCCGGCCAAACGTTTCAATCGCAGAAGGAATTAAACTAGCCGCTGATGCAATTGACAGCGGAAAGGCTTTACTACTATTAGGGAAGCTCTTGGCATACTAGGAGGCAATTAAAATGATTTTAGATGACTTAGTAAGTGCAACTCAAAAACGAATTAACAAGGAAATGGCAGCAACCCCACTAGCAGCGGTTAAAGCAGCAGCTGCCGATCAACCAAAGACAAACGCACAGGACATTTACGACCGGTTCTTAAACGATGGGGTTCACGTAATTGGTGAAGTTAAGAAGGCTTCGCCATCCAAGGGCATCATTGTTGAAGATTTTCCATACCTTTCAATTGCTGAACAGTATTCAGCAGCTGGGGTTACCGCCATTTCAGTGCTGACGGAACCGGATTATTTCAAGGGGAGTATCAAGTATCTAGATACAATTACCGACCACGTTGACACACCCGTATTAAGAAAAGATTTCACGATTAATCCATACATGATTTACCAAGCTAAGGCTGCCGGGGCCCGCATCATTTTATTGATCGTCGCCATTTTAACCCCAGCCCAACTAAAGGAATACTTAGCCCTAGCCCATCAATTAGGCTTAGCGGCAATCGTTGAAGCCCATGACGAAAAGGAAATTCAAATCGCATTGGATGCGGGCGCTAAGATGGTTGGGGTCAACAACCGGAATTTGAAAAACTTTACCGTTTCATTTGAAAACAGCATCAAGCTCCGTCCCCTAGTGCCAAAGTCAGTGGCATTCATCGCTGAAAGTGGGGTTAAGACCATTGATGACGTGAAACAGCTAGCTGAGATCGGGGTTAACGGGGTCTTGATTGGCGAAACGTTAATGAAGTCCGATCACAAAGCAGCATTTATTGAGGAAGCTCAGGGAGTTGAAGTTCGTGACTAAGATTAAAATCTGTGGGGTGACTCAGTTATCAGAAGTTGAGATGATGAACCAGTTGCAACCAGATTTAGTTGGTTTCGTATTTGCTAAGGGCCGCCACCAAGTGGATGCCCAAAAGGCAAAAGAGCTCAGAAACCAATTAGATCCTAACATCAAGGCGGTCGGGGTCTTCGTTGACACCCCCATTCAAACGATTAAACAGCTTTACCAAGCTCAAATAATTCAAGTAGCCCAACTTCACGGCGGACAGTCAGAATCAGCCGTAACGGAATTAATGGATTCTGGCATTCCAGTGATCAAGGTTTTCAAACCAGCGAAGCAACCGGTTACCGCAACCGCTGCTGACTACGTAATGGTTGATAGCGGCAATGGTTCTGGAAAGCCACTGGATTGGCAAAGCCTCCAATTCAATTTCAAACAACCATTAATGGTAGCTGGCGGGTTAACCCCCACCAACGCAATTGAAGCAATTAATAACTTACATCCCGACTACCTAGACGTTAGTAGCGGGGTCGAAACAAACGGAACCAAAGATGCACAGTTGGTTGAATCCATTATCACCACCGCGCATAAAAATTAAGGAGTGAACATAAATGTCAAAATCAAACGGTCGATTTGCTGAATACGGGGGCCAATACGTCCCAGAAACACTAATGAACGAATTAAATCGAATGGCTAAGGTCTACGAAGAAGCTAAGAACGATCCTGAATTCCAAGAGGAATTGCACTCATTATTAAATAAATACGCTAACCGGCCATCATTGCTCTACCATGCTCAGCGGATGTCCGATGACTTAGGGGGAGCCCAAATCTACTTTAAGCGTGAAGATTTGAACCATACCGGAGCTCACAAGATCAATAACGTTATCGGCCAAGCCCTATTAGCCAAGCGGATGGGTAAGAAACGGTTGATTGCGGAAACCGGAGCTGGTCAACATGGGGTGGCCACCGCTACCATCGCAGCATTATTCGGGATGGAATGTGAAATTTACATGGGGAAAGAAGATACCGATCGGCAAAAGCTAAACGTTTATCGGATGGAATTACTAGGTGCCAAGGTACACCCCGTTACCTCTGGATCAATGGTTTTAAAGGACGCCATTAACGCAGCGCTTCAAGAATTTGCTAAGCGCAGTGATGATACTTTCTACGTTATGGGTTCTGCAACTGGTCCCCATCCATACCCAACCATCGTTAGAGACTTCCAAAGCGTTATTAGTAAAGAATCCCGCGAACAAATCCTAGAAGATACGGGGAAGCTTCCTGATGCTGTAATCGCCTGTGTCGGTGGTGGGAGCAACGCCATCGGTAGTTTTGCCAACTACATTAACGATAAGGACGTTAAATTAATTGGGGTGGAAGCAGCTGGAAAGGGTGTTGATACCGACTTAACGGCTGCCACCATTGAAAAGGGGCGCTTAGGGGTCTTTCATGGGATGAAGTCATTATTTCTCCAAAACGACACCGGTCAAATTAAGCCCGTCTACTCGATTTCAGCCGGTCTCGATTATCCTGGGGTTGGGCCAGAACATGCTGAATTAGCAGCTAAGCACCGGGCTAGCTACGTTGGGATTACCGATGATGAAGCTGTCGATGCATTCGAATACATCGCAAAAGAAGAGGGCATTATTGCCGCCATCGAAAGTTGTCATGCGGTTGCCTACGTGCAAAAACTGGCTCCTAAGATGGCCAAAGATCAAATTATTGTATGTACCCTATCAGGACGTGGCGACAAGGACGTTGCCTCAATCGCAAAATACAGAGGAGTGGATTTAAATGAGTAAATTATCAGATGCCTTTACCGGGCGGCATAAACTAGTGGGGTTCGTAACCGCTAATGATCCAGACATGGCAACAACGGTGAATAACGTGGTCGCACTAGCAGAAGGTGGCGCTGATGTCGTTGAAATTGGGGTCCCATTTTCAGATCCAATTGCTGACGGGCCAGTCATTCAACGGGCCGATTTACGGGCTTTACGTGACTTTGACCTTCCAATGAAGGCCATTTTTGACGCCGTAGCGGAAATTAGAACTAAAACGGCCGTTCCATTGGTCTTTTTAACCTATTTAAACATCGTTTTACAGTATGGTTATGATGAATTCTGCCGTGATTGTAAAAAGTATGGAGTAGATGGATTAATCATCCCAGACCTACCCTACGAAGAAAAGGGCGAGTTGACCCCTTATACTACTAAGTATGAAATTGATCTCGTGCCATTGATTACATTAAACTCAGGGGACCGGATTAAACCAATTGCAAAGGACGCCAGCGGGTTCGTCTACCTAGTCTCATCACTGGGGGTAACCGGCGAACGGGATCATTTCTCGGATCAACTTTCTTCCATTGTAAAGCAAATTAAGGCCGATACAACGGTTCCGGTTGCGATTGGGTTTGGGGTCCATGAACCAGAGCAAGCCCGTCAATTGGCTGAATTTGCGGACGGGGTCATCATCGGAAGCGCCTTCGTTAAGATCGTTGAAAAATACAAAACCGATGCACCAAAATACTTAAAGCAGTTTGCAAATGAAGTTAAATCAGCAATGCTAACCGATTAGCAAAAAAGTAGTTAGTTCAAAATTAATGAGCTAACTACTTTTTATTTTGGTTATTTAACTGTTAATTTACCCTTATGAACCCAATCTAAGTAGGAATTAACCCACGGCATTAATTTCTTAACGGTCTCCTTAGGGGTCATTTCAGGCTTATCATCGTACCAAATACTAGAAGCGGATCCAATAATGTTTTTAGATGCCTTTACCTTAGTATAGAATGATTTTTCATTGAAAATATTTTCACCAAAGTACGTATTTAAATCCTTAAGGTAGTATTTATAGTTTTTAGCAGTAACAAAACTCTTTTCTGGAAGTAAGTATAGGAAATACGAATTAATGTTAACGAGCTTGTAGCCGTTACTAAGTAATTCTGAAGCTGATGCATTATTTGCTAAATTATCCTTCGTGTATGACTTAACGTCCTGATCACCAGTTTGACTCCAGTACTCAATTACAATATCCAAATTAAGATCCTTAAACGTTAATTTTTGAGCGCTGTCGTTATACATCCACATTTGATGACCGTCGAGGCTTTCGTCAAGTTCATTATCGAATTTAAGTAATGACTGCTTATGTTTGGCGCTAGCCACCGATAATTCATCCCCACCAGTTCCAATTGGGCTGCCCGCTGGAATTAATGGTAAGTATTCTTGAAAAATTGCCTTTACCAACTTCTTGGTAGCGGATTTCCCGTAGCTAAGCTGTTCGTACGCCGTATCGTATACTTCCTTATCTAACGTCGGATTCGTAACCTTTAAAACGTTATGGAGACCAACGGTATGGGAAGGAACATCAATCTCAGGAATAACCGTGATTTTCTTCTTTAATCCGTATTGAATCAATTCACTTAGTTGAGCTTTACTCATGAACAACTTTTTAGTATCGGAATTATAATACAAGCCATCCTTCATCTTAGGATACTTTTGAACCGTTTGACCAATGGTCTCATTTTCAATCGCAAAATCAGTATCATCAGTTAAATGTAACTTAAGATAGTTTCCCTTATGCTTAGCAACATTATCGATCATAATTTTAATTTGCTTCACATCTGTTGGATTTCTTGCATCATCATAATCGAGGCCGTGCCACGTTCGATTAGCGTAACTAGCCGCATTCGCATTTGTAAAACCAAAGCCTAATAAGCCAATTAACGCTATGGCACCAACCAATATTATGGACTTGAGTCTGCATTTATTCATATTAATCATCTCTCTTTAAACAACATTATATCACTATTTTAGACGTAGCTTATTGTAATATATGTAACATTTGTAATAACTAAAACAACCAATGCCTTAGATTGAATAATTTTAGGTCATAACATGATACATTATATTACAAGAGTTGTAATCAACGCCCATAAAAATGAACTAATCGTGCTAATATATATGCACTCATAACGACAATATGTGATTTTTTATAACATATAACCTTGACATATGAATAAAATGATAATATGATTAGTAAAATTAAAAAAGTTTAATTGTATTTTAATTTGGATGAATATTAATTGGGGTGAATAAGTTATGGATATTTTTAGAAAGAAAGATTTATCTGCTTTAACAGCAAATACTTCCCCGTTAAAGCGTAGTCTTAAAACAATGGACTTAACTTTGCTAGGAATTGGTGAAATTATTGGAACCGGGATTTTTGTCTTAACCGGGAAAGCCTCTCTGACGGCCGGACCGTCAATCATCGTTTCTTTTATCATTGCAGCGATTTGTTGTGGATTTGCCGGACTTTGTTATGGTGAATTTGCTTCATTTGCACCGATCTCTGGGTCAGCATATACCTATTCATACCTTGCTTTTGGTGAAGTCATCGCATTTATCATTGGTTGGGACTTAATTTTGGAATATGCACTAGGGGCTTCAGCGGTTGCAGTTGGTTGGTCTGGATATTTAACCAGCTTACTACATAGTTTTGGAATTAACATTCCACCTTCGTTAGCAAGTGCCGCTGGAACTACTCCGGGAGTAACGTCATATTTTAATTTACCTGCATTCCTGTTAATTATCGTACTAACGTTCATTATCTCCCGTGGAATCAACCAAACTAAACGAATCAATGACATTATGGTTTTCGTAAAAATTGGGGTCATCCTTTTATTCATTGTTTCCACCTTTTGGGCCATCAAGAGTTATAACTGGAAGCCTTTTGCTCCTTATGGTTGGTACTCATTCAACCATGGTGTTGCTTCCGGTATTATTCCAGGGGCATCAATTGTGTTCTTCTCATTTATTGGGTTTGATGCCGTTTCATCAAGTGCTGAGGAAACAGTTAACCCTAGTAAGACCCTTCCAAGAGGGATTATGTTCTCACTAATTATCTCGACCGTTCTTTACATTGTTATGACGTTAATCATGACTGGAGTAGTTAAGTACACGGCTTTTGCTAACTATCTAAATGATCCAGTTATTGCCGTTTTAAGATCAACTGGTCAAACCTGGTTATCCGTAATCGTAAGTGTTGGGGCAATTCTTGGAATGACGACTGTTACCCTCGTCTCACTATATGGGCAAACTAGAATTAGTTACTCAATGGGACGGGATGGACTATTCCCTAAGTTTTTTGGGGACGTGGATAAGAAACGGCAAGTCCCAGTTAAGGGAACTTGGTTCTTTGGAATTGTTACCGCATTGGTCGCTGGCTTAGTTAACTTAAACGTGCTTTCCGAAATGGTTAATATCGGAACCCTGGCCGCATTTATTCTAGTATCTGCTGGAATTATTTGGATGAGAAAGAAGCACCCAGAAATTCATAGAGGATTTAAGGTTCCTGGCGTGCCATACGTGCCACTAATTTCAATCGCATTCTGTATCCTACTAATTTTAGGATTAAACTGGGAAACTTGGGTTCGGTTCGTTGTTTGGTTTGCAATCGGAATGGCTGTTTATGCCGTATATGGCAAGCATCATTCAAATTTGGAAACCCATAATTAAAAATATATTAAAATAAAATGTCAAAAAGTGTTGACTTTATAATTTTAGAGTATATACTTGTAACCAATCAGATAAATAAATAGCGATTATAAGAAAAAACGAATTAATCAATTTTGCAGAGAGCACTGGGGTGGTGAGACAGTGTATTGAGATTATGAGTAGTTATCATTCTTTAGTTAGTAGACTGAATCTTAAGTAAGTCCTACCGGAAGCATCCGTTATCATGCCAGCGTATCGTTGATTCATTTGACCGTACGTCGAGGTCAGGAGAGTTTCATTTCCTGATAAATTAAGGTGGTAACGCGCGTGAGCGCCCTTAGGATCCCAAATTATTGGGAGGCTAGGGGCGCTTTTTGTTTACCTGAAATAATAATTAAGAAAGAAGTGGTTCGTATGAAATCAGACATTAGTAACAACTCAGATGATGGACAGATTCAGATTAACAATTACATTAGGATGATAGTACGAATCATTTCAAATGATTCGTTCTGACAATATAGAGGAGCGATTTATTATGACAAACACTAACACACACACTAACCAAGAAAACTTAACTGTAGTAGAATTAAACGATACTGAAGAAAGATTAGCTCAAGCCCTTTACAACGCATATGCTAACCGTGAAGCGCTTAAAATGGATGACTGGACTAACCTATTAAACGATGAAGATGCATCATATCGAGTTCAACGCCGATTAATGGAGCTTAAGTCACAACCACTTGGTGGATATAAAGTTAGTCTTACCAGTAAGCAGACTCAAGACATGTTTGACTCCACTGAGCCACTGTATGGAGCCCAAGTTCAAGAACACTTTGTTAAATCACCTGCAACCTTATCATTGAGTAGCGACTTAATGGATCCACTTGCTGAAGTGGAATTAGTCTTTAAAGCCAAGGATGACTTATCAGTTAACGATTCCCTTGAAGATTTAGCTCGTAAGACTACCGTTGCTTCAGGTGTTGAAGTACCTGATTCAAGATTTTCCGACTGGTTCCCATCACTATCCAAATACTTAGTTATGGCAGATGCCGCTGTTGGTGGATACGTAGTTTACGGTGAAGAAAGAGACACCAGTGAATTCACGATGAAGGATTTAGAAAACGTTCATACTAAGCTTTACCACAATGGCAAAGAAGAAGTGGATGGGGTCTCCTCTGAAGTATTAGGAAACCCATTAAACTCACTTCAATGGCTCGTAAAGAAATTACATGAACAAGGTCAATCATTTAAGGCTGGCCAACGCGTATCATCAGGAACCTTCTTATTACCACCACGTTTAACTGAAGGTGACTGGACTGCTAAGTTCGATAACGGATTTAGCGACGTTACCGTTAACGTTAAAGAATAATTGATTCAGCCCTCACAGTAATCGACTAATTAAAATAACCCTAATCTAAAAAATGGATTAGGGTTATTTTAGTATGATATAATATGAACTATTAGTCTATTTGGAGGTGACTTAGAGTGAACAAAAGAATCTCAATTATATTTATTTCGATCCAGGGACTCGTCGTGTTGACCCTAATTACACTACTAATGCTAATGCATTTCAGTCGACAGAATCAATTTAATTTAATCCCGTATGATACGATGTGGACAGGGATTAAAATCATCACCTATGGATTCCCATTTATTATTATTGGTTATGCTACTGTGGTTAGTCTCAATAACAAACGATCAGAAAATAAGCAGGATTAGAAACCAGCCACTCTAAAAATTTAGGGTGGCTGGTTTATTGATAGCGCGGCTTTTTAGCCCATCATCCACGTTCAAATTAAAAAAATCTCATAATTATACTTGAAATTAAATCAAAAAGAATTATAATATGATTAGAAAATAATAATAAATGATTACATAAACAATACGAGCAGGAGAGTAACTCAGTTAAGCTACCCAGAAAATCCATGGTTGCTGAGAATGGATTAGCGCAGACTAGGCGAAGATGACCTGTGATTGGTATTATCGATATTTAGATAATAATGGTCCGGCACTTCATTATTAGTGCACACGTTTACAGTTTTATTTGGTAGACGTTAGCGAGATGGATTCGTATTATTATGAATCTAAATTAGAATGGTACCGCGGAGCCTCCGTTTCTATTAAGTTAGAGACGGGGGCTTTTTGTTTAAGTAGTTAAAATAAAGTGAGGCGCTTAACATGAGTTTAGCAGACAAAATTAACAACAACGTTAAAAAAATGAAATCAAATGAAATTGTTGAATTTAACCTAAAAATTGCTGATATTCCGGGATTAATTTCATTAACCTACGGGGAACCGGACTTTGCCACCCCTAGACACATTAAGGATGCGGCAATCAAGGCAATTGAAGACGATGAGAGTCACTATACCGATCCACGGGGAATTAAGCCACTACGGGTAAATGCAGTTAAGTTTTTGAAGGATAAATATGGACTCGACTACGATCCAGACACCCAAATTACCACCACCGTTGGATTAGCGGAGGGAATCCACGATGTTTTTACCACCATTTTAAACCCCGGGGACGAGGTTATCATCCCTACACCAACCTATCCGCTTTACGCAGCCAACGTTAAATTTAACCAGGCCACGCCCGTATTCATTGATACTTCTGATAATAACTTTATTTTGACTCCAGAACGCCTCGAGCAGGCATTCA
This sequence comes from Lactobacillus sp. Sy-1, assembly GCF_019303535.1. GTDB lineage: Bacteria > Bacillota > Bacilli > Lactobacillales > Lactobacillaceae > Nicoliella. The sequence continues at coordinate 267,867 of NZ_JACCIU010000002.1, read as the reverse complement.
AAGAACATCCCAATGCCAAGGCCATCATCATTAACTATCCCAACAATCCAGTTGGGAATACTTATACCAAGAAAGAACTGGTTGCGTTGGCCAACGTAATCAGGCAACACGAAATTTTCCTAATCAGTGATGAAATCTACAGTGAACTTACCTATGATGAACCGCACACCTCATTTGGTAAGTTACTACCCGACCAAACGATTGTGATGAACGGAGCTTCCAAAACGTTTGCAATGACCGGGTGGCGAATTGGCATTGTTTGTGGGCCTGCCGACATCATTAGTAAAATTAACGCCGTTCACACTTTGATCAATACTAATGCAACTGATAATGCCCAGTTTGCCGCGAGTGAAGCATTTAAAAACGGTGAGAATGATGGCCTAGAAATGAAAAAGACATATGTAAAGCGGCGCAAGTTATTACGGGATGGATTAGATAAGGCTGGTTTTACGAGCCCCGAACCAAGCGGGGGCTTTTACATCTTTGCTAAGATTCCAGCCCAGTTTGAGCAGGATAGTTACAAGTTTGGTTATCAACTTGCCAAGGAAGCTCTGGTCGGAATCATGCCGGGGGCAATCTTTGGTCCCGGCGGCGATGGCTATGTTCGATTTAGCTACGCCGCTAGCACTGAAGACCTAACAGAAGTGGTTAACCGAATTCAAAAATTTGTTGATGAACATAAATAAAGGGGAGCGTGTATAAATATGAAATATGCAATTTTAGGTGCTGGTGGAATGGGACTTCACTTCGGAATTTTACTTCAAGAAGTAGGTTATGACGTTGATTATATTGATACCTGGCAACCACAGGTGGAAACGATTCGGAAGCAACACGGGGTCTATGTGTCCAGACGGGGTGAAGGCCGCCATCTAGTTAAAATCGACAATATTTACTATCCAGAAGAGTATAATGGCAACCCTGACGTGGTGGTTCCATTTACCAAGCAAATTGGGTTAGCTGAAATGTTGGAACGTTGTCAACACTTCTTCAATGATAAACAGTATGCAGTGACCCTCATGAACGGAATGGGGCACATTGAGAAGATTGATAAGTACTTCCCTGAACAACACGTAATTGGGGGGACTGCATTAATCGGCAGCATCCTAACTAAGCCTGGTGAAGTTGATTTTGTTGCTGCCAAGGGAACTGGTTCATGTAACCTAGCTAACCAAACTGAACACATCGATGCCACGACTAAGGAAATTGCAAAGGAACTCACGGAAGCTGGCTTAAACGCCACTATTCATGAAAACTTCCTAGGTACATTACTGGCTAAGGTGATCTTTAACTCGGTCCTTAATAGCTTAGCCACCAGTTTCCAATGTTCATATGGTGAATTTATTGCCTCCCCATCCGCTAAACCACTGGGGATTGACTTGGTAAACGAAGCCTTTGACGTCTTCGAACGGGCTGGTATTAAGCTCCTCAGCACTAGAGAAGAAGAGTGGCAAACGATTTACCACGTTGCCCACGATGTGAACCCTGAACACTACCCATCCATGTATCAAGATTTGGTTACTGACCGACCAACTGAAGTGGAATACATTAATGGGTACATCTACCGGTTAGGGTTAAAGCATGGTTACATTGCCCATTCGCATAAATTTGCAATTGAACTCGTTCACATTGCTGAAAAATTGCATGAAGTGCGTGGCAAATAATTAGTAAATGAAAAGGATAAACCCACATTATTAATTGGATTTATCCTTTTTCTGAACCAGCCCAATTATTAATTGGGCCGTACTTATGGCCTACAATGATCTCATTTTGAATCGCTTGGTCAACATACTGCTTTGCAGCCCTCACGGATTGTTCGACTGACTGGCCCTTTGCTAATCCAGCGGTAATTGCGGCCGAGAGCGCATCGCCAGTTCCGTTTTTACGCTGGGTTTTGAAATACGGACCGGTCAACCAAAAATAATCGCCTGATGAAAGCATGACTAAGTCGTTAACCTGGGGTTGAGCTTCTCCATCACGGTCATGGCGTCCCTTAATCATCACGTTCGAACAACCCAACTTCATTAAATGCCTTGCTGCCTTAAGCATTCCAGATTGATCAGTGATTGTTATTCCGGTTAACTGCTCTGCTTCATAGTAATTAGGGGTAATAATGGTAGCAATTGGAATTAAGCGTTCCTTGAGGGCCTTGATTGCTGCTGAATCTAACAGAACTTCTCCGGTCTTAGCCAAAATCACTGGATCCACCACTAACGGACCTAAATCATGGTGCTCATAGTTATCAGCAACGAGGTCAATTAACTCCTTACTATCCAATAACCCGGTCTTGCAGGCCTTTATATCATAGTCAGCCGTTAGCGCCTTAAACTCGTTTTCAATAAACCGGTTCGGTAACCGGTGGCTGTCAATAATTCCATATGAATTAGCAGCAACGGTAGTGGTAATTACGGATAATCCGTAAACGTGCATGGCCATCATCGTTTTTAGGTCAATCGGCATCCCGCCACCACCATCACTATCAATGCCAGCAATGGTTAAAGCTTCTGGAAATTGTTGCATTTTAACACTTCCTCACTCGTTAATGAATTAATCAATATTATATCAAAAATGCAGTAGGGCGTTAATTTTATAACCTAAATGATTGGGATATGAATTAAATGAGTTTACAATTATAAAATAAGATTATTCTAATATTAGGAGGAATCAATATGAAAATTAAATCAACAGATGAATTACATTACCTACAGCAAGTGTTTATTAAAAAGGGCTTTTCTGAAGCCGATAGTAACCTACTCGCGGATACATTAGTGGATGCGGACCTTCGGGGGATTTCTTCCCATGGAATACAAAGACTAGCCTGGTACTTAAAAATGGTGGATGACGGAACGATTCAACCTCAAAATCAAGTTAAAATTCTAAAGGAAAGTGCGACTAGTCTATTAGTGGACGCTAACCAGAATATGGGACAGATTGCCTGTAACCTTTCAATGGATAAGTTAATTGAAAAAGCCAAGCAATCCGTAATTTCCATGGCCGTCATCAGAAATTCAAATCACTTTGGAACGGCTGGATACTGGGCACGGAAAGCCGTTACCCCGGGGTTAATTGGAATTGCGTTTACTAACACTAGGCCATTAGTAGTGCCTACCAATGCCCTTGAGGCCTTCTTAGGTTCGAATGCATTTGCATTCACGTTCCCAGCTAAACCCCATCCATTCGTGTTTGATGGGGCTACATCGGTGGTATCTGGTGGCAAAATTCAGGTGCTAGATAAGAAGCAACAGCCACTACCAGGAGAATGGGCGGTCGATAAAGATCGTAACGTCGTTGCAGATGCTAAGGAAGCTGAAGACATCTTAGCAACGGCTGCCTTAACCCCAAATCAAAAGGGGGGTGGGGTGTTAACGTTAGGTGGTTCCGCTGAACATAATTCTAACTACAAGGGCTTTGGTAATTCACTAGTGGTGGAAATTTTAACCGGAATTTTAGCCCAAGGTTCAATTTCAGCTGATACTAACGTTGGTAAGCACGACTTTAGTCAGTGTCTGCTTGCTATTGATCCATCCTTCTTCGGTAATCTTGATGCACTCCGTGATAAGGCAACCGATATGTTCAACCGGATTCGGAATCTTGACCATCTTCCAGAAACGGAAATCAAAATTCCTGGGGACCGTGAATACCGTAATTATGACCACAACCTTAAGCACGGGGTTTCCATCGACGATGTTACCGCATCCCAAATTCAAAAGATTGCTAACGATTTAGCAGTTCCTGCTCCCAGCGAAATTAAATAAGCGCAAAAAAAATTCCCAATTGGGAATTTTTTTTATTTTTAATTTTAAACAAGATCGATAGTCATATCGCCCTTCTTAATCTTCTTAGTAGCTCTCAAGAACTTACCGAATACGTAGGAGATAACTGCCGGAGCAACAACCCCAAGTCCAAGGTAAATTACGAAAGTTCCCATGTTTTGTGAAGCAAGGGTAATTGGGGCAATCAATGAGTTCAGACCTAGTCCAGCTAACTTGAATGAAGTGCTGAAGTGGAATACTAACGTTCCAACTGGAGCAACAACCGCTGCGGATAATAAACCAGGTAATGCAATGTAGAAGTTTTCAGTAATATTACCGAATTGAACCTTAGGAGTAATTACTCCTTGCGCAATATTAGCACCTGGCTTATTTTCACTAAATGACATTACAGTGTAACTAACGAATTGAGCGGTTGTTCCAAGAAGTGCAGCCCCAGATGAAAGGGGATCAAGCATAACCGCAATGGCTAGCGCAGCTGATGAGGCAGGGGTCATAAGGAACATTGCCCAAACAACTGAGATAACTACTGAACCAAGCAGTGGGTTGATGGACATGGTTTTAGCAATTACTCCTGATAGCCAAACCAGGGCCGGAGTAGTAACCGTTGCCATTCCTAATGCACAAACAGTTCCTACCAACGTAGCAGCGAAGGGAACTAAGAACATATCTAATGGCGTCTTACCAGTTAGATATTTCCCAACTAAGGTTGCAACTACCGCACCACCAAGGGCACTAACTGGTTGACCAATCATGAACACTGCTGAACCAGCTGGTTGAGCTAATGCATGACCAGTTGCAGTTAAAGCATTAACCGCCCCACTGGTGAAAAATACGTTGTTAGCACCAACGGTTGCGGCAACCATTGAGCTAAATAGGACCAACGTGTTAGTTTTTAATTGTGATGCTACCGCAGCACCAATTGCTGGAGCCATTAAGTATTGACAAATCAATCCAATTTGAGCAAGCGCTTGCCAATGGACAAAGTTTGCGATTGCACCAAGTAAAAGTCCAACCCCTAATGTAACTAAAATCGAATTAGACACCCCGTTAAATACTAAATAAACACTTTCCTTAAAACTGGACTTGGGCTCAACATCTGCCATGTTGGGCGCGCTCATGTTAGGTGAATTTTTCTCTGTAGAATTCATCATAATTGAATCAACTCCTTTACTAAATAATATATTATGTACCAATTAGAAAATTAAAATATGATTAATTTCTAGCTGATGTTTATAATTAAAGCATAACCTTTTTAATTCGTCAAGCTAAATTTTAGATTTGTTCATAAAAAAAGTGTATAATAATTCAGTTTAGTAATAATAAAAGGAGTGTTAATTTTGAATATTTTAGTTGGAGCACCAAATGAAAATTTTGATTTAGAAAAAATGAAGCAAAAAATGCTAAAACATCCAGGATTAATGAAGGAAAAACTGTTCTTTGCTGACCAAGGGTTAACTAGGGATGAGTTAGATTCAATCGATGTGATTATCGGTTACGATCAAAAGTTAGTGCCACAAATCATTTATAGTCCAACGAGTCGCCTAAAATGGATTCAAGCACTATCAGTAGGGGTAGACTACTTTCCACTTGCTGAAATAAAAAACCGCGGCATTCGATTAGCCACAGTTAAGGGCATTCATTCGGAACCAATTGCCGAAACGGTAATTGGGATGATCTTCGGCCAATACCGAAATTTAAATCGCATTAACACCATTGGCCGGTGGGAAAAACCAGCCCATCCGTTTAAGACCCTTGCTGGAAAGTCAGTAGTAATCTACGGAACCGGAGCAATTGGAATGCGGGTTGCCGAAATTCTTAAAACATTTAACGTTACTACAGTTGGGATTAACCACAGTGGCCACCAAGCCAAATTCTTCGACTCGACTTTTACAATGGATGATTTTAGTCCAGCTGTAACCAACGCAGACATCATTATCAACTCACTACCACTAATGCCAGCTACCGACCATTTTTTTGACCAGAAATACTTTAACCGCCTAACGAACCAGCCACTATTCATTAACGTTGGCCGGGGTGGAAGTGTTGTTACCGATGACTTGATTAATGCGTTAAACGCCAGGACTTTGAGTGCAGCATCATTAGACGTTGCAGATCCAGAACCATTTCCTGATAATAATCCACTTTGGCAGATGGATAATGTTTTCATTTCGCCCCATATTGCAAGTTTGTTTGATCAGTATGGCGAACAATCATTAGAGATTTTCTCTAAAAACCTTCGTGAGTATGAATACGATGGAGCATTATTAGTAAATGAAGTTAATTTAAACAAATAACATAAAAAGCGACCTATTTAACTAGAAAATGGGTCGCTTTTGGGTCTATAATAAAAGAATATTACATAAAAAGGTAGTGAAAAAATGCATTTTAGTATTAGTCAACTCCTACTGCTGTTCCCATTTGGTTTTTTAGCGGGAATTGTTAGTAGCACGGTCGGCATGGCTTCACTAGTGTCTTATCCAGCATTACTGTACGTTGCTGGACTCCCACCAGTTTATGCCAATGTCACCAATAGTTCTTCCGTTATTTTCAACGGAATTGGCTCTGGCTTATCTTCAATTCCAGAACTAAAGGGGCACGTAAAGCAATTAATTACCACTTCAATCTTTATCTTCTTTGGAAGTATCATGGGATCATTATTATTACTTCACTTTTCAAGCGCCTCATTCACCAAGCTAGTTCCATTCTTCATTTTATTTGCGGCCTTTACCATGATTTGGCCAAAGAAGAAGGGGGCTACCACCGAAAAACATCAAGTTGGTAAGTTTGGCCAGGTCCTGTATTCCGTAGCAATCTTCCTGACTGGAGTATATGTTGGTTACTTTGGGGCTGCTTCTGGAATCATTGTAAATGCAATTTTATCCAAAATTACCAATGAAAAATATGCAGTTTATAATGCGATTCGGAACGTTTCATCATTCTTCGGCAATTTTGTTGCCATGATGATCTATGCATTCCAATCCCACGTTTACTGGATTTTAGTATTACCACTAGGTTCCGGATTATTGATTGGTAGTTACATTGGTCCTAAAATTGTTCGAGTTGTTCCGGAAAGGGTTATTAAATGGATTGTTGCCATCCTAGCCTTTGGACTCGCAATTCAGCTATTCATTCAAGCGTACTAATGGTCTAAAAAAGCGTTCTGTCAAATGGCAGGACGCTTTTTGTGTGTCGTGATCCAGAATTTAATTATAATTGATGGATTTTCATTCTGGTATCGATATCATCATCTGTAATTGTGGCAAGTTGATTGAATAGTTCAACAAAGAACGATGCTGGTTGAGTCGGATATTTTTCACCAGCAATTTCACCGGCAATGCTAAACGTTGCGGTCGCTCTAACGAGTGCTTTGAGATCATTTTCAACTGCAATCGCAGTGGCTAAAATTCCATCTAGCATGTCTCCGGAACCAACGTTAGTTTGAAAATAAGGATGGCCATTATCAACGCAATAAGTCGTTTCGCCATCAGTAACGATATCTTGTTCTCCTGATAGAACGACCCAGCAGTCATATTTTTTGGCAACTTTTTGGGCAATCGTTGCAATGTCTGCATCCCCATTTCCAGCATCAATCCCATTCGCAGCCCAGTTAACGTTCGCTAGATAGGCAATTTCACCAGCATTGCCCCGGATGACATTAAAATTAACTTCCTTGGCAGCCCGAGCAAAATTAGCCTGCCGTAATTCAGTTGCACCAATGGCAACTGGATCGATTACAACTGGAATTCCCCGTTTATTCGCAACCTTACCGCTGGCAATCACGTTCCGCAGGGTGTCTTCATTAGTGGACCCCATGTTGAATACGACTCCTGATGAAATGTTAGTTAGGGCGGCAGCTTCTCTTTCATCGGTGAACATGATTGGTGAGCCTCCGTAAAAATTAATGGCGTCCGCAACGTGTTGTGGAGTCACCATGTTGGCAACGTTTAAGATGACCGGATTTGTTTTCCGAATTGAGTTAGTGGTTAGCATTATGCTTCTCCCTTCAAATGTTTAATGGTTAATGGAATATTTTTACTCTGCATGATATCTGAAATTACGGCAACGCCACTAACGGAATGCTTTAAAACAGCGTCAACGTTATCTTCGTGAATCCCGCCAATGGCAACAATTGGCTTGAGCGTTGCTTGGTTCATTTGGAACAGTCCGTCTAAGCCGATGGGGGCTTTCGCATTATCCTTACTACTAGTAGCAAAGATTGGCCCGACCCCCAGGTAGTCCACCCCGGTTAGATCACCACTAGCAATCAATTCTTCCGGATTATGAACAGATAGTCCAACGATCATCCCATCAGCTTCCTTAACAACTTCTTGAATTGGGGTATCGCTTTGTCCTACGTGAATCCCATCGGCATTAATTTGCCGAGCTAGTTCGAAATCGTCATCTACAATTAGTGGAATTGAATATTTACTAGTAATTTCACGAACTTGTTTGCCCAGTGCTAATCGGTCTGCCCCGGTTAGTGCCCCGTGGTCTTTTTCACGGTATTGAAACATGGTAATTCCACTTTGGCAAGCAATCGTTAACTGGTGAAGAAACCGATCTCGATCACCATTAATATTTTGGGTTCCCCCAATAAAGTAAACTTTTAACATTTCTGGATTAAATTTCAACATCTGTACCTTCAGCTCCCCAATGATTTAATGGTCCGTGCCCTTGGCCAACATGAATTTCGTGTTGTAAAATTTCGTTCATGTAGGCCTTCGCCCGTTTAATCGCCTGTTCAACATGGCAGCCCTTAGCTAACTCAGCCACCATAACTGATGAAAGGGTATCACCAGTGCCGTGCTTTCGTTTGGAATCAACGTGCTTCCCAGTCATCCAAAAGTCATTGCCGTCAGCTAGTAACACGTAGTCCTTATTTTCGGGTCCATCACTGTGGCCCCCCTTGATTACGACGTTCTTTGCACCCATTTTTTGAATTTCTTGGGCGGCCTGCATAATGGCATCCTTCCCATCAATTGGGTGCTTAACAATCGTTTCTGCTTCCGGCATGTTTGGGGTAATGATGTCGGCCAATGGAATTAAATCTGAAATAACGGTATCAATCGCATCATCAGTCAGTAGCTTAGCCCCACCTTTGGCAACCATGACTGGATCAACCACCAGGCTCCCCAGTGAATACTTTTTAATGTTCTTCGCAACGTTGGCAACGTGTTCAGCATCAAAGAGGGCGCCAGTTTTAGCGGCCTTGATCACAAAGTCATCGGCAATGGATGCGAACTGAGCATCGACCATTTCCAATGGCATTGGAAAGACCTTTTGAACATCGAGGGTGTTTTGAGCGGTAACGCCGACCACCACGCTGGTACTAAATACGTGGCAGGCTTGCATGGTCTTGATGTCGGCCATCATCCCGGCTCCACCACCAGAATCAGTCCCTGCAATGGTTAACGCTTCGGGAAATTCCTTCATTATTTGTAATCCTCCTTAGCAGCTTCCAAAGTTGATTTAAATTGCCAATCTTGTTGGTAGAAAGCTTGTTCCCAGAATTGCCATTCTAGTTCACAACTCTTCAAGAAGTATTGGCTAGCTTCTTCAAGTTCCTCCTTAGAGGCATTTTCAGCAAATTGATCTACAAATTCAAATACGGTGTCACTCATGGTCTTATCATTTTCCTTACTAGCGTAGAACATAATCCATTCATAGAAGGGGTTATCCTTGGTTGCATAACCGGCTTGGACTAGGTGGTCCGCAATTTCGGAATAGGTCCATGGGCATGGTTGAAAGGCAGCTAGAATGTTCAACAATGATCCGGTTTCACCGGCCCGGTGCATATGGGATTCATAAAGATACGCCTTAGGTGCGGGGGTAGCATGCTGTTGACTTTCATACGAAACACCCGCAATGTTACAGAAAATGTGATGTGGATGAATTTCACTATTCAAAATAAAGCTAATTTGGTCGTTAAAGAAACCCATTAGGTTGCGATCCTTACACTTAGCAATTGCATTTCCATAAATCTTAATGAATTCGCTTAGGTATTGGAAGTCTTGCTGCACATAAAAGGTTAATGCTTCGGCAGGAACATGTCCATTTGCAATTCCCTTAATGAAGGGGTGTTCAAAAATCCCGTTTAAAATGGGTTGAGCTTGTTGCTTTAATTGATCTGAAAACATAAAAAATCCTCCAAATTAATAACCATCCCGGGAAATAAAAAGAAGCGCCTCCTGAGCAGTTCAGAAAGCGCCAATTAATCGGTATTGATTTCGATTTTAAGCCACGTTCCTACGCTAGTATTATCTAGGTTCAGGTTCAATGGGTATTATCTCAGCTTTACAGCACCCCAGTGGACAGTTAGATTATTTAATTTACAAAACTAATATACCATATCTATGATGGGGTGTCTATTTGATAGTTGCATCTTTACCACCGTTTAATAACGTTGACATTCATTTTTGGTTAGATTAGAATTCAGTTAAAACATTATTAGGCGGGTGATTGATTTGACGTATAAAATTGCATTAGCACAGGTATATTCCGATCTTGATCAAGGAGTGAACCAGGTTAAATTAACCAAAGTAGTGAAGCAAGCAGCAACAAACAGGGCTCAACTGGTGATCTTTCCAGAAATGTTCATGAGTACCGTTTCTGCTGAGGCGGGGTTAGAAGAAATCAACCAGCATGCTGAAACTTTAGACGGACCCTTCGTTGCCAACGCTAAGCGGGCGGCCATCGATAATCACGTCTGGGTTATTTTTGGGATGCGCGAAACTAATGATGATCCAAATGATAAACGGGTCTATAATACCATCGTAGTAATTAATGATGGCGGGGAAGTGGTCAGCACCTACCACAAAACCCATCTCTACGATGCATTTGGAACGAAGGAATCTGACCAGATCAAACCGGGTGATAAATTATTTGAGCCCATCGAAACCCCATTTGGAAAGATCGGGTTGTTCGTCTGCTACGAATTACGTTTCCCAGAAGTCGCACGGTACGAAGCAGTCCATGGTGCTGATGTAATCATCATCCCAACGTCTTGGTTCAGCGGGCCCTTAAAAGAATATCACTGGAGTTCCTTACTGAAAGCCAGGGCGATTGAAAACACCACCTTTATCGTTGGTTGTGATAAGCCGGCTAGTAACACCCGGGTCGGATTAAGCCAGGTCGTCAATCCAATTGGAATCGTAGCGGCGCAAGCTGGGACCGATGAAGAAATCCTGTATGCTGATATTGATCTGGATCAAATCAAGCACGTTCGGGAAAAGTTGCCATCAGCGGCGCAAAGAATGCCTGAGTTATATGATTAAAATCTCACTAATTTAAGGGAGATTGAATTTTTAAAGGACCAGGACCAACACAAATTAAAATCGTAGTTCCACACCAAGTGGACTGCGATTTTTATTGTTGATTATTATTAGCAAAAGCACCAATGACTCCTAATACCACCAGGATGATTGCGCCCCAAAAGAAGACCTTAATCATCCAGATAATGGCGGCAAATAATAAAATCCACCATAGCCAACTACTAAAGAATTTCCAGACTAGCCATAGCAAAAAGATGATAATTAATAGTTCGATAATCATTTCATCACCATTCTTTTAAATTAATCAACTAATTGTAGCACAAATTCCCAGCAAATCAATAATAAGGCGCTAGTTGATCTGAATATTGTGATTTAATTCACTAATTGTTGTAGAAAACCAGTTCGACTGTTTTAATTACGTTTCTATATCATTATTAGTTAATAACAGTGATATAGATGCCAAATTGTCATTAATTACCACTTCGGCTGAGAGGCGCTCAGACGTCAAGTTCATCATCTTATCTGATTGATTACCCGAAGTCGATTAATTTAAGCAATTGACTATCATCCTTAAATAAAGTAATATAACAGCATAAATGAAGGGAAAGATGCCATTATTAAACCACATCGAAAACGGCGCCGTTTTATCCCCGGGCTGCGCAAATTGACCACCCCCAAAATAAAAGATCTTTTAGTGGGAATCGTCTGCTGGTCAGTTGTCATTCTTTTAATCGTAATCGTAAAGCGCATTAATAGATAAAAAATAAGCACTCTTCAACTTAATGAAGGGTGCTTATTTTTTAATAATTCTAAACCCTAACTAATTTACGCGCTAGGGCAAAATTGCCAATCGTAGCGGAACCATTATTGGGAACGCAGGAGCGGATTAGAAAATCATCTAAATGATCAGTTGCTACGTAGCCATTCATTAATTGGACGTAGTCTTTTTTAATTTTGGATAATAATTGGGGATTGACCACGCTACCACCAAATACGATTCTAGCGGGATGGATAATTAAGTTAAGTGATCCCACTGCTTGCGCAAGGTAGTATGCTAATCGATCCCAAATTGGATCATCCAATGCGAGGCATTCTCCTGGGATGTTAGTGCGTGCTTTTAATGAAGGCCCAGCAGCCATTCCCTCAAGACAGCCATCATGAAATGGGCAGGTCCCGTGGAAGTCTGCATCGTCGGGATGCTTAATTACCCGAATGTGGCCAACCTCTGGATGGCCATTTGATCCTAAGATTTGATCATTAACGATGATGCCTGCTCCAATTCCAGTTCCGACTGTTAAGTAGACGAGTGAGTGGAGGTTAATCCCAGCTTGTTTAAGAAATAAGTTTTCTCCAACGGCAGAACCATTAACATCGGTTGTAATAAACACTGGAACGTTCAGTGCATCACGGATGATCGTCATGATGTTAACGTTCTTCCAAAGTAACTTGGGCGTATTCAAAATGGAACCGAAAGCAGGGCTTGCGGAATCTAAGTTGAGTGGTCCAAAACTAGCAATGCTAAGTGAGTCTAAATCCGCGAACTGACTAAAATATTCAATCACCTTCCCCAGGGTAATTTCAGGAGTAGTGGTTTCAATTCGAACTTGATCTAGAACCGTTAAATTTTCATCACCGACTGAACAAATGAACTTGGTTCCGCCAGCTTCAATGCTTCCTAATAACATCCAATCATCTCTCTTCGTTTAATAAATGATCTAACTCATCAATCGATACTTTCTTAATAACCGGTTTGCCAATTTCGGAAAGATAAATAATATTTAAGTATCCGTTATGATTCTTTTTATCATTTTTAATTTTTTCGATTAAATCAGGAGAAGTTAGAAAGTCAGAGGTAATCGGTAGGCCAACCTTACTTAAGCGGTCGGTAATTTTATCAGTTACCTTACTTTCTGGACTCGAAAATAACTGACTGATTTTCACTAACCCGATTGCTACGGCTTCTCCATGCATAATGTCGCCTTCACCGAGTCCTTCAACTCCGTGACCAATCGTATGCCCTAGGTTCAACAATTGACGAACACCAGATTCTTTTTCATCCTGCATCACAATGTTAGCCTTAAAGTGAATTGAATAGTGAATTAGCCGATCAGCATTTTCAATAATGTCGCCATAGGAATCAATTTTACTAACTAATTCCCAAAATTCACCACCAGCTAGGGCGGCACACTTAACCGTTTCAGCGTATCCCTCTACTAAGTTTCTAATCGTAAGCGTGTTAAGCGTATCCGGATCGATAATTACCATTTCTGGTTGATGAAAACTGCCCACAATATTCTTAATGTGATTTAAGTCCACGGCAGTTTTACCACCAACCGAACTATCCACCTGTGCCAAAAAGGAAGTTGGAATTTGGATTAGTGCAATTCCTCGCATGTAGGTTGCGGATACGAACCCAGCAAGGTCCCCAACAACCCCGCCACCAAGGGCGACGACTCCATCACTACGGTTGAAATGTTCATTTGCCATTTCCGTAATAATTCGTTCTAAATTAGATAGTGATTTGGACTTCTCACCATGTTTAATCGTGGTGGTAAATACCTTAAACCCGTTAGCAGATAGCTCTTTTTTAATTTGATCCAGGTATATCGGACCAACATTATCATCGGTAACGATCTTCACCTTGCGGGGTTGCCAAATCTGACCAACTAATTTGCCAACTTGGTCTAAGTTTCCCCGTTCAATCATTACTGGATACGTTTCACCCGCTGTTTTAACTTCAATTGGTTTCATTCCTATCCCTCCACAATTTTATTAATTGCGCGTGCTTGATCACAAGTTGCTACTAGTTGTTCTGGAGATAACGCCTGAGCACCGTCAGATAATGCATGGCTTGGATCATCATGAATTTCGATTATTAAGCCGTCCGCACCAGCTGCGGTTCCGGCAAGCGCTTCTGGAATTACTAAGTCAGTATGCCCAGCTGCATGGCTTGGATCAACTATTACAGGGTAGGGGGTAAGGGAGTGTAGAACTGGCACTGCTCCCACATCAAGGGTGTTCCGAGTGTACTTGTTATCGAACGTCCGAATTCCACGCTCTGCCAAAATAATTTGGTGATTACCCTCAGAAGCAATGTATTCCGCTGCATTCAATAGGTCATCGATCGTAGCTGACAACCCCCGCTTAAGCATTACCGGCTTATTAGTTTTCCCAACGGCCTTCAATAGTGAGAAGTTCTGCATGTTGCGAGCCCCAATTGGGAAAATATCAGTGTATTTTTCAACCAGAGCAACATGGGTCTCATCCATCACTTCGGTAATCACATCCATTTCGAATGCATCAGCAGCGCGTTTTAAGAACCGTAGTCCATCTTCACCTAACCCTTGGAATGAGTAGGGTGATGTCCGGGGCTTAAATGCACCACCACGGAGAACCGTTGCTCCCGCAGCCTTAGCAGCTTCAGCCATTTTCATAACATGGGCTTCGGATTCAACTGAACAGGGGCCAGCCATAATTGTGAAGTTATCGTTACTAATCACGCTATGCTTCGTTTTAATCGTTAGGGGTTCTGGATGAAAGATGCGACTGCTTTGAATCGCTTGGGGATGGTCTTCAATAATCTCAACCGCTGCAGCTTGTTCTTCATCCGTTAAGTCTGATAATGAAATCCCATTGATTGCTAATCGTTCTGCATTTTGAAATACATCTGTTTGGTCTTGGAAGCGTTCAGTAAGTTGCGCAATCATTGGTTCGTCTTTTGAGTTAAATAAAATAATCATAGTAAAAATCTCCAATCTGTAATCAATCATCAATAAACAAATAAAAACCCCTGTAATGGCAATACCATTACAGGGGTTTTCGATTCATAAATGATCGATCCGCAATGGTATAGCCATGTGCGTGACCGAAGTGACATGTTAACAGCTCTTGGCCACACGAAATGGAGTGGTACTCCATCTCGTGCAATTCAAGATAGAGTATCATTTACCAAAAGCTATAGTAAAGAACCGTCATTCTATTTTTTAACATGTCAATTACCTCCGTAAAATTAATTTATGGTTAGAATACTACACTATTTTTTAATAAAGTCAACTAAAATCATGAAAAAACTTTTAATGGGTTTTGATAACCCATGATAAAATCATGATTCTGAGTGGCTTTGGTAACGTTTTAAAATTTCAATTACATCGGCCCGATTCACTAGTCGATGGAATCGATAATTATAAAACATCGGCTGGAATTCATTAATTAAGTCAATGTCATTTTGATTATCAGTAGCTTGGGCAATGTCACAAGCATCGGCAATTGCATCGATTGAGGGATACTCCAACTCATCCATAATGATTCCCAAAACTGTATCTGGTGTTTCATGTTTTAAGGCTTCAGTGTACTTTTCAACATCCAAATTGATCACCTGCTTTCATGGTTACTTAATTCCATTATAATCAATTTAATCGTTATTATTAAAATAATTACTAAGATGCATTAATTAAACTAATATTAAATTATAATTAGACAATAAGTATGGTATGATATAAAAATAATTAATAATATATGAGGGGTTTAACGTATGAACAAAAACGCGAACGCAATTAAAACCGGGATTTTAAACATCCTGAATGGAGTTAGCATTGGAGTGATTGTGACTTTAATGCCAGCCGCATTACTAAATGAAGTTCTTAATTACGGACAACGATTTTTCCCGGGACTAGCAGTTATTAACTCATTAGTATCATTTGCAATGGTCCTCCTTCCAGTTGTTTCAGGGCTATGTGTGGCGATGTACTTCAAAATGAAACCCTTGGAGAGCTCAGCATTAGCACTAGTTGCCGCCATGGGATCTGGTAACTGGCTAGTGAACCCAGAAGGGGGGTTTATGGTAAAGGGGACTGGGGATGTTATTAATATCATGGTCACAATTGCCATTGGGGTCCTGGTAATTAAAGTATTATCACCTCGGCTAGGAAATTACAATGTTTTACTACTACCAACTTTAGCAATTATTATCGCAGGGGGGATTGGCTTACTTACCTTACCACCAGTTAGAATGATTTCTAAACTAATCGGTGATGTAGCAATTTCAGCAACCGAGTTACAACCAATCCTAATGGGAATTGCATTGGGAATTATCTTCGCCCTCTTAATTTTAAGTCCAATCTCTTCGGTAGGGGTGGCAACTGCAATTTCATTAAACGGAATTGCATCTGGATCTGCTAACCTTGGGATTACAGCGGCAGCATTTGCATTAGCAATCTACGGGAGTCAAGTTAACTCAATTGGTACTAGTGTAGCTCACTTTATTGGAACCCCTAAAATACAAATGGCGAATGTGCTCAAAAAGCCAAAGGTATTGATTCCACTAGCTATCAACGCCGGAATTACTGGTGGAATTGGAGCATTTTTTCAAATTAAGGGAACGCCCCTAAGTGCTGGGTTCGGATCTGCTGGCCTGGTCGGCCCAATTAACGCCTTAAAGGGTGGCGCTGACGTTATTATTCTAGTAATCACCTTCTTGATTATTCCAGTCGCCCTTGGATACATTAGCAAATACTTCTTCATGAACAAATCTTCATACATGCAAGCCCAAGATTTCTACTTGAATTATGATTAACCTGACAAAACCAACTAAATTAAATTTAGTTGGTTTTGTTGTGTTATTAGGATAGAGGGTGAAATTTAGTTATTACTTTACATAATATATATTATCCGAAGAATATCGATTAGGGGACATGGCAACCCTAAATGCAACAACGTTCACGAATTATTTTCAACAGCCAATATTTTATTTTCAAAATTTTGAAACAAATGTTATTATTCCTAGTATAATGATTTTATAAATAACTAAAGAAGGTGTCATGATATGCATATTGATTTCCCAAAACTATCAGCGGATACACCAACCATCGGTCAAGGTAGTAAAATTAAAGATACTAAGTTTGGCAAATGGATTGAAATCGGTGAAAATAATTTACTTGATAATTGTACATTTGGTGATTATGACTATACCGGACAATATTGCTTTATGCAAAATACTGACTTAAAGAAGTTTAATAGCATTGCTGCAATGGTTCGAATTGGCCCTACTAACCATCCGTATGATCGCGCAGCCCAACACATTTTTTCCTATAATGGCGGTGCCTATGGATTTGGTCCTAAGGATTCTGAGTACTTAACAAAACGGAAGGCAATTCGGACAACCATTGGTAACGATGTTTGGATCGGCCACGGAGTTTTAATTCAAAGCGGATTAACAGTTGGTGATGGTGCCGTTATCGGCGCTGGCGCAGTGGTTACTCACGACGTTGAACCATATACAATTATTGGTGGCGTTCCTGGTAAAAAAATTAAGGATCGCTTCCCAGATGAAATTAAAACGGATATGGAAAAAATCGCCTGGTGGGACTGGTCGCGCGAAAAACTAGAACAGTACTATGCAGATTTTAGACTTCCCATTGACGAATTTGTCAAAAAGCACATTAACGACTAAATGATTATGAATTAGGGCCCCTTATTTTTCCTCGGCGGGTAAAAACCAATTTGATTGGCAGGCGGGTTCGTGTTAGATAGGCACGAAGGAAATATTTTAATTAAGGGGTCTTTATTATGCCAAACCACAAAAAGTGGTACGCATTAATAGCTGTCTGTTTAGGCTTTTTTATGGGTTTATTGGATGTAACGGTGGTAAACGTTGCCCTACCAACGATCCAGTCTAGTTTTAATAGTACCTTCAGCCAATTGCAGTGGATCATTAATGCATATACATTAATTTTTGCTGCGATTTTATTCTTAATTTCAAAGCTAGGTGACTTAGTTGGTCGTAAGAACATTTTCATCGCTTCACTTACCATTTTTTCAATTTTCTCATTAGCATGTAGTTTAGCTCCTAATATTTGGACGCTAATTATCTTTAGGGGCTGCCAAGGAATTGGCGGAGCCGGAATGCTAAGTCTTTCCATGAGTATCATTGCAGATACATTCGAGGGTAAATCACGGGGACTAGCCATCGGAATTTGGGGCAGTGTTGCCGGATTATCAACTGCCTTAGGGCCCCTCATTGGTGGGATTTTACTTAGCTTCTTTAGTTGGGAGTCAATCTTTTTGGTCAACCTTCCAATCGGTGTGGTTGCATTAGTCATGAGCGCCCTCTTCATTCCAAAGTCAAAGACTTTTAACAATGGCAAGGTTGATATTATTGGAATGTTGCTTTCATTTGCCTTTATGTTTTGTTTAATCCTGGGACTAATTCAAAAGGAAACCCACTATAACTATTCATGGTTTAACTGGCATGTTTCCGTCCTTCTTACTGCTGGAATTATTCTAATTGTCATTTTCGTTCTTTTGGAACGAAAGTTAGCTGCTCCGATGTTGAACCTAGCCCTATTTAAAAATAAATTGGTCCTGGGGAGTGCCATTTCTAATTTAACCTTGGGGATGGCAATCTTTGCCCTCTTCAGTTACATCATTGTGTTATCTCAGGATTACATGGGATATTCAGCACTGCAAAGTGGTTCACAATTAATGATTATCAGTGCTTTTTCGTTAGTACTGGGTCCCGTGTCTGGTAAAATTGCTAGCCGAATTAACCCAGGATACATTATTACTGCAGTATTATTCATTGCTGGATTTGGGATGCTTATTCTACCAACATTCTTGGGAAATAGTAACCAGTGGTTCGTTTTAATTCCCACTTTCATTACTTTGGGACTAGCGAACGCATTGGTAAATCCCCTATCGTCAAACATTGCCGTTAGTGCAGTTAAACCTCAAGAAATTGGAATGACTTCTGGATTGCTAAACGTTGGTAAGCAGTTTGGAACCAGCCTTGGCCTCGTGGTGCTAGGGTTAGCAATGACAAGTAGCTACGATCAACACCTAGCTAGTTCTAACTTACCAAGCAAATTAGTTCAGGCTCTTCAAACTGCGGGACCATTTTCCGGAAGCGCCCTTGCTAAACAGATTCATCAATTTAATATCGAATCGATCGCACATGCTGCATTTTTCCGTGGAATGGATAGCGTTGCCTTTACTTCTGGTACTATCTTTATTGTGGCCGGAGTTCTTTGTTACCTATTCTTGTGTCACGGAAATGAATTGATTCAAAAATCACAGTACTAAAAAAGAGAACCCACTGGGTTCTCTTTTTTACTATATTAATATTATGATGCCAAAAACAGAAACGGTTACCGTCATTGCGGTGGCCATCAATACATTATCTCTTTTATCACCATCGTTAGTTTTTAACAAAACAAAAATCCACACTAAAACGTTAATTGCTAACAGTATTATAAACGCCTGGGTCTGACTATCCATATTATTCAGCAATCCGTTTCCCTAAGATGTTTAAGCTCCGTTGTTTTCCATCCATAAGGGCAACATCAGGCATATGTCCCCAATCTTCATACCCATTTTTATGAAACAGGTGTAAACTCGGTTCATTATGAGCAAAAATGAAGGCAACAATGGTTTTAACTCCTAATCTTGCTGCCACTTTTTCAGCATGTTTAACAGCAGCATTCCCAATTCCCTTATGTTGAAAATTATTATCAATATAGATACTAATTTCAACCGTTTCATTATATGCCGGACGACCATAAAAGCTACTTAAGCTTAGCCACCCTGCTCGATCATCATCGTAATTAATCATTAATAACGGTCGATGCTCGGGGGTGTGCTGCTTAAACCAATCGATTCGATCCCCTACGGACACCGGTTCTAAGTCAGCAGTTGCCATTCGACCAGGAATTGATTCGTTGTAAACATCCACGATGTAAGGTAAGTCTGATCTTGTTGCAGGATTAAATTCAATATCAATATTATGCGCATCTAAGTCCATGTTAGAAAACCTCCTATGGGATTAATAATTTAATTATAATCAAAACGGATGCAAAATGCATTTTTTTAATTATCCATTGGCAATGGAAATATCACCATTATCATTTTTAAAACTGTAAATTTTATTTCCATTAAATGATTGAATATCTTGATCAATAGTAACTTTACCATTACTAGTTTTTCCAACAATTCTAGCATTATCAGATTTGCTTGCTTTACCAATAATATTCCCGTTTTCACTTTCAGCAGTAAAACCCCTATTAATTAATTGATGGGTAAATAAAATGTCACCATTATCATTTTTAACCTTTAAGGTATTCCAAGTGTTACTACCTAAATTAATTTGACCATTTTCGTTGGTAATTTCACCAGTACTATAATCAATAATATTATTATTTAGGGTAATATTTCCATTTTCATTATTAACGCCTAGTGAGGAAAAGTGATTATTTTCAATCATAATCCTACCATCGGAAGTATCTAATTCACTAGGGTGCACTTTAAATGAACTGTGCTTTACTTTAATGTCACCATAATCAGAATCAACATGCAAACTACCAGCATTAACGTTGGTTAAGTTCACTGATCCATTTCCAGATAACCTCAAAGCATTATTAACTTTAATTCCATTCATTATTAGTGACGTAGAATCTTGATAATAATTAGTTAATGATACGCCCTTTGGAATTGTAATTGTAATCTTTGTAGTATACATTGCAGTTCCCAGTCCAATTAAATTAAATGAGTTTCTAGCATGATGCTTACTCGAAACAATTAGTTCGCCATTTTTTACATAATAATTATTTTGGCTTCCCTTTGAATTTTTTGCAGTTACTTTATACTCATCACCATATTTAACCACAACAGCCGCATTGGATTTAATTTTAATTCTATCAAATGATGATAACTTTTTTGAGTATGAAGGACCGTATTCATCACTTTGAATCTTTCTAAATTCAAGTAACATTTTATTTGGATTGAATCCTACCATCGAAAAAGAAATCGTCGCAATAATGACCCCAATGATTAGTGAACTTAACCCAAGAATTGTAACTTTCTTCAATATTATCCCCTCCTCTTTTCTGCATTATTCCTTCTAACTGTTTTTTTATATAGAGAAATACTAACTGATTTAATCAATTTCATTAGTAATCTCGCTATACCAACGGTAAATGGAATTAATAGTATGGATATTCCAAGTGAAGCTAGGCTTAATCCAAATAATAAAAGACTAACTATTAGATGATTCATTAGATTTGTTATTGACCAGAAAACTACAATAAAAAAGGATCCAATCCCAGAAACGATAATTGCACCCAACGTTAATAAAATAGCAATTGCTATAATTAACATTGCGATAATTAATATAATGACGGCCCCAGTAATCGGGATCCATACTGGTGAACCTAAGATAGCTATAATAATTAGCCAAATAGTCATTGTAGAATTAGTATTATCATGTTCATTATATTTAGTTGAATCACTATGTTCTGTGTTAATTGATTCATCAGCTAGAATTTTATTAGCAAGTGCCCTTGGGGTTCCTAGTTCACTCACACATGCATCATAGTTATTAAAGTTACCATCAATCAGGTACTCACGATAGTATTCAATAGTATCTGCTAAATCTGATTTATTTAGTCTTGTTAGATATCCAGCTAGCTCATCGATATATTTATTCAATTTCTTCACTTCCCATTAAGTTATTTATCCCCGTTTTAAATTCATTCCAGTCAGAACGGATTTGTTTTAAATGTTCAATTCCTGAATCAGTAATTTTGTAGTAACGTCGGTTGCGACCCTTATAAGGTTGATCATAAGTTGTTACTAAACCATCTTTTTTTAATCGTCTCATCACTGGATACATTGTAGAATTAGAGACTGAAATTGATTTTTGAACTCGTTTAGTGATTTCATATCCGTAATAATCCTCATTATCAAGTAATCCTAAAACACAACCATCTAGAAGGTCAGAGCTAATTTTAATCGCCATTTTACCACCCCATATTATATAACATATATAGTATATGATATATAATATAATAAATCAAATTGTAGAATAAAAACGTGTCTTTTGGGGCTTATTCGTGGTATGGTATTTACAATTTAGTAATTACATATAGTTAGTGATTATTAAAGTACGTAAGGAAGTGATTAACTTGTTAAGTAAAATTGGGAATAAAATCATTGATCATCACTTAGTTAATTCCCTCTTAAATGTTTCCATGGGAATTGAAATTGAACGGATGCGCTCAGACCAAAGTGGAAATATGAAATTAACTCCCCATCCTGATGGCGCAGGCAGTCCATTCACTAATCCATGGATTACTAAGGATTACTTAGAATCAATGACTGAAATTGTTACCCCAGCATTAAATGATTTGGATTCCCTCCATTTTGACTATGCTTTAACTAGGGTCCTAAGAAGGGTTCTTCCAGACGGCGAGCTATTATGGCCGCTTTCCATGCCAGCGATCCTGCCTAAAAAGAAGGATAAATCACTTCTGGCAATTGAACCACCCGAAAAGCAGGCGTACTTTGAAAGTATCTGCGAAAGATACGGGATTACTAGGGGTGCCCCATGTGGAGTTCACATTAACTTCAGTATTGAAGACGCTGTCCTAGAATGTTTAGTTAATAATTCAGATGCTGAATTAGCTGATATCGTAACGGTTAGAAATAATATTTATCCCAATATCGCCCAAGGATTCATCAAATACCGCTGGTTACTAACATATCTTTTTGGTGCAAGCCCCGTTGCTCAGCAAAATTACTTTGATAAAGTGGCTGGCCCCGAGAAACCAATTAGAAGTATTCGCCAAAGTCACTTTGGGTTTATTGATTCCTTTGATGTTGATTACTCAAGTGTTGATAAGTACGTTGATAAGATTCTGACTGCCTTTGAAAATGGCGAAATTGCGGGAGTTGCAGAATTTCACGGTTCCGTTCGGTTTAGAGGTGGTAAAGAATTAGATGCTTTAAAAACAGATGGGGTAAAGTACCTAGAACTACGGATGTTTGATTTAGATCCAACCGAAGATGTTTCAATCAAGACAACCACCCTTCGATTTGTTCGATTGTTGATTGCCTATTTCATGATGACCGATGGTGACAAATTAAGTGGCGACATCATTAAACAACTAGATGAAGCCGATCAGAAAAACGATCGCGTTGCACTTGAATCACCAGATGAACATTGTGAATACGAAAATGAAGCAAAAGCCTTGATCAATAACCTCCGTTCATTCACTAACCAGCTGGAATTGGGTCCTGAATACCTTGAAGTCATTGATATGGTAACGGATTGGATTGACCACCCTACTCATACCATCAGCGGTCAATTACTCCCCCAAATTAAGGATAATTCACTATTGGAATATGGGCTAAAGCAAGCTAATCGATTCCAATCAGATGCCCTAGCCGGAAAATATGTATTTAATGGTTTTAAAACTGGTGACGGGAAGTTATCAGTATCAGAACTCAAACAGGATTTATTTAACGGTATATGGGATGCTAAGTAATAATTACTTTTAAGGATTAGTTGAGAATTTTTAAAGACCATTAAAATTGTCTTACTATTGTGATATTATATAGAAAAATTTAGCAATAGGAGTACTGACATGAACCAAAATAATGGATTTGAAACTCGAGAAGAACTACATCGAAGTCGGCGCCGCTCGATGGAATCCGGTGACCAAAATCAATCTTATGAAAACAATCCCAATGGTGCCCAAAACAACCCAGTTCCTAAAAGCAAAAAACATCATTATGGTAGATGGATTGCTGGAATTATTGCGGTATTATTAGTAATTGGAATCTTTAGTGTTAGCCATCAGATTAACGAATTGAGCAATACCCAAAGAAAAACCGATACTACATTAGATAAAGTAATTAAAAATCAAGGGGAACAACTTGCTAAGAGTAAAATTCCAACTGAAGTTCGCCCACAGGTAATTAAAATTATTCAAAGCACCCCACTAAGTGAACTACAAAGGGCTGCAAACGATCAAGCACTATTTAATCAAATTGCAACTCAAAATCAAATTCCACAAAGTTATATTCAAGAGGCTCAAAACGAGTGGTTTAAAGCCGATAACCAGGAATTAAGAAATGCAATTGCGACTGGTAATTTATTACAGGCGTATAATGATTTTAAAAATAGTAGTAGTAGCACTTCCAGTAGTAACTAAAAAATTCTCAGTCATGAACATGATGGCTGAGAATTTTTTGTTATTTACGACTTTTTAGGTCGTTCACTTCTTGTTCTAATTTAGTAATCCGTTGGTTTAAATCATCATTACTAGAATTACCTGTATTACGGTGCTTATCAACTGCAATTAAGGTTCCACAAATGATTGCAATAATGGCAATTATTGATCCCCACATACTTCTAACCCCCTAATTTATTTAATAACTAAATTTTAGTATAATTTGAAGCCGATGTGAAAAATTTTGTTGTGAATTAGTCCTATATATCTATTTATCTATAGCTATATTTATCTATAGCTATATTTATCTATATATCTATAATTCTATAGTTCTATAAATCTATAGTTCTATAAATCTATAGTTCTATTTTAGTCTTTTTATTTAAAGGAACACACTACTTTGAAATGATTGAATCATGATTACTTCTTAAAATGTTCTGAATCGATTGATCAAGCTGATTTAGCAACTTTTTTGTTTCTCTTAACGCAAGAATTTCAGCATTTAAATTGGTACTAAATTTGGTATTGAAATCATCAATAAGCGTTTTTTTATCTTTTCCGTTACTGAATAATTTATTAATTTCACGATAGGCTACTACTAGCTTACGATTGCTATCAAATAAGTTATTAATAACCTGGTCAACTTGATCAATTTCCTTTTCGTTGATATCTAATGACATTAACCGATTCCTGGAAAAACTATAGAAACTTGCAAATTGATTTGCATCAAAGCTATCAATAAAATTTTGCGTATAATCTTTAATCCCCGTAAATTGATGGTTTTGATCAAAGTAACGGTTGATAACCTTTACCCTTCTTCCATAGTCCAGCGAAACATTTTTAATGTGGTATAAATCGTTTAGCAATGAATTGAGCATTTGATAGTGTTCAATAAACAAGGAGTTATTTAAACTATCCAACCGCTCTGTTTTAATTTGCATTCTCGTAATAATTACTGTTCCAATAACAGCAACAATCGATCCTAAATAACTACCAATAAACGTAAGCCAAATATCTGGTGAAGTTTCTCTAGGAAAAATAAAGTGTAAAACAATCAAGGGACCCAATATGAATCCGCCAATTATAAGAATGTAAATAATGGTGTTCAATAAAAATTTTTTAATTTTTTGTTTCAATTATTATCACTCCTGGTTTTTTTAATTCCAAATAAACAAAAAAACGACTAACAAATAATGTTAGTCGTATCTATCTTTAGCCATATTGATTGGGCTAGCTGGGTTCGAACCAGCGCATCACGGGATCAAAACCCGTTGCCTTACCACTTGGCTATAGCCCATTAATATGAGTTGTGATGGATATGAACCACCATCTCCTGAATAAAGAGTCCAGGGCTTTACAATTAAGCTAACAACTCGAGGGCGGTATGTGGGAATCGAACCCACGCGTGTCGGATCCACAAACCGATGTGTTAACCACTTCACCAATACCGCCAAGACTTCATATCATTACAGGGATAGTAGGAATTGAACCCACATCAACGGTTTTGGAGACCGGTATTCTACCTTTGAACTATATCCCTATAACTATGGAGGGGAGTGGATTCGAACCACCGAACCCGAAGGAGCGGATTTACAGTCCGCCGCGTTTAGCCAGACTTCGCTACCCCTCCGAAATCTGTTTGATATATATATCAAAACAACAATATATATGATATCTAATTCTTATAAATTAGTCAACCCTTTTTTGTTTTATTTTGGTTAAAGTAACTTAAAACTGATAACTAAGAAGATATGTATCCAGATAACGTAATTATCTGGAACCCTTTTATCTAATGATTAGGAGGTTTTTAGCACGACTTACCAAGTATCCTGATGAAATCTGATAAACCGCCTTTCCATTTTGGTTCTTTAGTTGCTTTAATACGCGGTATTTTTGATTTAATTTTAACTTTGCCTTTGGGTTTAAAGTCGCTTTGTTAAGGCTTGCTTTACGGTATAACTTAACATTTTTTAATTTCTTGATCTTAATGTATTTAGTTCGCTTTGTTTGTTGCTGACTTTCACTAGTACCTGGAGCTTTCTTTTTGATGGACCCTTTGCTAGAATCAGTAGCTTTTGAACCACTCTTCTTAAGATCATTGTTAGATTTGCGATTCAATGGGTTTGAACTACTACTGAAAACCGATTGTGAACCAGCTTCACTAGTTGCTGACTGGGATTGACTAATCGTAGTCGTATCAGAACCAACAACGCTAACTGCAGGATTTATACTTTGACTTGAAACTGCAGTTGAAGTTTTACCTTCGATTTCTGGATATCGTTGTCTAATTGATGGATAGTAGGTAGCAGCCAACGATGGGGCTCCGAAAATATTTGGTGTTGGTGCTAAAATATTTGCATTAGAACTAGTGGTTGCAGTTTGGTTGTGAATTGAATTAGAAACGGCGCTACCGTTACTGGTTGTAGAAGTGGATTCACTACTTACAGAAGCTGATCCTGAACTGTTACTCAACGAAGTGGTTGTTGATTCCGCGCTATTCGCTGGAGTGCCACTTGAACTTACCGCTGATGACGCTTCAGCACTACTAGGAGCTGTTGAACTAGCGGAAGCGGCATTGTTTTCAGGACTGGATTCTTCACTGCTTACTGATGATGCTTCAGCACTACTAAGAGCTGTTGAACTAGCGGAAGCGGTATTACTTTCAGAACTGGATTCTTCACTGCTTACTGATGATGACGCTTCAGCACTACTAGGAGCTGTTGAACTAGCGGAAGCGGCATTGTTTTCAGGACTGGATCCTTCACTGCTTACCACTGTTGATGCTTCGGCACTACTAGGAGCTGTTGAACTAGCGGAAGCGGCATTACTTTCAGGACTGGATCCTTCACTGCTTACTGATGATGACGCTTCAGCAATGTTGCTTGCGGCAGAGCTAGTTGGTAGCACTTCGCTACTAGGGGTACTAATTTCAACATTTGCTGATGATTCCGAAACGTTATTGGCAGTTGAATTACTTCCACTATCGGTTTGAGCGACCGTTTTAAATTCAACCGTTGTAGTTGGGTTATATTCTTGATTAATAACCTCACTGCCACTAAATTCAGTATTTAATAGTTTGATGGTCAAAGACGATTCTTTAACCTGTTCTAGATTAAATACCCCGTTGATACTGGTTCCAGATAGTTGGCCGTTATTAAAGACTAAATTCATAGGAAGTAATGACGAGATACTTATCTGAATGCTACCAAAGTTTAATTGGTTCCCGTTCAAATGAATGTTTAAGTCTCTTCCCGGAATTAAAATTCGATTCGAACGAGTAGAAATGCTACTAGCATCTAAAACTAGTTGATTAATATTAACCCCGGTTAAATCAACACTGCGGTTTAAGTTAACCACTTTAATTGCAGGGTTCATAAGTGCCTTTATCAGCTCTTGATATGAGCTCACACTAGTATTTTCATAACTAGCATAAACTGCTGCATTCACAACGGACGGGGTCGTTAATTGATACCCTAGTGCAGTTGCAAACACAACCGCAGTTGAAAATACTACCCAACTCTTCTTTACCTTTCGTAACTTTTTCTTTTCATTATCTTTTTGATTAAACATATTGTTTAACACCTCCGTTAATATATATATTCGCTAATCAACGGGTTTATTTTTTTATTTTTAGAATAAGTTGAAATTTTTAGTCCTTTTAAGAAAATATGATAATATAAAATTAGTAGCATTTAGTGTTAATTCAAATTATTTCATTAATAGAGAGGGTTTTTAACTTGAATCAAAATCAAACCGCCTTAACCGAAATCAAAGCATTGCGCGATCAAGCACAAGCCAACAGCGAAACCAAAAATTACTACTATGAAGATGTTTCACTATTAATTCAATTCCTAGAGCTATGGGCAAATCCTGATGAAGAAAAGCAATTTGATCAACCTGACCAAAAGCTAATTGATGAATACCTAACAGCATTAATTCAAAAATTCATCCCCGAATACAAAGCCGTCCTTGCAAACTTTGATTCTGACCAAAACCTCCAAAGTGCTGATTTACTCCACTTAACCCCCAAGGATAATATGGCCAATTTAAACGACTACGTTCAAATCGAACAGTACGTTAATAACCAATTAACCCCTAACGCAATTATCGATGATATTCAAAACGTTGATCAACCAGTTGCTGATTTAATCCATCATGAAGAGTTACCAGCCTATGCTGAAAAGTTAAACTGGCTGGAACTATTCCTTTTAATCAACGCAATTGCTTACCACCACTGGTTTAATAAGTAAATCAAACTAAAAAGAACTTGATTTCGAATTATTTATCGAAACTAAGTTCTTTTTTAATTAATAATTATCCCTTTGGATTAGCAAAGTTCTTTTCAGCTCCTGGCAACTTGAACGTATCTTCACCTAACCACTTTTTAGCCAGTTTGTTTAGATATCCGCTCGCTTTTAACTTCTTAAGTTCCTTATTGATGGCTTGGACTAATTGCTTATTCTTATCGCTCTTATTAGCAATGAAGTAATCATTCTTAACCCCAACTGACTTAGAGACCGTTAATCCCTTAGCACCACCGGCATTTTTAACCCCAATGAATGCTTGGTATGGGTAAAAGACGGCATCAAATTCCTTTTGTTGCAACTGCTTTAGGGCATCCCCAGATGTAACATCCCCGATTGCTTGCAAGTTCACCTTTTCCTTAGGGTGTTCCTTGTTATACTGTTCAACAAAGTTGTATCTAGCATCATCACTAGAGATTGGTGCTAACTTAAGGTTCCTCTTAGCAATGTCACTGAATCCGGTAATTTGCTTTTCGTCGGAACGGTAAACCAATCTCAGATCAGCAACCCCGGTTGGGTTAGAGAAGAGGTACTTTTGGGCCCGTTGTTTTGAATACCAGAATCCAGATGATGCAATGTCGTACTTACCGGATTCTAGACCAACGAAGACTGAGTTTTGCGAAGTGGTGGAGTACTTAAATTTGTATTGTGGGAGGGCTTGATCAATTTTTCTAAAAAGTTCGCCATCGTAACCACCAATTTTATTCCCGTCGGAATAGGTATAGGGACGATCGTCAGCCACTCCCGCAACGTTGATCACTTGAACGTGATTCTTAGATGCAGACTGTGACTTCTGACTAAATACGTGGGCGGCACCAATTACTACGACCACCGCTGCAATAATTCCAGTGTAGATATAAGCTTTTTTTGACATATGAATCGCTCCAAACTAAATTATAATTTTTATGCAAATACACGTTGCTTGATTTTAGCCTCTAAAATCAGAAGCAATTTAGCAAATATGAAACAAACCACTAGGTAGATGACTAATGCATCTAAATATGCTTCTAAGTAATTAAAACCAAATGACGCTAAAATATTGGCTTTCCCCATCACTTCAATGATTCCAATGTTATACACCAACGCCGTATCCTTAATTAAATCTAAAAATATATTCGAAAAATTCGGAATAAAATTAGGAACCAATTGGGGGAAAACGATTCGCTTAACTGCTTCATAGGGGGTTAATCCGACCGCAATTGCAGCATCGTATTGCGATCGATCGACCGAATGGTAAGCCGATCGAATCGACTCTGATAGGTTCGCAGCTGCGTTTAGTGCAAACGCAACCACCCCAATCAACATGCTGGGGAGGACCAAACCGCTCCCCTTACCGTGTTGAACAAAGTAGTACAAGAGCCTAGGCAGGCCATAGTAAACAATGTAGATTTGAACGATGATCGGAATGCCACGGAATAACGAAACCAATAGGCTCAAAATGGGGGAAAGAACCGGGATCCGTTTCTCACGACCGATGGCAACGCCCACCGCTAACACTAATCCCAGGAGTGCCCCTAGGATTGAAATGAATAGCGTAATTGGCAGCACCGATAATAACTTAGGAAACGAATTAATCATAAAGTTAAAGTCCATCTTAAAGTTCCCTCCCTTCTAGATATAGGTATTTTTCTTAATGTACAGTTTAAATAGGTATTCGAAGAAAATCGTAATTAGCCAGTAAATTAGGCCTAGCACAATGAAGATCTGTAACTGAAACACCCCTTGATGCACATTGGCCAGGTTAGTGGCATTGCGATACATATCTGAAATTCCAATTACATACACCAATGAGGAAGCCTTTAAGAAATCAAGGAACATATTTTGAATGTTCGGCAGGGCAATTTGAAATACCTGTGGTAAGATGATTTCCTTTAACACGTCCTTACGTTGCATCCCCACAGCATAAGCGGCTTCAAATTGACTCTGGTCCACGGATTCAAAGGCGGCGCGGAATACTTCACCCATGTAGCCACCGAAGCCTACCGCTAAGCCGAAAATTGCAAAGAGGTTCTTGCTCCAATCTTGAGCGTTAATCCCGACAAATTGTAATAGTTTCGGGAGTTCATAGTAGGATAACAATAACATCAGCAGTGGTGGCGTTCCCCGCGATAACCCAGTGTACAGCCTAGCCACCCCTCTTGAAACACGGTCATCTTGAAGTGATATCCACATCACGAGGAGTCCAATGATACTGGATAACAGAAAAGAAATCACTAGAATCAAAACGGTGTTGGGGAGGCCAGCTAGCAAACTCTTAATAATTACAAATAAATTCATCCCTAACCTCCTTAATGATCCTTAGATATCGCAGATAAGAACTGTTTGATTCGTTCGTTCTTGGGGTGGTCTAAAATATCTTCAGGGGATCCAAATGCTAAAACATTTCCGTCTTCAAAGAAAATCACCTTATTCGCAACCCGCCTAGCGAACGAAATTAAGTGGGTGACCACAATCATCGTTTGACCATTTCGAGCTAACTTATCAATATCATCAACTACGGTTCCCACTAATTCGGGATCTAGTGCCGAGGTGGGTTCATCGAATAAAATGATTTCAGGATCCAAAGCCGTTGCCCGGGCAATCCCAATTCTTTGTTGTTGTCCCCCGGATAACTGAGCGGGATAAAAATCCTGCTTATCCAATAACCCTACGGCAGCCAACTCCTTATTAGCCCGCTGGGTCGCTTGGTCCTTGCTAACGTTTCGCCCATAAATTAAACCTTCGGTAATGTTTTCCAATGCGGTCTTATTTTTAAACAGGGCGTAGTTTTGAAACACCATTGCAATTTTCCGTCTAATTTTTAACTTTTCAGCGGGGGTAACCTTACTAAAGTCGAGCTGGTCATCATTTAGTTTGAGGGTGCCGCTATCAGGCTGTTCTAATAGATTAATACTTTTCAAAAAAGTAGTTTTCCCAGAACCACTGGGGCCGATGATTGCAACCACGTCCCCCTTATCGATTTGTAGGTTAACCCCCTTTAAAACGGTCTTGTTATTGAATGATTTTTTCAAATTATCAACTTGTAAAAGCGCCATTACTTAACCCCCTGTCTCTTTAAGTATGAATGAGCAGCTTCGCTAGCCCATCGAATATGGTCTTCCGGAGTGTCGGCAGGAAGGGTACAATCAGCTCCGATAATTACGCCAGTTGTCCCCGCATCAGCAATTAGTTGGTCTACCTTAGCTTGAATTTGTTCCTGGCTACCACTGTAAAGGACGTCCTTAGCAGTGCTGCCCAATCCCCCTAGTACCACCTTATTATGAAATAGTTCCTTCCCAGCTGAGAGCGAGTACCCATCAATATCGGTCGCCCAGTTAACAACTGGGAGGTCATAATCAGTAAACCAGGGGAGGTGGTTTTCAGCCCCGTTGTGCCCACAGACGTGTAAGATGCCAAACTCAAAGTTAGCATTGATCACGTCAATTAGTTCTAGGTCCAGTTGCTTTTGAACGTCATTAAAGAACTGTTGATCAATTCGATCGTCTTGAATTTCCTGGGTGCTAAAGAATACGCCGTCAACTCCCGCTTGCTTACCAACCTTAATTTGTTTAATAATGTCTTGGTTAATGACCTTAAGGGCGTTGGTAACTACCTCGGGATGCTTAGTATACAAATCAGCAAAGACCTGGTTGGCAACGCTCGTGTCCTTTCCGGGACGGGTCAACGCTAATTCCCACTTCAGAACGGTTACGGCTGAAAATACGTTTGTAAACACTAGTCGGTCACTGTCAATTCCAGCAATTTGGTCGGTCACTAGTTGATATTGCTCCTGTAACCATTCGTTGTCAGAACTAATTGGTTCAATCTTGGAAAGTGATTCAGGATCATTAGGATCACTGACCCCCTGTAAATCGTAAGTAAAGTAACCATCGTCCATTAATTTTACAAAGTCAGAGTCGACTGCCTTTACGTATGCATGCTCTTTTTCGACATCATTTTTAAAAATGGTCGGGTCTAGCTTAGCGACCGTATGCGCATTGGGGTTAAAGTGATGCCAAACTGAAAATGGGACCTGTTCTTCTGATTCATCATTAAACGCTGCTAACACTGCTTTTCTAGTTAATGCCATTGAAATCACCTCATCTAATTTTGCCAATCAATCGTTTTGCTTGCGATCTTGATAAGTATGGGCCGCTTCTGCAGCCCACCTGATATTTTCAACTGGGGTTTTGCGGGGCACCGTACAATCAGAGCCAATAATTACGCCGGTAGTCCCCGATTCATCTAGAACTCGATCAACTGCAGATTGAATTTCTGCTTGGGTCCCGCTAAATAATACATCGTTAGTTGTATTTCCCAATCCGCCAAAAACGACCTTGTCCTTGAACAGTTGTTTGCCTTCCCCTAACGTGTACCCATCCACCTTTGTTGCCCAATTTACTACTGGTAAACTGTAGTCTACGAACCAGGGAAGGTGATTAGTGGCGCCATCGAATCCACAAATATGTAACACCCCAATGTCAAAATCCTGATTGATGGTTTCGATTAGCTCTGCATCAAGTGGTTTTTGCACCTTTTCAAAAAAATGTTCATCGATTCGATCATCTTGAATTTCTTGAGTGCTAAAGAACACCCCGTTGACTCCTGCTTGATGGCCAACTTCAATTTGCTTTTTGATATCTTGGTTGATTACCCGTAACGCATGAATCACTGTATCAGGATCCTTGGTATATAAATCAGCGAATCGTTTATCTCCTAATGCTAGTTCGGTACTTGGTAATCCGCGGACTAGTGACCACTTGAATAGTGAGACCGCTGAAAAGACGTTGCTGAGAATCACCTTATTTTGATTTAGACTGCTCAGTTGGTCTTCAAATAACTGCTTTTGATCAACCAACCAGGGATGGTCTGTACTAATCTCAGTTATTTTTTTCAAGGATGCTAAATCATTCGGATCCGATACGTTTTGAAACTGATAGGTAAAATAACCGTCGTCCATTAACTTAATGAAGTCCGGATCCACCGCATCCACAAACTGCGGTTCCTTTGCAACATCATTTTTAAAAATGGTGGGATCCTCACGGGCTTCAACATGTTCATCCGGATTAAAGTGATGCCAAACCGAAAATGGAACTGCAGATTCGTAATCATTCCCAAACGCCTTTAAAACTTCTTCGTTACTTAAACTCATGTAATCAACACCCTTCTAAATTTAACAACAAAAAAAGAGCCGCCAGCCCTTTAACACCGGGCGACGACTCTTTTCTAGCACAATTGAATTAAGATGATTGAAAAAATATAATTCAAATTTTATGTGCACCAAAAGGAGCTACCACACAGTGATAACTTACAGCTGCACATGCACATGTTTGAATTATATAAGTTCATAGTGGTAACTCCCCTTTCCTGTTTGTTATTGGGATTAATATTAGCACTCAAATTATAAAAGTCAACCCAAAAATTAATTTAAAATTAATTTAGATATAACCGAAAACTAATACAGGCCTTCAAAGTTAATCCTTTAACCCATCTAAAAAATAATTATTTTTTTAATTAGACCTGATCATTTTTACTAAAATTATGCTTTAAGTTCGGCAATATAATCCGATCCGCAACTTGAATCACCGGTCCCAATAAGAAAAATCCAACCACCGTGATGATTCCAATTGCATCTACCCGTCGTAAAATAATCGAGCAAATCGCAATTATAATTGCAATAATTCCCATATCTGCAAACTGCGCCTTAATGGCACTGCCTTTGAAGTACTTAAAGCGTAAAATATTGGTGGTATCATCATTCGGGTGCATTAAAATATTGGCCCGTTGGTAAACTGAAATTGCAATTCCAATCAATATAATTCCCAAAACCGATATTAATAAACTGAGCCATTCATTCACCCTAGTGATTCCTAATGCTAGGTTCAGCCGATTAAACATATCGATAAAATAACTAAAAAATAACATGTAAATGACCCCACTAACGATTCGCCACCAATCAAAGTGGCCAACCAAAAACTGGTTCAAAATGATGTTGGCAATTCCAAACATAAATAAAGTGACTGGAATTGTGATGTTAAACAACTGGTTAAATTCAACCGCAACCGCTGTCCAAATTCCGTTCCCATTGTTGGTCATAATTGTTAAACTGTTTCCATATGCATCAATAAAGAGTCCTGCAAAAAGTGCAAAGAGCCTCAGTCGCATTGAATTGTGACTCTGGTTCAAGTTAACCACCCCATTTAATTACTAACCCTTATTATATCAGAAACGTCAATTATAAATAACTAATTATAAATTATAAGTAATTTAATTAGCCGAAGTGCATAATGCGACTATTTGTGCTATTCTTATTAAAAATAATTAATTTCTGAAGGGAATCTTATACTATGAAAGATAAGAAACGGTTTATTCCACGTGGAAAGGCAGAATTGATTACGGTTATTTGCTTACTAATCGAAATTGTGGTTATCATGCCAATGGTAATTAGTAAGATTACTGAATTAGTTAATAATAATTCTACTCGCCTTCCAGGGCTCTGGGTCATTATTGATCTGGCGATCATTAACGTTATCTGGGTGGTTACCTGGTTGCTTGCGTATCGGTTTGCTAACCGCTACATCACTAAGGTGTTATCAACTAGAAACGTTGAAATGGGCTTGCTCGTGGTGGGGACCATTTACACATTAGAAACGGTGGTTCACAACAACTACGCACTAGTTGCCGTATTTTCAATTATTGCATATCTTAGCCTCTGGGCATGGTTCAACTATGTCTTTGCGCACCCAAATGAAAGCAACGAATTAATCAATAAGACTAATAACTTCATTCAAGAGCATAAACACCTGAACCGCAGTGAAGTGCAGGACCTAATCCACAAGAATAACCACGAGGTTATCGACTGGTTAGAAACCCACCTTCCTGAAAAAAAGGATTCTAAAGATCAAAAATAAGGCATCGCTAAAAGGGCGCCCGCACATTGAAAAGTGTAGGCGCCCTTTCTTTATTCAACTATTGGCCAATCGCGATGGTAGTACGCCATATCCCAGAATAAGTATTCATAGCGGGTTGTGTTCAAAAAGATTTTAGTTAATTCAGCTAGTTGGCCCTTTGATTGCCCTTCCGTAACTTGATCCAATAGGCCGATCGTCCAGTTGGTTAGCTCCGTATAGTTATCGTCTGCATACATCGCAACCCACTTTGAATATAGCGGATGGGTGGCAGCGGGTGTATCCACTAGTTGCTTGCCAATTTGGTTGTAGCTCCACATACATGGCAACAGTGCTACTAGGACCTTATCTAGTCCCCCGCTCTGGCCGACCGATAACATGTAATTAGTGTAACTAAGCGTTGTGGGGGTCGGATTAGCGGTTGCTAGTTCCTGCGGACGAATGCCGAATTCCTTAGCATAACTGCGGTGCAGCCCCATTTCAGTATTGAGGGTCTCACTTAACAGCTCCGCAAATTTACCCTCCACCGTTAGGTCATTGGCCTTCAATGCCCCCAGGGCAAACAACTTAGCATAGTCAATTAAATAAACATAGTCTTGGACCATGTAAAATTTAAATTTATTGGTCGCTAACTTACCAGCCGCTAACTCCTTAACAAAGGGATGGTTATGATTGGCCTCCCAAACTGGCTTTAATTCCGTTACTAATTGCTCACTAAATTTCATCGTCAACCTCCTTTTTGGTGTTCAACCACTCGTACATAAATTGAATTAAAACCTTAGTGTATTTAACAAGTTCGTCCACTTGAATCGCCTCATCGACCGAGTGGGCCTCGTCAATCGTTCCAGGGCCATAAATGGCAGCTGGAATCTTAGCATGCCCA
Source organism: Lactobacillus sp. Sy-1 (assembly GCF_019303535.1). GTDB lineage: Bacteria > Bacillota > Bacilli > Lactobacillales > Lactobacillaceae > Nicoliella. Next base: position 231,751 of record NZ_JACCIU010000002.1, on the reverse strand, counting down.
AACCATCCCCCATCCGTAACGCTAGGTGAAACATCAACTATTGCTTGATCAGCAGTTACTTGGTAGTGAGCAGCCTTTAATAGTGCAACTGGTTTAGAATCAGCGGCTAAGTCCAGCGCTGGGAAGATTTCACCACGGTCTTCCACCATTGACTTGCCGCCCCACTTATAGATTGGCATGTGATCCTTCAACCATAAATCAGCCTTAGCGACCCGGTTAATATGGTTTTCAACCTCCTTAATTACTTCTTGGTAGTCTTCATTAGGATAGAAATGGACCGTTACCCAGAGTCGACATTCGTCAGCAATAAAAGCTGCATTCCGGCCCCCTTCGATTACCGCTGGATTAATGGTATCTGAACCCGGTGCCACTCCTGGATAACTCTTATTGATTGCCCAGTCACGTTCCAATTCGTTTAACCCGGCAATGACCTTCATCATCTTTTCGATTGCACTAGCACCGCGGAGGTGGCCGCCAGCGTTCATCATCTGCCTTCTAGTTGCGTCATGGAATGTCTGGTCACTCTTAATCGTAATCCAACCAGTAATGACGCCCCCTTGTCCTTGAATGTGAAAATCACTGATGTCCCCAACAATCGCAAAGTCGGCTTTATGGCCCCGTTTGATGGCATCCCAAGTCCCGGCTTCACCACTTTCTTCTCCGATCACAGATTCTAGTTTTAGCATTCCTGGTAGTGCTACTTGGGCTTCGTTCAGTAATTGAATCGCCATTAACATTGCTGCTAATGCCCCCTTCATATCGGCAACGCCCCGTCCAATTGCTAGTCCATCCCGAAGCACCAATTCAAACGGGTTGGAGTGCCACTTTTCATCCGTTTGGATGGCTGCAACGTCCATGTGGCCGTTCAAAATGAGGCTTTGATACTTGCTACTAGCTGCGGATTGCTTGGTCCCAACAACAATTGAGTCGTGAGGATACAAATCCCACTGGTCCACTGTAAAGCCATTTTGGTTTAAAAACTGGCTAACAAATGCTTGCGCTGCATCCGAATTCCGGCCGGGTGGGGCGGGGGTTGGAAACGCCACTAACTTACTAAGGAGCTCTAATAACCGTTCCTTATTATCATCAACACTGTTCACTACTGCTAGAATTTCTGCTTGCATTATCAATGCTCCTTAAGTATCACCATTTAAAAAGGGAACCCTTCCTAATAGAAAGATTCCCTTAATTAGCCTATTTTAGCACCGATTTTAAAGTCAACTTCCTTTCGCTGGTCCTAACCAGATATCAAGTTCAAAGGGTCAAATTAATTCTCAGCCAAATGGCTCCCCTAGTGACAAATTATTATTTAATTAACGTTTTTATTATAGATTAACCTAATTTTGAAAGCAAACTAAAAGAAAGTGGTAACCACCACTTTCTAATTAGCAACCTTAGCATTTTTTCTGGCTAGATACTTAAAAATTAACATTACCATTCCAATTATAAACGGAATGAAGTAGTAACAGATCCGGTAAATCAATGCCCAGATGACAATGATGTCGGTTGAAATGCCGGCTCGTTCCAACCCAAAAGTCAATGCAACTTCAAACGACCCAATTCCACCTGGAATTAATGACATTGCACCAACGATTCCGGCAAACACCAATCCTAAGTAAGCTGCTCGAACATCGAAGTTGATATGCATAAAAAACCCGATGCTAATGAAAAACGCCAGACAACAAACCCATTCTAGTGTCGATCCCACCAAAAGATGGAAGAGATCCCGACGGTTCAACGTATCGTTCTTCGCAATGAACGGAACTAATAAGTAAAGTGGGAACAATAAGCAGACCGTCTTGATCCAAATTGGTTCTGAACCGAACCGTTCTAGGTTTAACAAGATTGCTGCAATGTCATTAACCACCAATCCGGTCATGGTGAACAGAGCGATTTGAGTGACAATTTTAGCAGTCTCTTTATTGTTTTCTTGGACGTTCCCAAATAGGAAAATCCTCAAACTAGCACCCACTAATCCTCCGGAACCACCAATGTTAGTAAACGTATTGATAACGTAACTACTGGTAATTAATTCCGGCATGGAAATCCCCATTTTAACCTTCCGGGTGTAGGTAAAGTCATAGATCATCATTGGGATGATAGAAAGCGCCCCTAAGATTACGAGCGTAACCAAACTACCGGGTGATAGTAAGTGACTGGCTCGCACTAATTTATGCCAAGAAATCTGTTCAAAAATGGAATGAACAGAATAAACAACGAATGCTAATATTAGCACTACGTAAATCCGTTTAATAATGCTTGAATACTTAGAAAACGAATCCGCAATTTTATCAATTATTTTAATTCGGATCACCACTTTCTATTTATCAGCAACTAGTTCCAACAACCGTTCGTAAAAGGCGGGAACTTGTTTTTGAAGATTAATAATTTGACCATCCGCATTTAAAAAGCAATGTTCACTGCTGGCCTTGCAAACAACTTGATCATCAACGGTCATTAAGTATCTTAAAGTCAACCGATGCTTGCTAATTTTTTCAACGTTGGTCTCAATTTTAATCACGTCGGGAAAGGTTGTGGTCCGTTTGTACTCAGCCGTTACCTTCGAAACCGGCGAAATAATCTGATTTTTTTCGAATTGATCATACGCCCAACCAATCTGCTCCAAAAAATCACTCCGTGCCTCTTCCATGAATCGAATATAATTGGTATGGCTAGTAATTTTCATCTTATCAGTTTCATAGTATTGAACCTTATGAAAATATGGATTTACCATTTTAAAAATCCCCTTATCTAAATTATTCCATAGTAATTTTATCATAATCCACCAATTCACTGATATAATAAAAATAAATTATTGGAAAGGAGTCCTTATCCATGAGCAATCAAAAATCAAAATTCAAGGTGGATGCTAACTTTGACGCTATGGATTCAATATCAGCCTCTGAATATATTACTAAAGCACTGGCGCTTATTAACCAGCTGGAGTGGGCCTCTAATCAGGTCGATCAAAACGCATATGACGACTTGAACAACCGTTATAGCGATGGGCCTACCTGCAGCGAACGCTTAAAATTAATTGCTAATCAATTTGATACTGATGACTTTTTATTAAGCATTATTGATCAGCTACGTGACAAGATTAATGATGGCTACAATCGGCAACAATTATACTCAATTACCCTTGGTGATAATGATCAACCACTAAATGATGATCAAATTCAAGACCTAGTGCCCAACCACGAAATTACCCTCCGGAAAGTATCTGGAAAAGATGCTTTGTCAGTCGCAACTAAGGTAAAATCAATGCTAGAGCAATATCATAAATACGAAAAAAGCTGAGACGCGTACGTCTCAGCTTTTATTATGAGTCGGGCCAGGATTGAACTAACATCTTCTCGGAAAAGGACCGAGTGCTCTGCTTGAGCTACCGACTCAAAATATTACTTTTATAATAATATCAAAAGTACCCATCGAATGCAACCAGTTTAGGATAAATAATTTAAAATTGATTCTGGATTTTTAAAATCATACTTTGCATAACCATTCTTTAATTTAGGAGTAATCGTTCCCCAACCCGCAAGCCCAAAGTCAACCTTAGCATTGTGTGCACAACCCTCATCGGTGAAAGCATCCCCTACGTATATGGTTCGGCTGCGATCCACCCCCATTTGATCAATCGCATACAGTAATGGTTCCGGTGCTGGCTTATGGTATGGTAGCAGATCAGAAGTAACAGTGACCCACATTTGTTGCATAAAATCAAAGTGGTCCCTCAAATCCTGAACGTCAGCGTTGCTACCAGAGGTAACAATGCCCAGTGCAACATCTGGGTAATTACTCTTCAAACGTTCAAAAAGGCTTTGGACTCCGGGATATAAAACCGGCCCCTGATCTAATTGCGCTGCGGCAATTGTGTAATCAATTGCCATTTGGTTATTAAAATGCGTAGGAATGTTTAAATAGTCAATTGTCTGACTAGCAGTCAACGGAAAGGTTTCCATTAACTGTTTATCCGTGATATTTGAAATCCCATATTTAGGTGTAATCGTCCTCATAATTGAAACATAGCGCGGAAAACTATCAATTAGCGTCCCGTCAACATCAAAAACAACTGCATCGTAATTCATTATTTTCCCACCCCAGTCAGTATATAATAATATTATTTATTATATCAATATAAGCACGTCCACTACAAATTAATTATAAAAGTGCTTATTACATAATGGATAAATCAAAATGTGGTAAAATTAACGTATATCAAATTTATGTAACATAATTACAGGAGGTTTGCTCAATGGAAAATCAAAAAACGATCAAGGCAAGTGTAGCCCTCTTGAAAGTCCTCGAATCATGGGGAGTTAAAGACGTCTATGGTTACCCTGGTGGCTCAATTAACTCACTTTTAGATGGGTTACAAATTGAACAAAAAAATATTAACTTCATTCAAGTTCGACATGAACAAGTTGCGGCACTAACTGCAGCTGCTCATGCTAAATTAACTGGTAAAATTGGCGTTGCTTTTGGTTCAGCTGGTCCTGGGGCCGTTAACCTGCTTAATGGTCTTTACGATGCCAAGGCAGACCATGCCCCTGTATTAGCATTAGTTGGTCAAGTTCCAAGCACTAACATGAACTACGACTACTTCCAAGAAATGCCAGAAACCCCTATTTTTAGAGATGTGGCTTGTTATGATCGAATCGTAATGACCCCTGAAAGTTTGCCACACGTTGTTGACGAAGCAATTAAGGCTGCTTATAAGAACAAGGGGGTTGCCGTAGTAGTAATTCCAAATAACTTCGGATACGAACAAATCCCAGAAAAGAAGTACACCACAGCAGCTCTCACTGATGTTAAGCAAACTCCTCAACCAGAAGCAACTGATTCAGAAGTTGATAAGTTCTTGACCCTAGTTAAATCTGCCAAACGACCAGTATTCCACGTTGGTCGGGGAATCAAAGATGGTGGTGAAAAGTTAGTTGAATTATCAAAGAAGCTTCAAATTCCAATCATCATTGATGGACTAGCTAGTGGCCTTGTTCCTACTGAATACGAAGGGTTCCTAGGAACTGCTAACCGGGCAGCTTCAAAAGCCGCTGACGAAATCATGTCGGTAGCTGACTTAGTGATTGCAATTGGTGGGGACTTCCCATTTGCCAACACCTACTACGCTAGTCACCCATTCACCTACGTTCAAGTAGATAACGATAAAAGCATGCTCGGTCGCCACCACACCCTCGACTTAGGGATTTGGTCTGATGCTACTCAATTTGTTGAAAAAGCAGTTGAACGCAGTACTAAGGTTTCCGAAACTAACTACTTTAAGGCTGCCGTTGCTGACATGCAAAACTGGAAGGAATACCTCGAATTAATGAAAAATTCGGAAGCAACCCCATTGTTGCCTGGTCAAATGTACAAGGCCATTAATGAAGTTGCTGAAGATAACGCCTCATTCTCAATTGATGTTGGTGATAACATCATTAATTCATTTAGATACCTTGACCTTTCAAAGCAAAATAAGTGGGTCATTTCAGCTCTCTTTGCAACCATGGGAAGCGGCTTACCAGGTGCTATGGCAGCTAAGCGTGAATTTAAAGATCGGCAAACTTGGAACATCACTGGTGACGGTGCCCAGGCAATGGTACTACAAGATCTTGCTACAATTGTTAAGTATAAAATTCCGGTTATTAATGTGGTTACATCTAATAATGACCTCAGCTTTATTGAAGGAGAACAAGAAGATGCGCCAATGCAAATCTTTGGTTTAGACTTACAACCAATTGATTTCGCTAAGGTTGCGGAAGGATTTGGAATTGATTCAATTACCGTATCTAAGGTAGCTGAATTAAAGCCTGCCTTTGAAAAGGCGAATGCTGCTGTTAAGGCCGGCAAACCATTCCTAGTGGATGTTAAAATTGGTAACCAACGGGGGCTTCCGGTTGAAGATCTTCAACTAAGCATCGTCAATGGTAAATTAGATGAATCAGTGAGTCCTAACTACCTTAACGATAAGCGTGAAAACGTTCACTATACACCAAAGGAACTATTTAAGCGTTATAATGGCGAAAACCTAAAAACGCTTCCTGAATTCTTTGAAGAAAATAATGTTGAACTTTAATTAAAACCAATGCTAAAAGAGTAGTTCTGAAAATATTCAGAACTACTCTTTTTAGTTTATTTAACTTCATTTACTGGTGTGTTTGGTTTCTTGCCATCAAATACATTTAAAATGTTATTTAATGCCGCATGTGCCATCTCATTCCAAGCTTCAACTGAATTACCACTACAATGAGGGGTAATAAAGACGTTGTCTAACTTGCGAATGGGACTATCCATTGGTAATGGTTCTTTATCAAACACATCCAATGCAGCCCCTGCAATGTGGTGGTTCTTAAGTGCATCCACCATATCAGCTTCATTAGTTAATGGTCCCCGGCCTAAGTTAACTAAGTATGCGGAATCCTTCATCATATCGAATTCTCTTTTAGCAACGCTGCCAATCGTTCCTTTAACTGCAGGAAGGTGAAGGGAAACAAAATCAGATTCTTTAAAGAGTTCGTCCCAAGAAACCATCTTACCGTATTTCGTTTCCCGAGGAGTTCGATTATAAATCAAAACATTCATCCCAAAGCCAGCTGCCATCTTCGCAACCTGTTGACCGATGTGCCCATAACCAACGATTCCAAGCGTTTTTCCGCTGATTTGAGTAGCCATCTGCTTTTCACCATAAGTACTATCACCTTCACGCATTTTGGTAGAGATCGTAAATAAATGCTTGGATAGAATTAACATGTAAGCAATTGCATTTTCAGCCACTTCAACTGCATTTCCACCGGGCGTATTGGAAACCCATACTCCGTTTTCAGCAGCCACATTAGCATCAACATTATCATAACCAACCCCTTGACGTGCTAGAACTTTCAGATTGGGCATCTGAGCAAACATTGAATCTGGGAATGGTTCAGCCATTAAGATAATCCCGTCAACGTCACTAGCGTGGTTTAAAATCAACTGGGCATCTTGATTATCCAGTACAACTGGTTCAATTCCATGATCTTTGATTTCTTGACCCACAAACCGTTCAATTGCGGGGGTAATTAAAATTTTCTTAGTCATTAATATCATCCTTTCATATATTTAAAGTATAATCAGCAATTAAATAAAAGTACAGTAATAATGTTAATCAATAATCAACCACATTTTGAATTAGACCGGACCAATTTTGAATATAAACCGTTTTAATGTTTGAAATTTAAATTTGAATGCGCTATACTGGATGAATAATTTAATCGTACATAGAAATTTAAAGGAGGAAAATATTATGAGTAAGTACACAGAATTAAAAACAAATGCATTTAACCAGACTCGCCCAAGCCAATATATTAATGAAGCATTAGCCTTCGTCAACTACTTCCAAGAAGATCATAATGGTGTATTAAGTAACGACTACGCGGCTGATATTAATAACCACTACCCTACTGCCAAACGCCTAGTGACATTGTTTAACCAAATTAACGTTTCCCTTAAGTTTAAGGAAACTGATTCCAATGCGCTTTATAAGGTCGTGCTAGATGGTAGCATTGATCCAGTTGGGATTGATTCAATTACTAAGGACGATCTTCAAAACATCCATATCGTACCAGTTAGCAAGCATGATAAGGAAATCATCTTCTCTATCATTGATACGATGGTTGAAGAATACCTAGATGAAACTGATTCGGTTCATCTATAAAATTAAAAAGTATCTTGATATTTGTATCATTTAATAATAGTATTAGACCGTAAATTAAATACGTGGTCTGGGGCGCTGATTAAATTCGGCTGAGAAGCACTCATGAAACCTGATGCAGTTAGTACTGCCGAAGGGAGACCGAGTAGTCATTTTCTACACTATTAATTGTGTTGGATATTATTTTGATTGTTAATAAAAGACTAAGGACCGCAAACTATTAAGGGATAGGAGCGGTCCTTTTTAGTTGAATAAAATAATATTTCTAATCTTTTCGTTGGCTAAACACAATTAATTATGTAGGGAGTTTGATAAAATGTCATTTTCACAAACGTTAATCAAGGCTGCACAACCATTTCTAGAATCAATTAAGAAGTGTGACTTCATTCAGGGAGTATTAAATAATGATCTCGATTCAAAAGCACTAGTCTTCTATGTCTCTCAATAACTAAAAAATGACTGCCCAGAATAAAATCTGGTCAGTCATTTTAATTGTTTTAAAGAATTACTTCAAAGCGTCAACGATTGCCTTGTTAAAGTAATCCAAGTCGTCTGGTGTCCGACTAGTAATTAAGTTGTGTTTTTCATCAACTACCACTGGTTCATCCTTAACGTTACCACCAGCATAGTATAAGTCAGGCATAACAGTTAGGTATGCAGTAAGGGTTAGTTCGCTTACTAATCCTGTTTGGATAAATAATTGAGGACCGTGGCAAATTGCAAATACAGGCTTACCACTTAGTAAGAATTCCTTAGCGAACTTAACGTAACGGTCATCTGCACGAAGTTGGTCAGGTGAAAAACCACCAGGAACTAATAATGCATCGTAATCTTCAAGCTTAGCATCGTCAATTGACTTATTAACAGTTTGCTTATCGCCATGTTTACCTTCGATGGTTCCATTAGCTTCATTTTCAATGATATCAACTTGGTTACCAGCATCTTCTAAGGCTTTCTTAGGTGATGTTAACTCAACATCTTCATACATACTTGTAACAATTGCAGCAACTTTACTCATAATTAAATCCTCCTAAATATTATTTAATAATTTTTAGTACCTGATCTAAATCCATTCGTGGAGCGTTAATTCGGTTAATCGGTGCATCTTCATCAGCGTGGCCTAAGCCAATCCCAATAATGAATTCACGATCCGCACTAACGTTTAACGTCTCCCTAAGCCGATCTGGATATTTGATAAATTCAAAGGCTGGAATGGAATCAACTCCGATGGACTGAGCAGCCACCATAATGGCCTCACCAAACGCGCCCAGGTCGTATAGCGACCAAGGAGTGTAATCCTTAGGCAACGTTAAATATGCAACTGCGGGAGCGTTAAATAATCTTGCAGACTGGCTTCCCTTCATCTGAGTCCATTGTTCAGCACCAAAGATTTGGGGACCAGTAGCACCACGGGTAGTCATATTGAACTGGGATTCGGAATCCCATTCTGATATTGGAACGAACGGAACATCAGAATTAGTGTGGATACCAGGATCCGCATTAAGCTGCTGATGAACAGCACGCATCCGATTCAGTTTGTCGCCAGTAGCAATCACAACTCGCCCAGGTTGAGAATCAATCCAAGAAGGTGCTTTTTGAGCCATTTTAATAATGGACCGGAACTCCTCATCACTCACCGGAGTGTCTTTAAACGCTCTAATTGCACGGCGGTTTAAAATTGCATGTTTTGCATTAACCATTTCCATCCTCCCTTCTGAATTATCAACTTAAAAGTAACACAATCTTCATACAGATTCAAAGTATTTGCTTACTTTCATAAAGATTCTACTACATCGATTCAATTTGAGTTATTCCTATTGATAATAACGTAACGTTAACGAACCATCATTTTCCTTAAATCCAATCTGATCGTAAACACCCAGCATGGTTTCATCAAAAGGAATTCCAATTCGCGCAATTTCACAATTAAAGAAGCGGCTCCCGGCCTCTAAGACTCGGTAAACTAGCTGTTCTAGCTTTACCGGAGCACTGAATCGTACCCGGTCAAACGTTAAATCACCGTCTAATTCATAAATGCGAACGTATGCAATCATCTTATCATCTTTGAGCGCCCATCCATGGTATGCTTTTCGATCAGCTGGATTATTCCCATTCACGGAAATAAATTGTTGGATGGCGTGGTTTTCGGATAAAGTCAATTCACTAAATGGTTTTAAATCCCATTGAATCAAAAGCAATCACTCCTGTCATTTAACTATATAATATAATATTTTAGCTAAAAATAAAAATTAGTTTTAATTTCAATGCTTTTTTAGATATGATAGTAGTTGGTTTGATTTACATACGGAAAGGATTTTTACATGAACCATAAAACACTTTTTACAATTTTAGCAGTTGCCATCGTTTCATTCCTGGGAACTGTTGATATGAGCATCGTTAATACTGCCCTCCCCCAAATTTCAAAGGACCTAGCCATCCCAATGAATCAGGCGGAGTGGATCTCATCGGCATACTTAATCTTAATCTGTATGTCATTGATCCTATTTGGTAAACTCGCCGATCAAACAAGCAAGGTCGCTATCTTCCAAGCCGGGACGTTCATCTTCACAGTTAGCTCCCTGCTTTGCGGAATTAGCACTAGTCTCCCGATTCTTCTCGTTTCCCGGGGATTACAAGGGATTGGCGCCTCAATGACGATGGCCACTAACCTTGGTATTATTACTGAATCCGTTGCGTTCTCATTACGTGGCCGTGCATTAGGAATTAACACCACCATTGGACAACTTGGTTACATCGCGGGTCCCGCGGTAGCCGGGTTCATCTTGTCAGTCACTAATTGGAACTGGATCTTCCTATTTAACGTTCCAATTGGAATTGCCGCATTCCTATTTGGGCACTTTGTTTACCCCAAAAAGAAGTGGCAAAAGCAGAAAATTAAAATTGATTGGTGGGGCTTTGTAACCCTTGCCGCCGCAATCTTGGGCTTCTTCTTAAGTATTTTCATTGGCCAAGAGGTGGGATTCCAAAATCCATTCATCATCGGTGGGTTTTTCGTTACCCTAATCTTAGTGATTGCTTTCATTATGATTGAAAATCGGGTTACAGAACCCATCTTAGACCTAAAGCTATTTAAGAATACCGGTTTTACCATTAGCATTATTTCGTTAATGTTTATGTACATCATCATCTATTTCAATAACGTCTTATTACCGTTCTACATTCAAAATACCCTTAAGTTCTCACCTTCCCAAATGGGACTAATCATGAGCGTTTTACCAGTTACCAATGTCTTTACGGCCTACCTTGGGGGCGTTTTATGTGATAAATATGGTGCCGTCCATATGTCGTACCGAGCTTCCATTATTTTTGTGGTTGCCGAAGTTATTTTTGCAATTATTCAACCCAGCTGGTCAATTGCCATCCTATTCGTTGGATTCGTGGTGTTCGCAACTGCTAACGGCCTGTTTCAAAACAACCCAATGGTAATGGGCCACGCCAGTAAGGAGCAACAAGGAGTCGCTGGCTCTATCTTGGCCCTTAGCAGAAACATCGGATTTGCCGTAGGATTATCGTTAGCAACATCCGTACTCTACACCGGGATGAGTATCAAGGCCAATCGGACAATTACGACCTATCCGTTTGGGCACGACGACTGGTTTGTATTTGGAATGCACTTTACCTATTGGATTGCCGCACTAATCATGGCAAGCGTTACCGCAATGCTATGGTGGCTGCTTCGTAATAACCCAAATGAAAAGTAAAAAGCTGTGGATAAAAATCCACAGCTTTTTTATTAATCTGGAAGTGTAAAGTTACTATCAGCATGGCCTTCGCCATCATATATAATAGTAGGAACACTTGGCACTTCGATTGATTCGATATTCGATTTAACAGCTGCCAAGAACTCTGTGTCGTTAACTTTTTGAATGTCAAAGTGACTGGTCAAAAATGCTTCCGCTTCGTCCTTTGGCAACCGATGCCATTCTGGTTGAATGTCAAATGCCTTCTTCACAAAGTCAATTGCCTGTTCTGGATTCGAATAATCAATGTATTCATGAGCTAAATTCCCATCTTGTAAATCTAACTTATCCTTATCTAGAAACTTAAAGTGGGCAAGCAACTTGCCGGACTTAACTTCCGATTGTAATTGATCAAAGTTATTTTCATACCATTTTCTACAGAATGGACACGCCATATTAGTAATTACAGTAACTTCGTGGGGGGCGTTTACATCCCCGAATGTTAAAGTATTTTTATCTGATAGATCTAAACTCATATTTTCAACTCCAATTCATAAGTTTGTCTCTATCCTAACATAATTAAGACTTTTCTGGCGCTTTAACGCCTGATAATTGTACGTAGAGGATACTTAAAATTAAACCAGTTGCAAGGAATGGAATGAAATCTAATCCTTCATTATAGAGTGGAATCGTATTCAATGCCCAAGAGTTAATTGATTGCATCATTGAGAACTTAGCGAAGAATGGTGGTAGATTATGAATGAAGTCTAAAACTGCTGGAATCATGGTGAAAGCAATTGTAATTCTGTAAATAATTTTGTTCTTGTTGATCCACTTATTCAGTAACCCTAAAAGAATAATTGCAATTGCAATGGGGTAGATAAAGTTTAGTAGTGGGGATGAGTAAAGAATAATCTGTTCCAAACCAAAGTTAGCAATGATAAATGATCCGATTGTAGCAATGGTTAAGAAGAACCGGTAGCCAAGCTTAGGAAAGCGATCTCCCCAATCTTGAGCGAGGGAAGTAATCAAACCAATTTCAGTTGTAATACATGCTAGGAAAGTAAGTGCGGATAAGATTCCGGCCCCTGCTAGTCCAGTATAGTGCGTCATGATTTGGGTAAATGCAGTTCCACCATCTGCTGATGGTTTTAAGTATGACAAACTAGTTGCCCCTAATGCAATTAAAAAGATGTAAATGAGTCCTTCAAAGCCCATTGTTAAGGCTCCCACCTTAGCAACTGCTCTGGAGCGTTGTAACTTATCCTTTAGCCCAAATTGTTTAAGGGCTGCGATAATGGTAACCCCAAATCCAAGTCCAGCAACGGCATCCATTGTGTTATATCCCTGTAGGAATCCATTAATCATACTTGATGATGCGTCATTCTTAGTTGGTAACAAGTTAATGTGGCTTAAGTCACCCTTGATGAAAAACGCTAGGATAAAGATGAAAATCAAAATAATAACAAAAATGGGGTTTAAAATTTTTCCAACGTATTCAGTAATTTTAGTTTGGTTATAAGCTAAAATGTAGGCTAATCCAAAGAAGAAGATTGAAAAGATGAATAGCGCAATGTGCGAATCAGCCTTTGGCATAAATGGTTGAACCCCCATTGAGAAGGTAACCGTTGCCGTTCTAGGAGATGCAATTAAAACCCCTAATGATAAATGAACGATTGCCAAGAATATTAACGCAAAATAGTGACCAACCGGTTTTCCTAAATCATACAAACTGTTACTTTCTGTGTAACTAATTGCCAAGATTGATAGTAGTGGTAAAACAATTGCTGAAATTAAAAAGCCAGCTGCAGCTGGGAGCCAACTGCTACTACTCACCTGGCCTAGGTGAATCGGGAATATTAGATTTCCGGCCCCGAAAAACAATCCAAAAAGTAGTGATGCTAAAATGAGATATTGCTTTGAGCTTAACTTACCTGTACTCATAATGAATTTCCTCCTTGTAGTTAACAAATCAAATTACCAACAAAAAAACGCCCTTAGTAAGTATTTACTAAGGACGTCGAGACGTGGTACCACCTATATTCCCCACTACTTCACAGTAGTAGGCTCCAAAAGTACTGCCCTCCTATAAAAGAATGGCAAGACTTCATTGCTGTAATGGGCGCACTCCCAATAACCACTAACTGAATTCATGGTTATGACTTGTGGATTACTTTCACGATTTTCATAAATCCCCTCTCGCACTAAACAGGGTTCACTTAATTTTATCCAATCGATACTCTTCCACGCACTGTCTTTTAATCGGTTTTTAATTTATAAACTAATTATATTTAAATTAAACAAAAAGTCAACTCTAAATTTTAAATCAATCCTAAATATTTGTTATAAAAAGTAATTTGATATGTGTTACAATGGTGTTAATTTAATAAAATTAGGTGAATGAAAATGGAAAATAATATGCGAAATTGCTTAGTTGACCATAAGGAATACTTAAAAACGGAGGGTCGACTACTAAAGGATTTAGATACGACCATTTTTGGTCATATTAAGCACGATTATGCTAAAGCAGGTGAGAATGATTTTATTTGTAATCAACACCTATTAAAGTACCAAGTCGAAATGGTTGATCAATTAATTCGTGATGATGAACACCGGAATCAAAAGATTGATCGGAAATTAACCAAGACCATTCGTGATAATGACTACCAAATTAAAGATATTAATGACGCATTAAATTCATCAGAAACATTCGGTCAAAGAATTGCTGACCAAGTAGCGAGATTTGGAGGAAGTTGGGGCTTTATCCTTGCTTTCATCGTCTTCTTACTTTCGTGGATGACCATTAATGTTCTCCACTTGTTCGGTGCTCATTTTGATCCATATCCATTTATTCTGCTGAACCTTGCGTTAAGTTGTATTTCTGCGGTTCAGGCACCCATTATTATGATGAGTCAAAATCGTTCTAGCCATCGCGATCGGTTGGGTGCTGATAATGATTACCACGTTAATATTAAATCTGAAAATGAACTTAGAATCATGCATGCTAAACTAGATCAGCTTAACCAAAACCAAATTCCCCATAGTTTTGAAATTGAAAAACTACAATTAGAAATTCTGGGTGAAATCAGAAACGAGCTGGACATTATTCATAATGAACGGGTTCAGATTCTAAACGAAGAAAAGCAACAAAATGATCTTTTAAGAAAAAGTACCAGCGAATCCAAAAAATAAAAGGGCCCATGGGCCCTTTTATTTTTTTACCACTTTTGGCCCAGAATCGTATAAGTTGGGCACCATGGCCCTGACCACCAACCTCTGGATCCATTATTTTCAATCTGAATATCTGTAAATCCAGCTCGCTTTAAAAACGAACGAAACTGACCACCATCTAACCCCCGTTCAAACAGGAGAATATGGCCCTTTTGATTAACCACCCTGGCAGCTTCTTGAAGCGCCTTTACCTTTTTAATCCGGGGCCGAATATCATGAAGGGTATTAATGACAATCACGTAATCAAAAGCATTATTTTCATACGGAAGTACGTCAAAACTATTCGCAACAACTTTAACTGAATTAGCTTGCTTTAAGTTATCAATTATTTTAGTGGAGATTGAATTAGAATGGGCATTAATAATCAAGATTGCACCGTTAGCTGGAAGCTTTAATGAATTAATTCCCTTTGTCACAATTTCCTTAAAGCCCAACCAAAAAGTGTTTAAATAAAAAAGGGCGCTAACTAAAAACCCTAGGCTTAATAAGAGGATTAATAAGCTATCATTTGCAATGTAAAAGCCAACTAGTGCAAATACAAACAGCACTAAAGGTGGGGTCGGCAATTGGAAATTTAATGATATCGAAAAACGGTGCTTTTGCCGTCTTTGTTTTCGGCTATTAGTAGTCATTCTAAAACTCCTATAAAAGCTTATCGTTCGCCATTACATAGTGATGGATCCAGTCTAATCCATCAACCATTTGCAGAATTCCTTTAACAATTCCCTCTTCACTAAACTGGTTTACGTACTTCGTAGCATCATTTAACTCCCCAACTTCAATTCCAAACTCACTGCTAAGGGTATCTTTAGCAAAGGTCATTTTTGCAACATCATTTGCTAGTTTTTGAAAATTAATGGAATTTAAATATGTAACTTCCTTGAACGTAAATACGCTTTCGTCTTCCTCATCGCTACCAATATAAATTGTACAACCAGCCACTTCGGCTTTAAAGTGAGGCATATTAAGGTCGAACGTATCCATTGATCCGTCTGTAATTCTAACCAACCCATTAATTTCGTTACTATCATTAAGCATCGCTTTAATTCGGTTCAGGTCAAAGTCAATCTTCATTTATAAATTCCCCCTATTTGATACCACTATAATATCATGCTTTTAATATAAAATCAGAAAAAAAAGACCACTTAAAAGCGGTCTTTTTACTAAAATTTTAAATTGTGGTATAATGATACCTGCTTGGTTTGTCGTAAATAACTAATCATTTTGTAGAAAACTGAAAAATATTTAATTATTGCCCCCAAAAGCATTTAAATTGATTTCGAACGGCAAGATTAAGCAACCTCTAACTAATTACCATTGCCCTGGTAATTAGTTTTTTTAGCTATTAAATCATCATAGTTATATATAACCATACTTTGATATATTTTTCAAGCAAAATCAATTAATTTGTTCTTCAATATGATTATGAAGGACCTGTAGTAACTCTTTAACGTGAGAATCGGTTAACTGATAAACCTTTTCCTTTCCATTTTGCTGACTGGTAATTAGCTGAGCATCAAATAGAATGCGTAGATGCCTTGAAACTGCAGGCTGGGAAATGTTCACTTGATTAACTAGGTTAGTAACGTTACTCTTGCCCTTTTCAGATAGATAATACAAAATCTGAATTCTTACAGGATGGTTTAAAGCCCGAATAATCCGATATAACTTCTGATTATAGTCGTTATCCATCTTAGAACCTTCTTTCAATATTTATTAATACTATCTATTTTATCATACAAATCAAAAAGGGACTGAAAATCAGCCCCTTTAATCATTTTATTTTTGATTCATTTTAGAATTTTTATATCCATAACCAAGATAGATCACAATTCCAATTACGAACCAGCCTAACATAAGTAATTTAGCATCAATGCTTAAGTTCATGAAGATGAACCCGGCAAATCCAGCTGAAACAATTGGTAAGACTGGATATAATGGCATTTTAAACTTAGGAAGTGGTAAGTCCTTGCCTTCCCGTGGCCGTAACGCATAGATTGATAGTGAAACCATGATGAATGCAATCAACGTCCCGGCTGATACTAGGTTAGAAAGGAAGGTAAATGGAAAGACCGAAGCAACCACCACGGCAGCAACTGTAACCACCATTAATGCATTATTAGGTAAGTGATGTTTGTTAACTTTTCCTAAGAATGAAGGGAGTAATCCATCCCGACCAAAAGAGTAAATTAACCGTGAACTTGCTAAATGAATTCCAATTAGAGCTGCAAACATTCCAACAATCGCAACGATTGAAAGTAAGTTCGCAGTTAAGTAATGACCAGTCTTTCTTAATGCCCATGCTGCTGGCTCGGCGTTATTTGCATAGACGTTATATTTGAACATCCCAACCAAGACTAGTGAAACTAACACGAAGAAGGTGGTCCCGATTACTAGCGTCCCAATAATTCCAATTGGCATATTCTTACCAGGATTCTTAGTTTCAGCAGTATTAGCGGCAATTGCATCAAACCCAACATACGCTAGGAAGATTTGTGCAGCTCCTGCCATCACCCCTTGGAAGCCACCAAATGAAGTCCCTGGTTGATGGGCAGGAATAAATGGCACGTAATTCGAAGGATGGATTGCTGTAAAACCAACAATCAAGAATAATACAATTACTAATACCTTAATTACAACAATAGCATTTTCAATTTGACTAACCTTATCAACCCCCCGGGATAGCAATAATCCAATCAGGATAACTGCAAATGCGGCAAATACATCAACCACACCACCGGTTTTCGGGTTAAATCCACTAGCAATCGCATTTGGAACCTTAATCCCCAAACTGCTAATGAACCCTTGAACGTAAGCAGACCATCCAGATGCAACGAAAGCAACCGAAATGAAATACTCTGCTAGTAACGCCCAACCAGTTAGCCAACCAAAGAATTCACCAAATAAAACGTTAATCCAAGAAAATGCAGATCCAGCAAACGGAAGCACTGAAGAAGCTTCAGCGTAAGCAAACGCGGATAGTCCAGCTCCAATTGCACCCACAATAAATGATAGTGCAACTGCTGGCCCAGAATGATCAGCCGCCACAATTCCCGGCAACGTGAAAATGGCAGCTCCAACAACCATTCCAACCCCTAATCCCAATAAATCCTTTGCACCTAATGATGGTTCTAGCTTAGAATCATGTTCTTCGTAAAAAGTAGGATCCTGCTTCTTCATTAAGCGTTTTAAAAATGACTTCATACTATCTATTCCTCCTTCATAATTATGAATTCCAATAAAAAAAGCACCCTTATCCAAAATTGAATAAGGGTGCTTTTAGCACGGTACCACCTTAATTGTTAGCCAAAAACACTAACCGCTTCACGTACAAATAATACGCTAACACTGTAATGGGTGTACCCAACGCACGTTACTAGCTTTCGGTGCGTAGCTCCAAAGAGATATTTCAAATTAATCTAAAATGCTTCCTTTCACCAACCAAAGCTCGCTTTAAAACTAGATTAATCCTACTGGCCTTTGTCATTGCTTTTATCAGAACCATATTAAAATCTAACTAAAGCTTAATTTATTATTAAGAAAAAGTCAAGGGATTTTAGATAGATAGTTTAGATAACGGTCATTGCACGACTACCACGTTTGCTATCGTGCCAAATCTTTAAGAAATCACTAGTTGAAGTCCAGAATACCTTGTTAGGAGAGTTCTTTCTCATGTAAGGGTCAGCAATCAAAAATTGGCCAGGTTTGTAACCTAAAATAACCAACACGTGGTCAGATTTTGAGTTAACAACCATTCTCCAAGAACCTTCAAAGACAACTGGATTCCCCCGTTTGATGTTATAAATAATGTTACTCAAACTAGTGTTGGTAATGTCCTTTGAACCACTTGCATAATTTCTAGCAAACTTAGCTAGTGCATTCGGGTAGATTGTTGCCCCGGCACCCTTAGTAAATGGATCATTCTTGTATCCTTTATTAGGGTCAGAACTTCTAGGAATTAGATTAATAAATTTATCTAACGGAATGTTTAATGCTTTACCCTTAGTACTTAATGCCATCTTTAGGGATGCAGCTTCACAGGCACTGGGGGCATAAATTGGGTAAAGTTGACTAGTGTAAACGTATGGCATTTCGTAGTCATCAGTGTAGCTAATGTAACTTTTGTAAATCCAACCAAGGTCTTTTCCTTGGTAGGTGATGTGGTAGTATAGACTACCGTCAGAACCACTAGCAGTTTGGATAATCTTAATTAGCTTGCCATTTAAGTTAGTAGTGGTGTTCTTAACCTTGCTAGATGAAGTATATGGAGTATTCCAAATCTTAGCGGTGCTAGTGTTAATTACTCGCATAACGTAGTTATTAGCATTCTTAATGGTGTATTTAACTGGTGTTTGAGAACTACTACTGGAAGCCGTAGAACTGCTTGAAGAGCTCGAACTGCTGCTAGCACTACTTGAGGTAGAACTAGTAGCTGAAGTAGATGAGCTGTTCGTTGAAGTAGCACTACTTGAAATACTGCTAGTACTGCTGATAACGCTGCTAGTTGCTGCGCTACCAGAAGTGGTATTATCAGCATTGGTTCTTAGGGGTGCAGCAAGCGTGGTCAACCCGAGCATTCCCGATAAAATCAATGCACTAACCATTTTCTTATTTAATTTTTTCATAGTGTTAAATCCTTTCTGCGTTTCATTCAATAAACTCATTATACTAATAACTAGTAAGTAAGTCCTGTAATTAACGATTTCTTAACTGAAATGATACAAACCCTTAACATTTGTAGGTCTGATAGTTGCTTCTAAAAAGTAACCTTAATTCAATTGTACACTAATCAATTGTACAATCAAGCTTTTTAAATTAAGCTTTTCGTTTAAAATAACGCTAAATTCAGAGTATAATGTGGAATTGAAATTAATGATACTGGGAAGGGTTTTAAAATGGAAAATTTTAATTGGAAATCAATATTTAATTTAAAAATACTAATTAAGATAGTGCTAGTAGTAATTATATTATTCGCGACCAGGACTGGTTATGACGCTGTTTCTCAAGCGCTCGAACAAAACTACCAGGATAATAACACCACCGTTAATAAGAAACTACCACCACTTTTAAGTAAACAAAAGCGGTTAGCCAGCGAATTAACGACTGCTAAGCATGATCGAATCATTACTAATTACCACTATAAACAGGTATTTTCAAAAGTAGATTCTAAAGATAAGACCCTCCGAAAATGGATTAATAAAAAACAAACGGTCGAAGATCGAATTAGTACTTTAAAGAGCGATATTAGTGCTAATGATAAGCAGGTTAACCACTACCAGAATGCTTATATTTCGAGAGCCAACGTTAAAAATGCTACCTTTAATTTAAAGTCAATTGCAATTGTGCTTGCTTGTATCCTAATTTTCTTCGCAATTAGTTTTTAATTAGTCAACCTTGGGTAATTCATAATTCAAATAAAAAATTCCTGCTGATTTAAAATCAACCGGAATTTTTTTATTAGTTTTAATTATTTAATTTCTTCACTAGCCCAGTGATTAATTGGTCCATACTTATGGCCAACCAAAATTTCATTCTGGATTGCACGATCAACGTAATCCTTGGCCAGTTTAATTGATTCTTTAATGGAAGTGCCCTTTGCTAATTCTGCAGTAATTCCAGCTGATAGCGTATCACCAGTTCCATTCTTCCGATCAGTCCCAAAGTATTGACCAGTTAACCAAAAATGTTCCCCGTCGGCTAGTAAGACTAGGTCACGAACTTCATCTTGGTCATCACTATCATGGCGACCCTTTACCATTACGTTTTTGGCCCCCATTGCTTTCAGCTTATTAGCTGCAGTTAGCATGTCGTCATCGTTGTTAATTTCCATTTCAGCCAATTTTTGAGTTTCATAGAAATTAGGGGTAATCAATGTCGCTAGTGGAATCAATTTGGCCTTTAACGTATCAAAGGCATCTTGTTCCAACAACATATCACCATGCTTGGTAATAATTACGGGATCAACAACCAGTGGACCAAAGTCATACTTTTGATAATTATCAACCACCGTATTAATTAAATCACTATTCCCTAGCATCCCAGTTTTAGCAGCCCGCACCTGATAATCGTCTGCTAAGTCCTTAAATTCCTGGTTAATAAATGATAATGGCATCGTAACACTATCATGAATGCCGTAAGAATTACCCGCAACACACGCAGTAATTACAGATGTTCCATGGACCTTAAATGCATGAAAAGTAAGTAAATCAGCCTGCATTCCCGCACTACCGTCACTGTCTGATCCGGCAATGGTCAAAGCTTGTGGATATTGATTCATAATTAAAACACCCCTATCGTGAAATTATTAACATTATAGTCTAATTCAACTTTTTAAACAACTTTAAACCGAACAATCTAGTGATTAATTAGCGCGAATTAATTATTAAGTTCGTAAACCTTGCATTCGTATGGCCGGATGCTAACACCCAAATCATCATCATAGTTTCCAATTAAGCGCGTTCCCTGATTCTGACCGTAATCACGTTCAATTTGGTTCTCCGTGAAGTTACTAATTACTAATAGCCGCCTACTTTCTAACTGGCGAACGTATGCGAAACATTCACCGTCATCCGGATCCAACTCTAAATAGTTACCATACTTAACGACCTCGTTAGCGTGCCGAAGCTGAATTAATTGTTGGTAGTAATGAAACACAGAGGTAGGATCAGATAAGCTTTCCGCCACGTTAATCTGATCATAATTTGGATTGAGAGCATACCACGGTTGTGCATCCGTAAAGCCCGCATTCGATTCAGAATTCCATTGCATTGGCGTGCGTGCGTTATCTCTAGACCGAGCTGCAAGGTATTCAAGCATCTGTGGACCACTAACAAGGTGTTTTTCATCAACTAATTCATGGTAAGCATTTAATGAGTCCAGGTCCTCGTACTGCTGTAAGGTCTTCAAATGGGCATTGGTCATCCCAATTTCCTCGCCTTCATATACATATGGGGTCCCCTGAAGCAAATGCAGGGTCGTCCCTAGCATTTTAGCAGCCTTAACGCGCCATTTCGGGTCATCGGTTGCAAACCGTGAGACTGCTCTTGGTTGATCATGATTATTCCAATAAAGGCTATTCCAGCCCTTTCCATCTAATCCGACTTGCCATTTAGATAGCACCCGTTTTAAGTCTTTAACACTGACTGAGTCGCTACTCCATTTACCGATCCGCTTATCCTTATTTGCTGCCAAATCCACATGCTCAAATTCAAATACCATGTTGAGTTCCGACCCGTCCAGGTTAGAAAATTCAGCAGCAGTGGCTGGATCAGCTGTCGACATTTCACCAACCGTTAAAATCCGGTCATAATTAGCCAATACCTGTTGGTTAATTTCTTGAAGGTAGCGGTTTAACCGTTTTAAATCCGGCATAGCATCCCCCACGTTTGTAAAGGTTTGCCCCTCGTTACTCCACTTCGGCTTTGCTGGGAAATCAATGGCATCCATCCGAAAGCCCCGCACCCCACGGTCTAACCAAAACTTCATAATCGAACGTACTTCAGCACGGACCGCTGGGTTCTGCCAATTTAAATCCGGCTGTGCAGACGCAAAGCTATGTAAATAGTATTGATCACGTTCAGGAACGTAGGTCCAAGCCGAGCCTTGAAAAACGCCCAGCCAATCATTTGGTGCGTGCCCATCCACCGGGTCCCGCCAAATATAATAATCAGCATACGGGTTATTGCGATTCTTTTTGCTTGCTAGAAACCACGGGTGCTGCTCGGAAGTATGGTTTACAACTAAATCCATCATAATCCCGATGTTTAATCGATTGGCAGCGGCTAATAACGAGTCAAAATCAGCTAGTGTTCCATACGCGGGTTGAATCGCACAATAATCAGAAATATCATACCCATTATCGGCATTTGGCGATTTATAAATCGGGTTTAACCAGATAAAGTTAGCCCCTAATTGATCAACGTAATCTAATCGTTGCTTAATTCCGTTTAAATCCCCGATTCCATCATGATTACTATCCTGAAAACTCATTGGGTAAATTTGGTAGACAACAGCGTCAGCGAACCACGGCTTTTTCATTTAATCACCCTCCCATATTATTTTAATAATATCATAATTAACCTAAAATAGGGCTGCAGCTGATTATCCAATCAGTTGTAGCCCTATTTTAGTCAACAATTAAGGTCAATTTAAAATTAACTCACCATCAATGTCCTGACAACTAGTATCGTTGTGAAAAATGGAGTTGTTAATTGCTGTTTCAATATCTTGATCTGATTTAATGGGGTCCGTTATGAAATATCCATTAACATAGTTTCTATACTTAGCTGGTTTAAACCGGCCACCTAAGTTTTCAACATAGTATTGGTCAACCATTTTAAAAAATGGTGCATTCAAATCAAAATCAATGATTCGCCGATTTAACAAGTAGCTATCAAACAGTGATAATAACCCTTTTTTAATCCCTGCAACATCGTTAATATCGCCATGGGCATATCGTGTAGCCACCCCCTCTAAAAAGTACTGGGTACTAATTACCCCAAAGGTGTCATCATTTTCATTAATTAACGTCATGAACAACCCCAGGTACTTAGAAGCATACACATTGCGCGCCAAATCTAAACGGACATCCGCACTAACGTCGACACACTGATCAAAAGCATCAATCACTGACTTTGTCATAAGAACCATCCTCTCTATCTCCAGCCATTGGTAATGGCTATCTAAACAATCCGCAAACTATCGATAGGACCAATTGGTACCGTTAATAATATAACATAAACTGGCCCTTAATATAAGGGCATTAATAATATTTATTTAGGTTAACCTAAATAAAATGCAAAATAAAAAGCCGCATTGCGACTTTTCTCACACCATTACTGAACTGCAACGGCGTATTTCTTATAGTTGTAGGCCGCCTCAAACCGACTTCCCTTAACCCAATATTTTCCCCGGTTTGGATCAGAAACGTGGTAATAACCGCGTTCATAACCATCAAGTAGCACAACATGACTATTGGTGATTCCAGTCCCCCAGAAATATTTTTGGTAACTGGGCTTTTCATAGTAGCTAATGATATAGGTAATCACTGGGTTTCCTGCCTTAACCTGCTTTTTTAATTCGTTAGTTGAAGAACCACTAATATCCGTTACCTTATGGTACTTACTTCCCCACTTAGCAAGGGGCTTAGGGAAGATTGTTTGAAAGACGCCCGATTGATTTTTAATGTATGGCGAACCAGCATACCCGTTATAGGGGTTATTATCCTTACTAATCGGCATTTGGGCTAAAAATGACCGTAAGTTAGTCTTTAATAAAACGCCTTTTAAATGAAATGCCTGCAAGAGGCTGGCCGCTTCACAACCGTTCCAGGCTTTAATTTCCTTTTGACTAATGAATGGTGCATTCAGCTCCACTAACCCAGCATTTTTAACAATTGGGCGTTCAGAATATGTCCCCGGAATTTTTTTAGCACCGCTGCCAATTAGGGTTGTTGACGCAGCTAAAATCACAAATAAGATTGATCCAACTATAATTAGTTTCTTTTTAATATTCGACATGATAAACTCACACCCATTTGATTAATGTACGATATATTCTTCATGATACGCTAATCATTTGTAAGAAACCATTTATTTGCCTGGTATTTAAAAAATAATAACCACCCGCATTAACGAGTGGTTATTATTTATGAACTAATTATTCAGTTGATTTTGATAGGATTTGATTTTTTAAATCCTCTGCACTAACGAAATCATTTGTAAAAATTCCAGCTACCCCAGCTTTAAATAGCTTCTCTTGTTCTTTTGGATCATCAATCGTCCAAATTCGTTCATGGGATTCTAATCCGGGAATGTAATATCCAGGATGTAATCCATTAAGACCTTCAGCCTTCATTACCTTTGCTGGATCATTTAATTTCTTTTCAAATAGAAAGTTATAGTCTTGATTTTCGTCCAGGATTTTAGCAACCCGCAAACTATCAATATTAAATGATGAATAAATAACGTGATGCTTAAGTGCAGCTGCATTCATCTTTTGAAGGACGATTTTTTCAATCCCAGGGTAGTGAATCTTATTGGTCTTAAATTCCAGGTTTAACCAGATGTCTTGATTTTCAACCAGGGCGATTAGCTCATCTAGCTTTGGAATTCGTTCTCCATTCGCTAGTTTGAACTGGCATAACTCTTCGTAAGTGTACGAATTAATTAACCCACTCCCGTCGGTCGTCCGATCAATTTTTTCATCATGCATAACTACCGGAACGTTGTCCTTAGTTAAGTGAATATCAAACTCTAAACCAGCAGCACCATGTTCTAAGCAATATTTAAATCCACTTAATGAATTTTCAGGTTCCCTGGTTGGAATTCCCCGGTGAGCAAATACCATTGTGTTCATTATATATCCCTCTTT
Source organism: Lactobacillus sp. Sy-1 (assembly GCF_019303535.1). Lineage (GTDB taxonomy): Bacteria > Bacillota > Bacilli > Lactobacillales > Lactobacillaceae > Nicoliella. The sequence goes on along the minus strand of NZ_JACCIU010000002.1, from coordinate 206,761 downwards.
ACTATTTATTTGAATATCCATTTGCCTTATTGTGTTGGGCTAAATAACTATTAAATTGGTTTTCAGCATCCTTAAGTGCGTCATTAACATTTCTACCAGCGTAGATTTGTTGCATTGCATTTTGGGTGATTGTCCGCATTTGAACTAGCCCTTCCATTAGGATACCAGAATTAGTTGCATTTGGCTTGGTTCGTGCAAGCTGATTACTTGGAACCTGAGCTTCTGGATGTTGTTTGTAGAGTTCCTTCAACACTGGTTCGGTTTGTGAATCCTTGTTTAAAGCGATGTAGCCAGTTGCTTTTTGCCATTGGGCTTGGTTTTCAGGTTGCATTAAGTATTTAATAAATTCCCATGCACCCCTTTGAGTAGCGCTATCCTTATCGTTTGAAATCCAAAGTGAAGCGCCTCCAATGGCCACTCCATTAGACTTCTGACCGTTAGGTCTTGGATAGTAAGTCACTCCTAAGTCCCCTGGTTTTGCAGCAGCTTCCAATTGGCCCATTGAAGCTGATGATTGAAGCATGATTCCAAGTTTTCCTGATAGGAAGGATGCAATTTCGTTTGATGCAGAGGTGCTTCCAGAACCAAAGCTAATAAATGAACCATTCTTATTCATTTCTTGTAGCCAGTTCATGGCATTTACGGTTGCTTGGTTCGTAAAGTCGACCTTAGTTGGGAAACCATCGTGCCCGTCATCCATGTTAGCAAGTGTTTGGCCACTATTTGCCATGAATTCTTCAAAGTACCAACCGTAGGCATCCACCGTTACCCCTTTAACAGCTCCCTTGGACTTATCAGTAATTTCCTTGGCTGCGTTTTTAATATCGTCATATGAAGGGTCAGTTGGTAGATCCTTCACACCGTACTTCTTGAAAACAGCTTTATTGTAAAACAACGTTGGTTGAGAAGTATTAAATGGCATTGATAATTGTTGACCATCCTTACTATAAAAAGCACGGGCGGCGGGCATTATCTTATCCATATCATATTTATCTTCATCAATGAACTTTTGCACTGGCGTAGTGATGTTAGCATTTCGCATCTGACCAGTAGAAACATCCATTGATTGGAATAGTGCTGGCGAAGCATTGGTACCATGGGTCTGCAGTACCTTTTGAATCGCTTGGTTGTAGCTTCCTTCATATTCTGGAACTACTTCATACTTAGTTTGTTTCTTATTAAAGTTATCAGCAAATTGTTGAATTTGATCAGCTCCAGGACCAGTCATTTCATGCCAAAAAATAATTTTAATTCTTTGGTTAGATTGAGCTGATTGATCAGCATTAGAGTGAGCGCTAAAGAACACTCCAAAAACCGCTAATACGATAACCCCAATAATGCTAGTAATCCATAACCGCTTGTTCATGTTAATCCTCCTTATTTAACTGATCCGTCATTTAAACCTGACTTAAAGAAATGCTGACCTACGAACAGGATAATTAGGGTTGGAATTACCACGATTACAGCACTAGCCATAATCATCCCCCAGTTATTGAACGTTTCGGTTGATTGCATTTGTCTTAGTCCAGCTTGAACGGTTCTGTATTGGTCACTAAAGGTGGTTAACATTGGCCAGAGGTATTCATTCCAACTTGATAGAAAACTATATGCAGCAAGCGTTAATAGTGTAATTTTGGAATATGGTAGTACAACATGCCAGTAGAATTGGAAATGGGATAGTCCCTCTACATCTGATTCCTCCTTCAAATCAGTTGGAATCTGGAGAAATGATTGTCTAAGCATGAAGGTCCCAAATGCAGATGTTAGAAAGGGAATAATCATTACTGAATATGTATTCAGCAAGTTCATTGACTTAACCGTCATAAAATTAGGAATCACTTCGGCTTCAAATGGAAGCATCATGGTTGCCAGAAAAAGGTAAAAGATGAAGTTTCGGCCCTTAAATTTGAGAAAAACAAATGCGTAGGCTGCCATTGAACAAAGGAGGACTTCCCCTACGGTTCTAATTATTGAAACGATAAAACTATTTAATAGGTATCTCAAGACCGGGGTGGTTTGAACCGCAGTAACGTAATTATCAAACGTCAAGGAACCAGCTAGCGAACCCTTGGTAATGCTACTGGTTGGTAAAAAGCTAGTCCACAACCCTAGTAAGAAGGGCCCAATTACGATTAACGCTAAAATAATTAAAAGAAGGTATTGCAAAAAGTTACTAATTTTAAATTTATGTTTACCGATTCTTTGGCTACTATTTGCGATATCCATTAGTAGTTCACCCGCTTTTCTAAGACTTTAAATTGAATGATGGTCATCACTGCAATGATGATGGTTAAAACAATTGATTCAGTACTTGCCTGACTATAGTTTCCGTTCAAAAAGGCATCCTGGTAGATTCTATAAACTAGCAAATTGGTAGCGTTATTTGGCCCTCCGGCAGTCATTAAATCAATTAGTCCAAAGCTCTTAAATGCTCCGATTAAGGTAACGATTCCAACAAAGAATAATGATGGTGAAATCATTGGAATCGTAATCTTAAATAGCTGGTAGGACTTAGATGCTCCTTCAATATCCGCTGCGTCGTAAAGTGACCGGGGAACTGCCTGAAGAGCTCCAAAAAGAACTAGGAAAGTAAATCCAAGGTTCATCCAAACAGTTGAAACAATCACCGTAATCATCGCTAAGTTAGGATCGGTCATCCAATTTAACTGTGGAAGGTGAAGTAACCCTGCCATTTGATTTAATAACCCTGTAGTTGGGTTAAATACAAATAGGAAGAAAATTGCCGCTACGGAAACTGAAACCCCCATCGTGGAAGAAAAGATGGTTCTAAAGAATTGAATTCCCTTTAACTTTTGGTTTGCAAACACCGCTAATGCTAACCCCAAAACAATGGTTAAAACCATCACGCCAATCACATAGATAAAGGTCGATGAAAGGCTAGCAAGAAACGATGCTGATGTAAGGAGTGATGTATAGTTTTTTAGTCCAACGAAAATGGTGGTTTGACCAAAGTTATTGGTTAAAAATAAACTCATGTACAAAGTCTTAATCATTGGGTAGAAAACAAATACCCCTAATAAGAGTAGTGAAGGACCTAAAAATAGGACAGCGTATCCAAAGTCACTCCGTTTTTTTAACCCCTTTTTAGCGCGTTCGTTTTCAGAAGCATTTGAATCATTCAATTCTTCCAGTGCCTTATTATCAAACGACTTAAGCATTCGTTAGCGCCCCCTTCTTAACACTCACTAGGCTGCGGTCATCCGCATCAAAAATAAAGTATCCGTTTGCCCCTTCAATTTGAATGAATTGTTGTGGACGAATATCAACTTGGCCGTCAAGCACAATTCTCACTTCTTGTTCATTCTTTAGCCGGGCTTCAACCATTGTCCGATCACCCAATTGGGAGACGTTTACCACCTGAGCGTTACCGTTGTTAACATCGCTATTGATTTGCAATTGGTTAGGTCTAATTCCAACTTTGTATTGATGACCCTCAATTAAAGCATCATCGGTATCCATAATAAAGTCTTCATCCATTTTTAACGAGCCATTTTGATATTGCGCATTGATTAGGTTAATTTGTGGGGTTCCAAAGAAGGATGCCACAAACTCATTGCTTGGGTGTTGATAAACCCCCAGTGGCGTATCAATTTGTTGAACGTGATGGTGATTTAACACCATTACGTGGTCTGCCATTGTCATTGCTTCTACTTGATCATGGGTAACGTAAATCACCGTTAACCCTAATTTTTGTTGTAATTCTTTTAATTCAATCCGCATCTTAGCCCTTAATTGAGCATCTAAGTTAGATAGTGGTTCATCCATCAAACAAATCTTGGATTCATTGGCAATTGCTCTTGCTAGTGCCACCCGTTGTCTTTGGCCTCCGGATAAATCCTTTGGTTTCCGGTCCCTATGATCAGTAAGGTTAACTAATGCTAGCGCTTTATCAACCCGTTGTTTAATTAAATCTTTTGGTTGTTTACGCGCCTTTAATCCGAACGCAATGTTATCAAATACGGATAAGAATGGATATAACGCATAACTTTGAAATACCATCGATAACTTCCGATCCTTGGGTGCTAAGTCGTTAGCCACTTCACCATTTAAGTACAAGCTGCCAGAACTAATTGGAATGATTCCCGCAATCATTCTAAGAAGCGTACTCTTTCCACAACCTGATGGTCCCACAATTGCAAAAAATTCATTATCCTCAATATGAGCAGAAACGTTTTCTAATACTGGTGTATCTGAACCTTCATATTTCTTAGTAAGATGCTTTAATTGAATTGACAATATTCTTCACCTATCCTTATGGAATTGTTAATTTCATTAACTTTTCTTAACGATTTAAAGAATAACATTCTATTTTGTATAAGCTGTAAAGCAGATGTATTTTTTATGTAAAAATATGTCACTAAAAACGCCAATTTATGGCAAATATGTAAATTTATTGTAAAATGAGATTTGGTGATTATTAATATAGTAATGGTTCATTAGTGCTTATCATTTTAATTCAAAGTAATTTCATTTATTCAATTTTTAATGGTTATGCTACTGATTTAATAGGGACACATTCCAAAAAGTGTTATTTTATAAAGCACACAAATTAATATAGATTAATTTTTTATGTAGTATTTAAGATTTAATAATAGTATAATGACATTATCAAAGAACTAATTGTATAATTTAGTTTAGTGGAGGAGATTTATATTGAATAAAATGGTTAAAAAAGCAATTGCACTATTAGCAACATCAATTGCTTTCGTTGGTTTCGGGACTACCGTTAGTAGCCTGAATGAAACAGCAAGTGCAGCCACCCAGAAAAAGGCTAAGGCTAAAAAGGCCAAAAAGAAGGTTGTCAAAAAACAAACTAAGAAAACAACCGCTAAGAAAAAAAGTCACATCACCTATCTAAAGGGCGATAAAGGTGATAAGGGTGATACTGGAGCCACTGGTGCTCAAGGTCCTAAGGGTGATACTGGGGCCACCGGTGCTCAAGGTCCTAAGGGTAACACCGGTGCGACTGGAGCACAGGGCGCTAAAGGTGATACTGGGGCCACCGGTGCTAACGGAACCAATGGAACTGCCGGTACCCAAGGAGGTAAAGGTGACACTGGGGCCACTGGCGCTAAGGGTGATACCGGTGCAACTGGTCAAAACGGTAAGGATGGAAAAGATGGGAAGGATGCTTTATCAGACGTCTACTATAACATCACTGATTATGGTGTTAAAAGTGGCGATTCTTCCGTTGATACTGGGGCAGTAATTAACAAAATTATTGCTCAGTTACCATCATCTGGTGGAACTATTTTAGTTCCTAATGGTGATTTCTACCTTAAAACACCGGTTGTTATTAATCGCAACCACGTTCGAATCAAGGGAATTAACGCTGGTTTACGTTCCAACGTTGATCCTGACTCCGGCACTGCAATGCCAGGTGGTGGAAGTAGATTAATCATGGATGCTAATAACACCACCGGAATTCAAATTGGAGTTGCTGGTAAAACTCCTCGGATTAGTGGGGTTGAAATCGACCACCTTAACATGTTAGGTAGTAACGACATGGGTGGCAAGACTGAGCAAAAGCTAATTAGTGGCCCACAGGATTCAGATGGTCTTAAAATTCACGATATTGCAATGAAAAATGCAACCTATGGAATCGTATTAAGCGGTGCTGATACTCCAGATATCCGTGATAATTGGATTTCTGAACTAACTAATGGGGTTCACTTAATTGGTGCCTCCCAACAAGCTAAGATTGTAAACAACTTCATTGGGGCTCAACCTGGTGGAATCTCAGTTAAATTAGATAATCCATACGCTGCCTCAATTACTAGTAACAATATCTATCCTGATGGTTTCACTAACCTTGAAATCAATAATGGGGATCACGTTATGATTTCAAATAACAACATCCAATCTTACTACAGCCGTGCGGTTTACCTTACTGGTAAATACAACACGATGTCCAATAACTCGATTTACGTTCGGGGAAATAAGGATAATCCTAAGGGATTTGATAAGAAGATTGGTGACGTTTACGTATCAGGTGATAATAACGTTCTCCAAGGAAACCATTTAACTTCTGAACAAGAATCAGAAGCAACCCGTGAATTAATCATGGGTGGTAACAACAACACCGTTAAGCTAGATACCATTGATGGTGCTGCTTCTAATTCAAAGGTTGTTATTAACGGAAGTGCTAATAACAACAAGGTTATCTACTCCATTAACAATGATGAATTCCAAAATGGAAATAATCCAACGAATACCAACCTACCAGTTGGTGGTTCTGACAACTAAACCCAATTTAAAATGCGTCGCTAGGAAAATTTCCTAACGACGCATTTTTTACATATCTGTTAGTTATTAAAAAAGAAACTCTGAATCCGCTTAAATTGATTTGTTTTAACTAACCGTAACAGGATTAGGTAAGCAATAATTGATCCTGAAATTGCTCCACCGAAAAACCGTGGCGTAAATACAAACCAGAATAGTTGGCTGTGGGTTCCGGTGTACCAAACCATTACCGGATAAGAAGCTAGCGAACCAATTAACCCGGTCCCAATTACTTCCCCTATGATGGCCATCCAAACATTTCGTTTGTAGAGGTATAAAAGCCCAGCCAATAAAGCTCCAAAAACCGCCCCAGTAAATGCTAATGGCGGAATACCTAAGAATAACATTCTCATTAGCGCACATACAACTGCCATCGCCGTCGCGTACCAAGGCCCCATCATAACTGCAGCAGTCACATTTAAAACACTCGACATGGGTGCCATCCCTTCAATTCGGAAAATTGGTGATAACACAAAGTCTAAAGCAATCATGATTGCCAAAATCGTTACCTTTTGAATCCGTTTCTGTTGCCCCATCTAAAAATCCTCCAAGTAAAAATATTAATGGTGGGTCCAAATAAAAAATCTCCGTCTAAAAAGACAGAGATCAATTGTAGTTTCAAATTATGATTAATCCCTATCGCCAGCATTACCTGGATCAGGTTCGTGGGTATCATCTCAGCCAATTGGGCACCCCATTAATATTTATTATTTAAATTTTGTTAACATTTATAATATTACTATACCTTTATCACATAGTCAAAACAACCTATTTAACAACGTGATACTCAATTTGGCGGAGAACCTCGGTTAAATCATCTTCATTATCCACGTAATCATAGCGATTACCATTAATTTTCATCTTCGGACTTTCTCGATAGTCATTATACCAACGCTGATAATATAATTGAAGCTGTTTATAATAATCCAATAACTGCTGATTTTGGTCAACCTGCTCAAAGTTACGACCGCGCTGACGAATATGCTTTAATTGATGGTCAATATCAATATCGATGAATACCAACAAATTTGGCTTTTTCTTGAGATTAGAATTAGGTAGTTCCTGAGTCATATTAGTTAAAAGGCTGTCGTAAACTGCCTTTTCAGTTCGATTAATATTCCTAAGTTTATAATTAACATCCGCAAGTACAGAACCTTCATAAATCGATTGATCTAAGACATTATTAGGATTTGCCTGTGCATTCTTAATCATTTCTAATTGCTTATTCAAGAAATAAATTTGCAATAAAAAACCGTATTTTTTAGGATTTTGATAAAACTTTGGTAGAATTGGATTACTATCAACTGGTTCTAAAAAGGCACTCGTTCCTAAGTGTTTCGCCAGGGCAACTGCTAAGGTCGTTTTCCCAGCCCCCACTGTGCCAGCTATTGTAATCATTCGTATCCCCCCCAATTAATCCGTTACCCTTAATTATACCAAACTAAATTATTATAACGCTAGCGAAAGCAACTACTTAATCGTTTGCGATTCGCATCTGTAAAGTTACGAAATTTAATTGGTAAGTGACAATCACGATTTAGCGCTTTCAAAATTAACGCCAACGAATCTAAATCGTAGTCGCTAATTTCATGTAGTGGGACCAATCGTGTTAACGTATTTTTACGACTAATTTCAATGTAGAAGTTATAGCAGCTATCATAAATATCATTCACCACAATTAACCGATACATAGTGTTTGGTAACCGCTTAAACCATGGTGTTAATCGGCGGAAAATAATTGCTGCATGGTGACGAGCTTCATCTTCGTTCATTAGTATGATCACTTTAAGTAGTTGCTGGCAATATCATAATACAACTTAATAAAGCGGTAGTACGAATCTAAGTCAACCCACTCATTAGCCCGATGAGCAGTATTGTTGCCCGGTCCTAAAACAATTAGATCCAAATTTGGATTCCGCTTTTTATATTGAGAACCATCCGTTCCCATTGAAATTTGCATTAATGGCAGTGGCAGCGGTTCATCTAAATCCACTTGGGCCTGTTGTTGAGCGACCTTAATTATTGTCGATTCAGGATCACTTTTCACCGGATAACCACTAAATTCAACCGTTAACTTCAAATTAAATCCATCCAGTTGGTTAAACTTATCAATTAATGCATTCAAATGCTCAATTAACTTGTCGTTGGATAGTTGGGGAATCGTTCTGACCATCACCTCTTGATAGGCATAGTCAGGAATACTATTAACCTGCTTACCACCAATGAATATATCAGGAGTATAAATCGTTCCACCCAGTTCGGCGTCCGTTTCAGTAAAGCTATCAAATAACTCATGTTCAGCCACCCGGTATTCAAATAGTTTGTCAATCGCACTAATCCCTAAATGAGGAGTAGAACTATGGGCGGCCTTCCCAAAACTTTCTACCTTATAAATTAAAGCTCCCTTATGGGCATTGACAATAAAATGTTGGTTGGTAAGTTGCGTCTTAACAAGGGTATCAATCGTCGTGGAATCGGTATCGTTACCCCCACTGTGAAAGTAACTTTCAACATCAGCAACGGGAACCCCTGTTGGTTCTCCAATCACAACTGAGTCTAAGTCATCAACGTAGCCCTTTTCACTTAGTAAATGGGCTCCCCCCTGGGTCAATTCTTCAGAAATAGTGGCCATAAAACGGAGGGTTCCGTTAATTTTAGCTCCCGATTCTACTAACTCAATTAATGCGATTGCCTGAGCAGCTAACCCACTCTTCATGTCGGTAACGCCCCGGCCATAGATTCGGTCGCTAACGATTGAAGCTTCAAATGGAGGAGTATTCCAGTCGTCATCATTTCCTTGATGAACGGTATCTTCATGCCCTGCAAATGCTAATTTGGGACCATTTCCATTGCCAATTTCAGCCACTAAGTTCGCTCGGCCAGGAAATTGGTCGACAATCGTACTCTTAATCCCGTGCTTTTTAAATAGGTCAGCAAGGTATTTAGCGACTGCTAGTTCGTTATCAGCAACCGTATTAATTCCGACCAACGTTTCTAAAATCGATCGTTGTTCTGCTTGTTTCATTATTTAACCCCACAATCTAAAGGGCAATTGTCATTGCCCTAAAATTTATATTAATTAGCTAATATTCTAAGCTAGATAATTTAAATGTCAATTAAGGGCAACTAAAAAGGGAACTGACGTAATCATCAGTTCCCGGGGGATTAAATTAAACCAACTATCATTTTACTAAATGATTGTAAAATAATAGTAAATTAATTGTAAAAAATAATTATTAATTTTGGTGAGCTGGTAAATCGTTAGTTGCTCTTCTAACGATTAACAGGTTAATTACCGCAATTACGGCAGTAGCTAAAAAGACTCCTCGATACCCACCAAATAAAACTACGGTGGAACCAACTAGTGGCCCTGATACGTTTCCGGCAGCTTGAAAGCTTTGATTCCAGCTAAAGACCTTACTAATGCGGTCTTTAGGGCTGCCTTTCGCTAATAACGCTTGAACCATTGGTAATAATGCTGCATCGGAAATCCCCACTAATAATCTACAAACAGCTAATTCCCATATATTTTGGGTAAAAGCGGTTGCTATGAAGACCATAGTTGCAAATACTAAACCAAAAAACAACACCTTCGTTGCCCCAATCCGGTCACCTAGTCGGCCAAATAATGGTGCAACCATAATCATTGAAACCCCATTCACAGACTGGATAATTCCGGCAATTAGTGCAACTGAACCAGTCGCCGGTAACAGTTGCTTAACGTATAAACTCAAAATTGGCGAAATCGAGTTATTAGTTGCTTGAACACAGAGGGTAGTTAAAAACATCGCAATGATGAGCTTGGCCATTGGAATTCCCTGTAAAAAGTGCGGTTGTTTAACTCCCTTTTGTCTCGGTACCGGTTTAAAATGCTCATGCACCAAAAATAAGCTTAGTAAAAACGCAGCTAACAATGCCAAACCGGTAATTAAAAACGTAAAGCGGTATCCAAATGAAGTCGCAATTATTCCACCAACTAAGGGCCCTACTAACGTTCCGGAAACATTTCCAGTCGAAATTTTTCCGGATGCCTGTCCGATATGTTCAGAGGGCGTTTCGGCTGCCACCAGGGCAATTGCGTTCCCAATAAATCCAGCAAAGACTCCCTGGAGCAGTCGGAGGCAAATCAACTCATATGCATTCGTAACTAGACTCATTGACCCAATTACAACCGCCATCCCTAGGGATGCCCGTAATAGCATTGGTTTGCGACCATAACGATCAGCTAAAATCCCCCAAAGTGGTGAAATAATCATCTTAATGATGAATGGAGCCGCAAACGCCATCCCGCTCAATACTGAGACCTGTTCATTGCTATAATGGCCCAATTGAGCAATGAATAAAGCAATAAATGGGCTAATGGAGCTAAATCCAACCCCCGCAATAAAATTACCAAACCAGAGTACGTTTAAGTTTCTGCGCCAATATTCGCCCTTTTCCATTAATAAATCCAGCTTTCTAAAAGTAGAATAGAAAACATTATATCACAATTAAACCAAAGTAAAAGGACTCAGCCAAATGGGCCGAATCCTTTTAAATTTAAGTACCGTTAATCTAATTAACGAGTTTCATATTATGCGAAATGTCCTCACGATCCACTGGATCGGTATTAGCAAACATCACGACTAACTGAACAATCGCCATGTATTCGCTAATGTCGTTGCTTAGCTTTTCAATAATTGTAAATTTATTTTTCTTATTCATGTTAATTGTTAAAAGGGTGTGTGATTTCTTATTAATAACTCCTGAATTAGTGGAAATAATCAAGAAATTATTCTTGGTTCGTTTAAAATTAATCGGGGTTTCAATCATATTAATGATATGCGATTTAAAATCCTTTAATCTCATAATTAATACCAACCTTTCTATGTTAGTAACATTTTGCATAAATATGGCTCACTTATTTCATATACTTATACTACAAAATTTTTTAATCATAATCAATTTAAATTTTAATTATTTTTGATTTTTTTAAATAAATCAACGCTTTTTTTACAATCGGGTTAATTAACAAGGCCAAAGCCGTAATTAACGTAGCCAATACGGATAAGTAGTACCACCAGGTTGATTGATAGAAGATTAAAGCATGGTTAATTCCAGGCTTTGAGTCAATAAACATCTTTCCGATTGAAGAGGTGTCAACTGGGACCCGCTTCCCATCAATTAATACGACGGTGTTAGCGTACTTAATAACGGGAATCGATATCCACCACTTATGATCCAGCGGATTGGTCCAAGTTATTTCCAAGCCCTTATCTGTAACCACTTTTTTAACAGGCGGCGTATCTGATTGTTTATCCTTATCACTATTATTGGGCTTTAAATTAGTTAAAATTTGTGACTTATACAGGTGATATGGATGATAGACCCAGTATTGATCAGGATGAATTTTTACAAAAAACGGAAGGTAATCTGGCGTTGGTTTATTAAAAGCATTAATCGCTAATTCTAAATTATCGGTATTAAACATTGCCCGTAACTTGGCCGGTTTGAGTGGGCTAATCGTTAAGTTTCGATCTGGTAATACTACCTGATCAGACTGATAAGCCGCAATTCCATTCTGCAACTCCTGATAAGAAGTTGCCTGTACCGCCAGTAAAACGTAGACGGTAAATCCAATTTTAATGATGGGACTAATCATTAGGCCATCAGAGTTGGATAGGCACATTCCAAACGCTAATAACATTAAAACGATTGCCACCACTAAGAAGCGGGATGGAAATTGAATGTAGTCCACAGATGGTAGGAGATGGGCTAGGTAGTGCCATGGAAAATAATCGGAAGCAATGTAAAGAAACCCGACTCCGGTGGCTGTTATCAAATAGGTCAACTTGGGCATTCTTTTGTAATTGAAAACCAGATATCCCAGAATCGCCAGTAAAATCAATAGGAATGGGACGCTCACGCCTAGGGTATTTAAACCGGACCCCACCCCAGCACTAGCGGTGCTACTAGCCAAGACCCCAGAGGATTGTCCAGCCACCCGTGGTGCAGTTACACTAACGTCAATTCCCGGCGCAACTGGCAATAAGTTGTTCGATAATGATAGTTCTAGCATTCCACCCCAAACGTTGGCAGTGAGCAGTACCGTTAACCCGATTGCCAGGAATAATTGTTGAAAGAGCTTTAACCGCTGATTTGAAAGGTATAGCGCAACTAAAAAGAACGGGACCAGTGATAGTGCTGCCATCAGGGAAGTCATGAAGTGAACCTGCAGTAGTAATGCCATGGCAAGTGAAAGCTTAATAATTGAGATGCGTTTGTTGCGAACCATTTCAGTCCCCATTAATAAAGCTAGCGGTAAAAAGGCGGCTCCCCAACCGGTAAATTGTTGGCCGACAACCCAGGCCATTACTGGATCCGACATCATATAAAGCATCGCAATGATGATTCCAATGTACCCCTTAACATGGTTCTTAACCGCTAATCGATACATTAAACTCCCGCTGATGAATAAAACTAGGAAGGAACTGGCAATTTGATAACGATACCAGGTCTTAGTAATCAGTAGTAAAGCACCGTTTAAATATGCAAATAGTGGCCCATATAACGCATTCACTGAACGTCCTGACTGCTGAAAGCCAAAGAACGATTGAAAATAATTATAATGACCAGTCTGAATTTGCATTGCTGCATCGTAAAATCGATTCATGTGAAATGCTGAATCTACGCCATATATAAAGGCATGCGAACGAACCTGTGGAATTAAAATTATTAACGCAATGAAAAGTATTATTATGTATGGATAGCCCTTTTTTAGTCGCAAATCAACGGTTCCTTTCAATGTAAAATATTAAGAATTAGTCCCTAATTATTTAATTATACATTTTTTAATTTTATAATTAAATCAAGAAATTGTAAAAAAACTGCAAATTTTAGGGGGGCTGATTATGAGAATGTTTATCATTAACCTGTGTGTGGTGACTGCAGCTATCTGGCTAACTGCTGGATTCGCCCATTTCATTATTGCTTGGTATCATTTTGATCAAATTCAGAAAACAGACAAATTATTTTGGAAGGCACATCTATTTGGCACGATCATCCTAATCATTGCATTTACGGCTCTTTGGAGTGTTCATTTAAGATTCTTTACTAATCGTCCAATGGTCCTTGAAGGGCTTTTCATTAGCTTAATTACGATTGGATTGCCGATTATTAGATATCCAATTCACAAGCTATACCTTGCACTTAAAATATACGAAGAAAATTAAAAAATCGTGGAATTGTACTTTGCCAACGATGTTATTAATAATAACGAATGCTTGGTAATTACAATTCCACGATTTTTATTTTGCATCAATTTGAGCGGCATTGAATAGCAACGTTTCATCAGCTGATAGCTTTTGTGAAATGCCGAAATCACTGGCGTTTCCACTCATAATGGAAAGACCGCTCCCGTAAATTTTGACGCTTTGGTTCGCTTTAACGTTTTTGATTATCTCAGGTCTAGCATAAACAATGTAGTTTTGCCCGTTTGAACTGACCAAAATTGACCTCTGATTGGACTTCACCTTCCCAATTTGTTTTATCTTCCCATCAATAATAAACTTCTTGTTTGCAATTTGCGCCTTTGCAACTGCAATTTGTTTTTTATCAAGTGCCCTTTCAATAAATGACTTATCAATTGATTGATAATCACTAGTCTGAATTGAACTGGAATTACTCTCGGATTGTTTTTTAGCAGCTTCTTTAGAACGGTTAACAGCAGTCGTGATACTCTTTGAACGCCCTGAAAATTGACCATCATTACTGTTGTTATTCCCACAACCTGCTAGTAGTAACGGCACCCATAACAGTGTTAATGCTAATTTTGTTTTCATTAAGATAATCACCCCATCATTAACCTTAATTTTATTATTTAATTCCGCATATTTCAATACCATTAAAAATGGTTGCTACTTCCGGTTAAATTTAATAATTAATAGAACTACAACCACTGAAATAATGACAATCGTTCCAGTTATCAAGATTAAAGTTCGATTGTCCAATGTATACCCAATTAGTCGTTGCCTAAACAGGAATAAAAATTGATTCTTCATGAATTCCTCCTAATTGTTAATTACCCTAGTGGTACTACGGCCCTGCTCAACTTGATGAATTTTTAGCTGAACCGGAATTTGTTCCTGGAGTGTTGCAACATGACTAATGATCCCAATCGTTCGATTATCAGATTCAATGTTTTCTAAGGCCGCCATCGCCGTTTGCAGTGAGTCACGATCCAAAGATCCAAACCCTTCATCAATGAATAGGGTATCGATGCTAATCCCACCTGCTTCATTTTGAATGACTTCACCAAGGGCTAGAGCCAAGCTTAGGGCAGCAATAAAGCTCTCCCCACCGGATAGGGTATGAACGCTACGAGCCTGGCCAACGTTATCATCATAAACATCAATTTCTAGTCCCGTGTCCTTTTGATTCGACCCAATTCCATCATGCAGAATTAATTGATACCGATTCGAACTTAAGTCGGCAAGGTATTCGTTCGCTACTCCTAAAATTTCCACTAACTGTGCACGTAGGACATAGCGTTCTAGACTCAGTTTAGCATCCCCTTTCCCGTTTATCGTTTCGGAAAGTAGGGTCAGCTCATTTAATCTTTGCGCATGCTCACCAATCTGCTGGTAATTTTTTTGAACCTGCTTTAGAGTTTCAGCATTCAGTGTGAACACATCCCGTTGAGTCTGGAATTCATCCTTAACTAGGGTACGTTTTTTTGCTAATCCTTCCACCTGTGCATTCGCATCCACTAGGTCAACCAACTGATGGTCGCCAACTAGCTTTTGGTAGGTTGCAATGTTATTTTGAACTGCTTTCAGATGGTCGTTGTAATCAGTTAGTTGAGCTTGGTAATCAGCCAAATTCTTCAACTGTTCCAACTGGTTTTTGAACGCTTGCCACCCGTCAGTCGCTGAAAAGTGATGCTGAATTTCGCCATCCAACTGGGTATATTTTTGTTGATATGTCGATTGGGCTTCATCAATGTCTTCTTGAATTGCCACCAGCTGCGCACTTAGCGAGGAACGTTGTTCGCGATTATCAGCTATTTGCTTTTGGCTTGCGGTAACCGCTGCTTGGTACTTATTTATTTCTGAGTCCAACTGCGCAATTTTAGAATCTAGCGTCTTAAGGTCAGTTACCCCGTCTGGCAGCCCCGCTTGAACGTCTTTTAACTCAGTTGTAATTTTTTGTTGGTCGATGGCTCCTTGATTCTTATCATTTTCTAACTTAGTAATTTGGTTTTCACATTTTAATAAATCCGCCTGTATCTGGCGATCAGATTCAATGATTTTTTCAATCCGTTTAATTTCTTGTTCGTTTTGATTAGCAGCTGCCTGCTTTTGGACGGTCAGTTGCTTAAGTAAATCAGCTAATGATTGAATAGTAATTGTAGAATCAACATCCGTAACTTCTTTTAATTCACTAATTAATTCACACCGCTCGGTTTCGACTGCCTTAATTTGCTTTTGCATTTGCGATTCGCGTTCAGCAGTTTTGGATTTCAACTCCGCTAGCGCTTGGGATTTAGATTGGTACTCACTATTTGCCTGTTTCACAGCCGCCTCAGAAACCTGCTGCTCACTATCCAATCGTGCTGGATCAGGATGCTCTAGACTCCCACAAACTGGGCAAGGTGTTCCCGATTTTAATTGGGCAGCCAAAGCCAGAATTTGATTTTGAATGAACTGATTGTTCAAATTCTCATAATTACTCTTCAAGTCAGCCACCACTGAACTAAATTGTTTAATTTCGGCATTCGAATGCTTTAACTGCTCTTTTAAATCTGTCAATTCAAATTGGCTTGCCAAAAGGCGCTGCGTCCGCTTTCCAATGGTAAGTAATTGATCAATTTGATGCTGGGTGCTAGTGCGTAACTGTTTTAAGGCCGGCAATTGCTGAGCTTTTTGGTCATTTGCTTGGTGGGTTGCAACCAACTTAGCATGGATTTTATTTACTCGTTCAATTTCCTCAATTACCGCTTGATTTTTTTTAGCTTCTCGTTCTAGTTGAGATTGCTTTTCCTGATAGTCACTTAGTGCTGGCCGCTGGTTAATATAAATTGATTTCGTTGCAATTCTTTGATCCTGTTGACCAGCAACATTGGTTAAGAGATCAGCGGCCGTCTTCAACTTCCTAGCAAGGACTTGATTATGATCAATTTGGGTAGTGGTATCTTTTTGCTTTTCTTCATACCTGGTAATTTGCGCTTTTAGCTCTACTAACTGTTGATTGGTAGCTTGATGATCACGAACCCAATTCAAGTCGTTAATCGTATTCGCTAATTGATCCATCTCAGGTTGTTGAGCGGAAAGCGTTGCTAACTGAACCTTAAAATCATTGTACGTCTTAATTTGATTGTTCATTTTTTGCGCTGCAGCTAATTTTTGCTGAGCCTGTTCATATTCTAGTTGCGATTGATCCACCGTTTTCTCAGCAGCTGTTAGTTCGGCCTTGGCAGTCTTTTGTTGTTGAACTAGTAACTCTAGTTTTGCTTCATTGGTCAAATCCTTTTCCTGATCAGCATTTACAGCACTCCACTTTACCTTTGCAAGTTCTTGTTCAATGGCTAATTGCCACTGGTTACTCTTTTTAGTCGTTGCTCGTAATTGATCATGAAGCAACTCCCCCCACTTTTGGTAGCGAGTGGTTTTAAAAATGTGGCGTAAGACCCCTTCCTTATCGGCACTAGAGGCCACCAGAAACTTTCTAAAATCACCCTGTGGGAGCATTACAATCTGGGTAAATTGCTGGCGATTAATTTGTAGCACGTCGGTTAAGATGAGGTTAATCTTTTGCAACTTGGTAACTTCGTCTTTTTCCACTCCATCAACAAAAATCCTCAAACGTCCCACGGCAGGGTACTCCTTTTGACCAGTGCCCCGTTTTTTATTCCGCGTTTGTTTCGGTTCTCTGTGCACCAAATAAACGCTCCCTTGATGTTCAAACTTAAAGTCAATACTGGTTTCAGCATCCGGGTTGGCAAAATCAGAGCGTAGTTCATCAACCGGCCGTTCATCGCTAGCTCCGAGGCCATAGAGTGCGAACGTAATTGCATCGAAGATGGTGGTTTTCCCGCTTCCAGTTGGACCCGAAATTAAAAAAAGCGATGACGCATATAGACCATTAAAATCAATGGTTTCGTTTTCATAGGGTCCGAAATTTTTTAAGGTTAGTGCTAATGGTCGCATTGTTATTTACCCCCGTTATTAATGGACTTTAAAGCATCTTGAGCCCACTTTAGCTGATTCTTAGTTAATTTTTGTTTGGTAATTTTTTCATAAAACCGATCTAATAGGTCCATCGGATCAGTTTGCCGAATTTGATTTGCATTGATACCGTGGGACTTAAACACCGCTGCCGAGCCATTAGCCCGCTTTAACTCGATGATATTTGGATAAATTTTTCTAAGCCGAGCCATTAAGTTAGGGATTTGATTTTGGTTGGTAAGGTTAATGCCAATATAGTCATCCCGGTTCACCGCTTCGTAATATCCAGGATCAGTTAGCTTTTCGAACGAATCAGTTAACTGCTTAACATCGCGCAGTGGTGATAATTCAAAAAAATTGGCGCTGTTCGATCCGATTGGTATCCACAACGAAAACCCCTTTTTTTCTGATTAGCCTCAGACAACGAAAACTTGACTGGAGAGCCGCTGTATTGAATATTCGGTGCCTTAATCGCATCCTTTCCATGCAGATGTCCAAGTGCAACATAATCAAAGTCCGCTAGTAATTGTTCAGGAACCGCTGATAGTCCCCCGACAGTCAACTTTGTTTCGGATTCCGTGGTTGCACTGCCCGCCACAAAGAAGTGGGAGATCAGGATGTGCTTCTTATCGGAAACGAATTGCTTCTTAATTTGTTCAACGATTGCAGCAAACGCCTCGTCAACGTGTTGAATTGATTCATCATTAAAATACTGCCGGACCTCAAATGGCTCAAAAAACGGCAGTAAGAATAGCTGTGCGTCTGCAAGTTCAACTGGTTGGAAGCACTGACTAACCTGGGTATGAATATAAAGATTAGTATCCTTAAACCAGTCGCTGCCAATCGATAAACGGGTTGCGCTATCATGGTTTCCAGCAATTGCATAAATTGGGAAGTGGTCTGCTAAATTTAATTTTTTGAGCATCCGGTTAAATAGGCCCACTGATTGTTCAGAGGGAAGGCTTCGATCGTATAAATCACCAGCGATGATAATTCCATCAACCTGTTCATCAATCGCAATTCGTTCAATTTGCTTAAACGCATTCAGTTGTTCTTCAGCCAAGTTAAAACCGTGTAATCGCCGACCGATGTGCCAATCAGCTGTGTGTAATAGTCGCATGTTAATCCCCCACTTTTTATCTGAAGTCCATCAATTATTATTTTTGCCAACCGTTATTTGCCAACGTATTCCGCTTTAACATTCCAGAAACATACGGATTACCAGCCACGTAGAAACGCAGCGGTAGTTGGGCAGAAGGTCCACTTTGATTCACCCCAATTCTAGCACCAGTAGCAACTTGACTTGGAATTAAACGATGGTCTAAATCCATTCGAATTGGGCAAGCATTAACAAATAACTGGTTCATTTTCATATCGTGAATTCCAAATGCCTCCATCAACTTTCCGGGTCCGTTAGTTAAATTAACCCCGTGCTTACTGCGGTTTTGCTCCATAATCTCAATTCCAGCACATGGTTCTCCCGCCCGAATTAAAATTCCTTGGGGAACATCTTTTCTTTGCGTTACCACATCAAAAAGATAACGGCCATGAATTGAATAAATGTAAACCGTCCCCGGTTGGCCGTAAAGGGGCTCAACCGAAGATGTTCGCCGTCCTTGATAAGCATGGGCTGTTGAGTCTTGTTCGCCTAGGTAGGCTTCTGCTTCAACAATGTATGCTGCAACGGTCCCCTTGGGACCATCGTAAATGAGCTTGCGCCCTAAACAGTCCGCAGCAATCACTTCTGTTGGCCGGTCATCAAAAAATGCTTTTACCGCTTTAATTGAATTATCTGTCATGTTAATAAATCCTCCATCAATAAATAGTATACAATTAGTCTGATTTTAATAAAAAGGTTGCATTTTAATTTGAAAGTGCTAGAATTATTAAAAATTAATTAGATTGGAGTGACAAGTATGAAATACACAGTTTTAGGCGCTGGTGCCATGGGATTAAGATTAGGGGTATTACTTCAGGAGGCTGGATTCGAAGTCGATTTTGTTGATACCTGGGAACCAGAAGTAAATACGATTAAGGAACAAGGTGGTGTGTTTGTATCAAGAGACGGTCAAGGTCGTCACTTAGTTCCAGTTAATATCTATTTCCCTGAAGAATATAAAGGCAATCCGGATGCGTACATAGTATTCACTAAGCAAATGGGCTTGTCAGAAATGTTAGAACGTTGTGCCCATTTCTTTACTGATAAGCAATATGTGGTTAGTGGAATGAATGGAATGGGGCATATTGAAAAATTTGATAAATACTTTGCTGAAGATAAGGTAATTGGAGGGACTGCTTTAATTGGAACCGTCCTTAATAAGCCTGGTGATGTTGACTTTATTGGAAAGCCCGGTGCTGGTTCAATGCACTTCGCTAACCAAACTGAAAAGCCTGATGACACCACCCATCAGATTATGGATGATTTTAAAAAAGCAAACTTAAATCCAACGTTAACGACTAACTTCATGGGAACCTTGTTATCTAAAATTATCTTTAACTCTGTGGTTAACACTCTTTGTACCATGATGAAGATTCCAATGGGTGAATTTATCCAATCCCCTACTGCTGAAAAGCTATCTCGTCAATTAATTAACGAAGCATATGACGTTTGTGAACGGGCTAATATTAAATTATTAGGGACCCGTGAAGATGAATGGGAAACCGTTAAATACGTTAGTGAAGTGGGCAATCCCCTTCACTACCCATCAATGTACCAAGACTTTTCAAAAGGCCGTCCAACTGAAGTTGATTACATCAACGGCTATATTTATGATTTAGGAGTTAAATATCATTATGAAGCTGCTACCCATGATTTCTTACGGAATTTAGTTCACCTTGCAGAATTTGCTGGTAACTTTGATCTCGCATCCTATGTCGAACAGGTCCAGAATAGCTAATTATTGATTCTGAAAAATCTAATGTTCGACACGGGAGGAAATTATTATGTTCATAAAAGTAGTTGGTGCACTATGCCCCATTATTGTCACGTTACTAGTTGGTTATTATTCTTCGTATCGGAAACGCTTTGATTTAAACGATGCATCCCGATTTAATGCATTTGTGTTAAATTTTGCATTACCCTTTAGTTTATTCGGAAGTATCATGTCAATCAAGAGCGCTACGATTATTGATAATTTATCAGTCGGATTTTGGGTAATGGTTGCCATGATTGGTGGTTATCTAATTACCTTCTTCATCTCACACTTCATCCTTAGAAGACCAATTAGTATCGCAGGAATTCGAGCACTGGCAATTAATGGACCTTCAATTGTTTACGTGGGTCCAATTATCCTAGGGACAGTTTTTCCAAAGGAAAGTGCCCTCATTATTTCATTTGGGGGCATCATTTTAAACCTTTTCCAAATGCCCCTTACGATCATCTTAATTTCAATGGATCAAAATGGTAACTCTTCATATTTAAAACACTTTGTCGCCGCTTTTAAAAAGCCGGTGGTGTTTGCCCCAATCATTGCTTCCATCCTGGTATTTATGGGCTTCAACCTTGACCTTATTTGGGTTAGAAACTTTACCGTTATTGGTGGAGCAACCAGTGGTTTAGCGTTATTCTCATCTGGAATTATCCTAGAACGGCTCAAGCCAAGTATTTCGTTCAATGTTGGTATTAACGTATTTCTAAAGTTGATTATTGTGCCAGTTATTATGTTCATAATAATGACTTTGACACACACTAGTCAACCAGTAATGACCCAAATCTTAGTTACTACTGGAATTCCTAGTGCCGCAATCATTACCACTTTTGCTAATCAATACCATGTTGCTGAAAAGGAAATGGTTTCAACCCTCTTCTTTTCAACCGTTATTTCAATCTTTACATTAGCAGCAATTATGTTAATTAGAGGAATCTAAAAAAGAATTCCGTTACTTACTTAATTAAGTAAATAATGGAATTCTTTTTTATTTAGGTTGCCAATTTCCATCAAATAATCCCTGTTTTAATTGTTCCGCACTGATATTGCCATCAGTTCCCTTAAAACCATTAAATTGGTACTTAGATTCTAGGCCATCGGATTGATATTGCTTAGCCTTTGCAATCCCAAAGTCTAATAATGAACCATCTTTAATCTGGGATACTAGGTATCCACTAAGCGTTAAATTGGGGTTATTAACCTTATCTTCAACATCATTTAACACCTCAAGGTATTCTGGTCCCAGCTCCAAGTAATTAACAAATTCACGCAATCTGGCTGTAAATTCGCGGGCTTCTGATTCATATTTACACTTGTCAGTTGGATTTTCAACCGCGACCTCTTCGTTCATCTGCTGAGCCGTAGCAAGCTCCGCTGTAACGTCATCAGTGCTAGTGGATCCTACCATGACAAAGTAGAGCATCAATAGTCGCACAAATCTTAAGGTGGTAGTCTTCAACGCAACATCAGCAGTCGGATCCAGATCAAACATTCTGAGTTCAATGTACTTAATTCCCTTTTCTTTAAGTTCGTTTAAATCCTTACTGCCCTTGAACCGTACCGCACCGTAAAATTCAGCAATCGACATGATTTTACCATCTTTAACGGCATTCATAATTTTTTCGGCATACTTTTCCACGCTGGAATAATCCACCGCAAATGAAGTGGGATAGCCGTAGCTACTCTGTCGAATGCTCCGCACCGGATGGGTTGGTCCTTCCCCGGGTTTAAAGTAGTTAGCTTGAGCCACAGGACTAGCCCCGAATAAGTAGGTCAGTAACCAACGGTACTTAATGAAGCCCTGCGCAACAATCGGATAAACGTAATTTTGAACATCCACGCTACGTTTAAATCGGGTCCCAAAGTGCTCCAATAAAAAGGCAATGATTTCATCATCAATGCTAACGTTAATGTGAACCCCACTAGGCGTTTGTCTGGAGACCCCATAACGATGGTAGAGCCCCTCAATATACTTCCGCTTTTTAGGGCTCGCCTTTGCTAATAAGGACTCATCTTTCACCTTCGGCAGTACTGGTGGCATTGATAGCGGCCATAGCATTTCATTTTTAGCCAATGCCTTTCTCAGCGTCAACGTAATTGCATATGAATAGTGCAGCGTATCTAAGTCATTTTTTGCGGGAGGCGTGACCACTTCCGACATTGTCTCCAAAAAGTCATTGGTAATCCAGGGATTAGTGGCCTCATTCCCAATATCGTGTGGATATGGTTGCGTACTAAGGTGTCCTGACTCATCAATTCGGTCCCGTTCAACCTCGATTCCAGTGCCAATTTTAGCAGCCTTGCCGACTAACCGATTTTTAATAATTGCATTCCCAATTTCATTAAACATTCATTTCACCAACCTTTTATGTATAAAACAATTAGCTAAATTTTATAACAGATAGCCAATCCTTACAATTAATAACTTCTCTTCTGAGCATATTGATTGTACAAAATCAAAAAACAGTTAAAATTAAAGTACAATTAGACTTAACCAGGAGGTAAACAATGACTATTTTTAATGCTTTTTCAAACCAAGATGTAATTACCGATTTAAAATCAGGGGCTCCTAACGCCGATATTACAACGGACCAAGCAGCGTTGGCTAAACTGGTTAGTGACTCAGACGGATTGGTCCAAAGTAATGCACAGCTCACTGCATTAGTAAGTGTCACTAATGCAGCGGATGTTAAGGCAGTTTTAGCGGTGGCTAGAAAATACCACCTGCCCGTTATTCCTAAAACGACTGGATCAAGCCTGGTTTCAGGTTCTAACGCCATCGACCGGGGCATCATGATTTCAACTGAAAAAATGAATCAAATCATCAAGGTCGATCCTGACGATCAACTAGCGGTAGTTCAACCGGGGGTCATTAATAATCAATTAAATCAGGCGGCCGATAAGGTTGGCATGCTATACGCCCCCGATCCAGGTTCGAGAACTTTTTCATCCATTGGTGGCAACACCAACACCAATGCTGGCGGTGCGAGCGCCCTGCGCTTTGGTACTACTAAGGATTCTGTCCTTGCTCTTACCGTTATCCTTGCTGACGGCAGGGAGATTCACGTCGGATCTGATACCTATAAAAACTCATTTGGGTATGACTTAACCCATTTGTTCGTCGGTTCAGAAGGAACCCTTGGAATCGTTACTGAAATCACAGTAAAGCTATTCCCAATTCCACTAGGAAAAACAATTGCTGGAGCTGCCGTATTTAAGGATTTAGATACCTTGAACCAAGCCGCAACTAGAATTCGCAATTCCGGAATTTATCCATCCCTAATGCAGGCTTACGATGTTAACATCCTAACTGCAATGGATAACCTTAACCACACTGACTACCATGAAGCTGGCCAGGCAATGCTAATCGTTAAAGTAACTGGGAGTAATGACCAGGCATTTGACGCCATTTCAGACATCTTCAAGCAATTAAACGGGGCCAAAGTTAAACTTAGTTCCGACCCGGACGAAGTAAAAGCGATTGCTGGACTAGCACTTGCAATGTTTCCAGCAATTTACTCCGATAAGCAGAGCCAATTCTTTATGTCTGATTTAACAGTACCGTTGAGCAAATTTACCACCCTCATGCAATTTGCCGACCAACTAAAGCAGCGCCTTTCAGTCGATCTCTTTACGGCAGCATACGCTGGAGATGGAACTGTCCATCCGGTCATTGGTTGGCCAAAGGATGCTAAGGATATTCCAGCTAACGTCATTGAAGCCGTTGAGCAACTTTACCGTAAGACAATTGAACTAAACGGAACTATTACTGGTGAATACTCAGTTGGTTTACTAAAAAATGAATGGTCCAATCGTCAACTTGGCGGTGAAGTTGATTATCTTCAACAACAAATTAAATCATTGCTAGACCCAATGCACATTCTAAATCCTAAACGGAAAATTAACTAAAAATAATAGGGTGCTAACTAATTAGCATCCTATTATTTTTGGTCGATCCAAACATTATATTGATCAGTCAACTCACCAATATTAGTAAGGTTGCGCTTTTGAAATGTATTTTGTTTGATAGTTAGTGGACAGGTCAGCTTAATCAAGCCCCTGGTGGAACGAATCGTGAGGACCCGTTTACCAAATCCATACCGAAAATCAAATTCTTTAATCTCTAGATCAGCAAGGTACGCATTTTTACCAGTTAGTTGGCCAGAAGCACCAATCCCGATAAACAGGATTCCATCCTTCTCGAAGGATAAAATATAAGATTTAGCAACCAGTAAATCCCAAATTAAGGCTAGGGGCTGCTTTTTATTATAGTTTTGTGCAAACACAATGTTATCAGTTCGATCAGAAAAACCCATCGATTTTTTATAGGTGGTAATTTGATTGACTTGAATATCTTCGTTCAAACTACTTGAAATAATTTCTGGTAGCTTGACGTTTAAATTATATCCGTTATTACCAGTTGGAATGCCGCCTGCTCCAATTGCATTTACCGCCCTGAAACTAAAACCACAGTTAGGGCAAACCGTGTCGTTAGCTGTAACTGGCGTTCCACACTCTGGACACTTTTTACTCTTCATTTAGTATCACCCTTCATCCGCAAAATTACTGTAACTAAAAATGAAGGAGGTTTCAATAATTAAGCAGTTTCAATTAATAATCATATGTAATTATCCCCCATTAGCGTTACATTAGTAATTATAATGCTTTAATCAGGATAATATCAATATTATTTAACCTAAACCATCAGGAGGAATTTATAATGAATCAAATCACTGGATATGAAATGGCTAAAACCGTGGAAAGAGAAATGACAACCCGGTTCAGCCTCCTAAAAACCGAATCAATTGAAATTGATCCTAAGTCAGATAACCCTCAAATTAAAATTAACCTGGTTCATAAGTTAGACCGCTTTTCGGTTCAGATGACCTTGATTGCGGAACGGCAGGAAAACAATGTCAATAATATTCACTTCACCCTCTTTAATAACGATCCTTTTTTTACCAACTTATACCATCAACAACGAAGTGAGTACGTAAAACGAAGCCATCAACTAGCTGAAGCAATGGATCCAACCGCATTAATTCCAGAGAATCTGTACCTAGTTCAGTCTGCAGATGGCCTCCCAGGGGTTGATTTTATTAAACTAACTTCATTTGTTGACGCCGTTAATTTAATTTTAACGATTTCAAATCTCTTTAAAAATCAAACTGATTAGAAATTACCTGTTATTCGCATTAACTCAGCAGGGCGCAATACTAACAATAAACCGTGTCCATGCTTATCAAATGTAATTCCTTCAAATTCACGATTAGTCTTGACGTGCACATACTTAATATCACGTCGTTTTAAGGTGTTTACCTTATTCGCAGGGATTGATAAGATACTGCCGTCTGAAACGAAGTAGAGTCGATTGTTTTTAGGGTTGTAGCCCATGCCCTGTGGAATTGGGCCGGCAGCATGTCGAATGGCCCGCCGCGCTAGATTAAAATGAACCCCCTTAGTTGAAATGGATCCATAGTAAATTTTATAGGCTCCCTGTTTAACACTTCCACCACCACTTCTTACGTAGGTGTATGCCCGCCCGTGTTTATCAAATGCCAAAACGTTATCCATCAAGCTACTATTAAATGATAACTTAAAACGAACCTGGTAATTAGGGCGCAATGTTTTTATCGATACCCGCTCCGCCTTGACATGGTAGTAAGATCCACGACCCATATTCAAAAACCAGAGTTGTTTGTTCTTTGGATTATAAGCAAGGGATTGGCCATGCCCACCATTAAAAACCGGACCCACTTTTACACCATCGACCTTCGTGTCCTTATGGTGAAGCGGAATGCCGTAGTTTTTAATTTTATGGGTATCGTAGCGCACGATAAAATCACGGTTATCCTTGAACTTAGCATTATAGTTATACATCACGTAAACGTAGCGGCCCACCCTTGCAGCACTCTGGGGAGCTGCCCAGTTAGCTGACGTGTTATGTGATAAAAAGTACGCCGTCTGAAACTTAACGTGCTTCGCCCCGGATGTAACTCGCATTCGATTAATTCGGCCTGAGCCAGGGTAATTCCCAACGGAATAGTTTTTAGGGTTTTTACGCATAATATTTTTGTTGTAAACCATCTTAACAGCCCCCCACTTCGTAATGGCAGGTTGTTTTTGGTTAACTGTTTTCATTGCATTCACGTGACTTCCGGTGGCCATTATAAATAGTCCCATCAGTGCTAACATGATTGAAAAGCGTCTTATGTAAATCATGATTCCATCTCCAAATAAAAAACATATAAAATCTATTATACATTGGTTAATGGATTTTGTTTTTACAATTGCATTAAAAAATTCTGGTTCAACGTTCGAGCCAGAATTTTTTTGGTTAGTATTTAATTTTAGTCTTGGTCGTGAAGTGAACAAGTTTATCAGACTGCTTGTAATATTCATCCATGTATTGCCACTTAGTAGCCTTCTTTTCAGAGCTAAAGTATAACTTAATTTTATGGTTATTAACTAGCTTAGCTTTATAATGGAAGTAATTTTTACCACCCTTTGAATTTAAGTAGTAAGTATTCCCCTGCTTAGTATAATTCAGCCCGCTGTTAACGCCGCTACCACCCTCAGCGTTAAACATGCTAGCTGGCTTAGTCTTAGTCTTATAAAACAATCCTGATTCATCAGTTGATTTAGACCCAACATACCAAATTGATCTTTGATAAAGTGAATCTTTGACCCGTAACGTCTTCTTTAATTCCTTCATTTTAGTGATCCAAGTTCCCCTAAGGGCCTTTGGGGCTCCCTGATGAACAGTCGTTTTAGCGTTTGCGGATGGCGTAATAACCCCGCCGAGTAAAGTAACCGCTAGCGCTGGTAACAATAATCGTTTTAATTTAATCATCTAATTTAATCTCCTTAATAGTAAATCAATTTATCTATATTTTATTATATAAAAAGTATTAATTCAAAAAAAGGAACTATTTAATCTGGTATAGACACCAAATCATTTGAGGGACAATCAGTTTTAACGTCCGATAGTTATCATTGTCATATGGTTTAAAGTCCGGATAACTGAAAATTGCGTACTGGTAATCAGCCTGCAAAAACGTACTTAGTGCTAACGGCTTACTAGTAACAAAGTTAATCTGATCCTTATTAACACTAGGTAACTCCCGATTCAAGATTCCAATCGTCGATGGATGAATAATTGCCCGCCCGTTATTTACAGATTGGTTTTCAACCAAAGCCATCTGCTTTAAGGGATGGTTAAAACAATTAATAATTGATAGTTGCTGACCGTAAATTAAATTGTAGTCCGTCCAATTCGTTCCATCTGAATTTCGATAGGCAACCGGGACTAAAAATAAATCACCATGATACCGGGCAATTTTGGAATAGATATCCTGAAACGATGGGTGGAGGACAAGTTGATAGTCCTTAATAATTGGAAAATGAATTTTCGCATATTGGTAGGCGCTATAACTATCCGTTGTCTCGGGACCAAGGGTATGAATTTTCAAATTACTAACCTCTTTTATTAAAATGTAGTTATAATTATAATCTTTATGTAATAAAAAAGCACTGGTTATTCAACCAATGCTTAGATAATTATTAAACTAATTATTTTTGATCTGATTCTGATGATTCAGTAGCTTTATCATCGTCAGTCCGTTCAGTAATCACTAACTTACCATCTTTAACGGATGCAAGAAGGTGTTTAACATCAGTGTGGTCAAGGTAGAAATCAGTGATATTATCTCTGATTTGTTGTTCAACCACTCGCCGAAGTGGACGAGCACCCATTGCTTCATCATAACCTTGTTCAATCAATAAATCCTTGGCTTCTTCGGTTACGTGAACGTCCATTCCCTTCTTAGCTAAGGTCTTATTAACGTCTGATAACATTAAGTTAACAATTTGCTTTAAGTCTTCCTTAGTTAAGTGTGAAAATTCAACAATGGCGTTAAATCTATTCAAGAACTCAGGTCTGAAGTATGGAGCTAACTTCTTTAGAATGTCGTCATCAGTCTTCTTGTCACCAGTAAGTTGTTCATTTCCAAACCCAGCATTTGAAGTTGCGATGATAACGGTATTCTTGAAGTTAACGGTGTTTCCTTGAGCATCAGTTAACCGACCATCATCTAGCACTTGAAGTAAAAGGGTTAGCACTTGTGGATTAGCCTTTTCAATTTCATCTAGTAAGACGATTGAGTAAGGATTTCTCCGTACTTTTTCAGTTAAAGTGTTATTAGTGTCATTGTAACCAACGTATCCAGCACTGGCTCCGATTAACTTAGAAACCGCAGTAGCATCAGAATATTCAGACATATCTAGTCTGACAATTGCACTCTTGTTACCGAACATATCGAGGGCTAATTGTTTTGCTAACTCAGTCTTACCAACACCGGTAGGCCCAACGAATAAGAAACTTCCAATTGGCCGATTTCCTTCATCAAATCCAGCCCGGTTCCGACGAATAGCCCGAGCAACGTCTTCAACCGCTTCGTCTTGACCAATTACCTTACCACGAAGTCTAGAATCCATTCCCTTTAGCCGTTCAATATCACTAGAACCCATCTTAGCAACCGGAATTCCAGTTAATCTTTCAACGGATTTAGCAACGTCATCAACAGTTGCAGTAGCCTTCTTTTGATCACTACTGTCGTCTAACTGTGCCTTTAAGGATTCAATCTTGTTTTGGTGCTTTAAAGCTTCTTCGTAGTTTTCTTTATCTGCGGCAGCTTGCTTAGCATCGGTTTCCTTCTTGATGTCTGCTTCGATTTGCTTTTGATCAACAACTGGATGTTGAGCAGCTAAGTGAGCAGCAGTCATATCAATTAAATCGATTGCCTTATCAGGTAAGTGTCTTTGAGGGATGTATTGATCAGAAAAATCAATTGCAGCCTTTAAAACCTTATCTGGTAATTCGACGTTGTGATGCTTTTCATATAATGGACGAATTCCTTCCAAAATTCTGAAAGTAATTTCATCTGAAGGAGCCTTTACCTGTACTTCGTTGAAACGACGAGCCAATGCAGCATCCTTCATAATTGTATTTCTATATTCATCTTGAGTGGTTGCTCCAATAATTGAAATTTCACCACGGGATAATGCAGGCTTGATAATGTCAGCTAACCCCTTAGAGCCACTTTCGTCACCCGTATTACCAGCACCTAGAATTTGATGAATTTCGTCAAAGAATAGGATTACATTACCCTTGGCCTTAACTTCCTTAATCAAATTTTGGATGTTTTGTTCAAAACTACCACGGTATTGAGTTCCAGCTTCAAGTCCAGAAATATCAATACTAATAATTTCCTTGTTCTTAATTGCTGCTGGAACATCACCCTTAACGATTGCCTGGGCTAGTCCTTCAACAACAGCAGTCTTACCAACTCCAGCATCACCAACTAGTACTGGATTATTCTTAATCCGCCGAGAAAGGACTTCAGCAGTTTCTTGAATTTCTTTTTCACGTCCAATAACTGGATCTAATTTCTTGTCACGGGCTTCTTGGGTTAAGTTACGCCCTAACTTTTCAAGAATGCCACCCTTAGCATTCTTTTCACCTTGTTGTGGTTGGCCACTTAACTGGCCATTTTTTTGTAGTTCAGCAAATTGTTCAGGGGTTAGTTCCTGGCCATTCACTGAGTAGCGACGTTGAACGTCACCAGTATTATGATTGTTAAAAAATTGATTGAAAATATCATCGAATCCATCATTACCAAATGGGTCATTAGAAAATCTAGCCATAAAAACATTCCTCATTTCTTATTTATTAAATTAAAATTTTTTATTTACAATGTTTTAAATTACTGGTTACAATCCTAAGTAACTCTCCTCAAGTCTCTTGAGAACTTCCCACATTTTTAAATGTTGAGCAATAGCAATCGCTCGTAAATCACGTAAATTTATTGAAGTCGAACTAGATTGCTGTTTATTAAAAGATTTATGAAGTGTGGTGTATCCAAATCCAGATGCTTTTGCAACTCGATAAATAGATAGGTTATTGTCGTCTAAGTACGCTTTTATATTTATTTTCATAATAATCCGCCTCGGTTCGACTATACAATAACACATTTTGTACATAACACAAGTGTAAACCAGAATTTATTAATTAATATCATATAAATTAAATCAAAATTGTTTATTAATTTTTGTTCATAATTTAATTTACATATATTACTATATCACTTATTTCATATAACACAAATATAAAGCTCACAAAAAATAATGTTTTTGAAACAAATAAGATATTATTAGCAAGAATGCTATCATAGCGGGCTATTCTTTAT
The DNA here is from genome assembly GCF_019303535.1 of Lactobacillus sp. Sy-1. Classification (GTDB taxonomy): domain Bacteria; phylum Bacillota; class Bacilli; order Lactobacillales; family Lactobacillaceae; genus Nicoliella. The sequence goes on along the minus strand of NZ_JACCIU010000002.1, from coordinate 176,080 downwards.
TATCCAACCGTAAATATTTATAAAGAGATATTAAAAAAATAATTAATAATGCACACCCAAATAATAACGATAACCACATTCTGATTATTTCACCAGAAGGTGTTCCAATAATGTCTGACTTTAAATCACCACGATAAAGGTGACTTAAATAATAATAATTTTTATAACATACCCTAGCATTAAAAAATAAAATAATTGATATGATGGGCGAAAAAACCGCAAGTGCCAATAATCCGTATTTTTTCATAAGCAATTCCTTCTTTTCCAATTAGTTCACAAATTAATTGTAAACCAAAATTCAAAAAGTATCACTGATTTGGAATAAAATGAACATTCCGAATTGAATCAGTAGCAAACGATTCAATCCCATTTGAAGTCCGGATAAATAATTGATTTGATTGCACACCCTTTACCATCCCCTTGACTTCAATGGGCTGATCGTGATCCCAAAAGTTAATTTGAATTGCGGTTGGTAGGTGTTCATCTAAGGATTGCCGAACTAAGTCCCTAATAACATTAATTGACTGTTGAGGACGGGTAACCGTTGCTGCTAGGTGTTTTTCTCGTTCAATGTATGCAGTATGGTCGCTTAGCATAAACCCCTGCCATTTCATCATTCCCCGGTCGTGAAAATCATTATCAATAAACCGCTGTGCAGTTTCGTCGCTAACTGGATGCTTAATCATAATGTGCCCCTCCTATTTAAATGAATTTCCACCATTATGGCCACCCACCAAGTTACTCCGTGTAATTCTGGTAGCTCCCCGTTTAAGATTATATGGATGCATAATTGAATTGGTGCCAAATTTATCACGAATTTGATCAACTATCTTATCCAAGTCATGTCTTTTGACTTGGGATGATAATGAATCAAAGAGGTTAATTTGTTCGCCATGCTCATCAACTAGTCCACCATAGTTCACCGCAATATTACGTACACTTTCCCCATTCCAATACTTATCAAACATTGATAACAGCACTTTAATTAGTTCCGCCGTACTATCAGTGACATCGATTTTTTGGGAATGTGCAAATCCCTTTCCAAGCCCATCCGACTGGGCAGCAAAGCTAAAACCAACCCGTAGATGCACCTTAGTCGCCTGTTTATGCTGATGCCTCAGCCGTGCAGCAACCTGTTCGCCAATCTCTCTAATTACAACCTTAATTTCCTCAGCATGGTGATAATCATGGGATAGCACTTGTGAATTACCGACACTTTTGGACTTGGCCTTAACGGGCTGATCTAGTTGGGCTCTATCAATCCCATTTGCTAAGGCAAATAGTTGCCCGCCTATTACCCCAAATTCTTGCTGTAGGTAGTAGGGATCGGTATTCGCTAAGTCACCCATTGATTCAATTCCAATCTCATTTAAGTGCAGAGCTGTCCGCTTTCCGATACTCCAAATCGAACTTAAATTCGTAATCGGCCAAATTGTTTGAGCAAACGTCTCATAATTTAGTTCACCAATCATGTCGTAATCATGCTTAGCTAAGATATCTAAAGCCAGCTTTGCTTGCATCGGATTTTCACCAATTCCAACGGTCGTATACAAACCTAGTTCCTTTTTTACCGCTAATTGAATGGCGCGGGCTACCGATTTATGGGTATCTCCAAATAATCGCCATGACTTAGTCATGTCAATAATTGATTCATCAATCGAATAGGGATAAACATCGGCCTCAGCGGCAAAGCGTCTAAAAACATTATTAACCGCTAGATTTTTTTCGATGTATAAGTTCATTCTAGGTGGCACAATAATCATCCGGCCGTCATTAGGCAAGTCGCGTTTCCGGTCAACGTTTTTCAAGTGATAAAGCTTTTTAGCTTGCGGAGAAGTCGCCAGAATCAATCCGCCGTTAGTATTATCATTTTCGGATAGGACTACTAAAACCGATTTCATTGGATTTAATCCTAACTTAATGCTTTCGACGCTTGCATAGAATGACTTATTATCAATTACCATAAATACCCCGTGCGGCTCTTTCAGATAGTCCAATATTTATCCCTCCTTCATTTATAGTACTATTATACGAACAAATGTTCTTAAACGCAATTCATCTAAACAAAAAAGCCGCCATTTTAAAAATGACGACTTAATCAGACTATTGCTCAGGATGCATAAATAATAACTCCGGCTTTTCAGTAACGTAATCACCAATGTGATCCTTAAAATTATTCAAATGTGGTGTGGCTAGGTGAGCATCCAAACTAGCTTGGCCATCCCAATGTTCCAATATTAAGTACTGATTTTCGTTGTTGACATCTTGGTAGTGACCGTAAGCTAAGTTGCCCTTATCATGCAATGACTTAGTAACTAAATCATCGATAAAGCTCAGATATTCATCCCGTTTATTAGGATCAATCGTAATTCTAACGTTTACAACAATCATTCTAAATTCCTCCTAAATTGGTATTCACTTAATTGTAGCATAATCAAATCAGCCATTAATCAAAAGCGCTCTCAATACTTGCATTGGCTTAGACAACGGCGTCGTCTTTAAAGTAATTAGGCCCATTCGTAATTTTAATGGGGCATTGTTAATTGGGATTACCGTTACCATTTTAAAATCATTAGTGCTCAAAAAAGAACGGGGAATCACAGTTAGGGCGTTGGTATTAAGCACCATGTTAATACAACTTTGGTAGTTATTAAGTTCGAATTGGTAACTAGGAATAATCAACTCCTCGGCAAAGAAACGGTCTAACATCCTCCGGACATAATAATCATCGGATAAAACCGCTAGCTCCATTTGAGATAACGTAGTTAAATCAATTGAGGTTCGCTGGCTGAGCAACGGATTGTTCTTACTTCCAACGACTAGTAAATCATCGTTTAAAATGAAGCGGTTAGTAAGTTCGTTATCATTAACGGGCAGGTAAGTAACCCCCAGGTCTAGTTCACCAGCCTTAAGTTGTTGGACAATTTTTGCCGACTGCAACTCCTTTAAGTGCACACTTAAGTTGGGAAATGCTACTTTCAAGGCCCTCAAATGTTTATAAACCATTTGATTACCCGAAATCCCAATCCTTAAACTGGCATTATTGGGATTTTGAATTTGTTCCACTGATGCTGATAATTCATCTATTTGACGAAGGACCTTCACAACGTGAATCATAATCTGATGACCATCTTTAGATAGGACAATGTTGCGGCCCTGTTTTTGAAATAGCTTTAGATTTAAATTAGCCTCTAGCTGATGGATTTGCTTACTCAAAGCGGGCTCGCTAATGTATAATTCATCCGCTGCCATGCGGTAGTTTAATTTTTGGGCAAGGGTATAAAAATATCGTAATTGATTTAGCGTAAACATTCTTTAATCGCACTCCAATGATAACCAAAAGTTAATAACATCTTAACACAATGAATATTGTTGGGAAGTTCGTTTTTAAATAAACTAGAATCATTCAAATAATTAAAGGAGCGGATTAAAATGTATACACTTGCGGATTACTTAGTAGATGTAATTAAATTTATGAATTGTGACGAGGTTTTTGGGGTCCCTGGTGACTACAACCTGGACTTTTTAGATCACATCGTTGAGCGTGATGACATGCACTGGGCTGGGAATGCAAATGAATTAAACGCAGCTTATATGGCAGATGGATACGCTAGAAAACGGGGCTTTGCTGCCCTGGTGACTACTTTTGGAGTTGGGGACTTAAGTTCTGACAATGGACTAGCAGGCAGCCTCGCAGAAAATGTTCCGGTATTATCGATTGTTGGCGCTCCCAAAACCACCAATATGGAAAAGCACCTGTTAGTTCACCATAGCTTTGGGGATGGTGATTTCGATCGATTTACCGAAATGCACCGGGTCTTAGGATTAAACACCCGTGATTTAACGTTTGACCATCCAGTTGACGACATTAATGAACTGGTCCAATCAATGATCAACACTGGCAAACCAGCTTACCTAACGCTTCCAATTGACGTTGCCAAGATGCCAGTTAGCGAAAAGTTACGTGACTTGATTCCTAGTCAATTTAACCTAGGAGCTACCCAGACTCCAGAAACAAATCAACTGGTTGACACGATTATGGAATTTATGAATCAGTCTAAGCATCCGCTAGTATTAGTGGGACACGAACTAAAGCACCTCCATTTGGGAGCTTCAATTGCTAAGTTTATCCAGAACAACCAACTGCCGTTTACCGATTTGGCACTCGGTAAAGCCGCCGTAGACGAAGGATTACCACAGTTCATCGGCACCTATAACGGAGCGTTATCAACCCCTAAGATGAAGTCAATCGTGGATTCAGCTGACCTCGTTTTAAGCATTGGCGCCAAGCTAACTGATTTCGTAACCGCAATGTTTACCCAGAGTTTTGATGACCGGAAAATGATTTCGATTAACAATGAGTCCGTTGATATTCTGGGGGTAAGTAACCATTACATGAATAACTATAATTTTAAATCAGTGGTCACTAAGCTTGCCGAACAAAGCCTCTCTAGCCCCCGCGACTTTGAATTCCAAGCTGACCCAGTTGAATCCCTAAAAACAACTGATGCCCCACTTTCTCAAGATTTTTATGACCAAGCTTTGATGGCTGCCACTACCTCTGGCGAAACGTTAGTTGCAGAGTCAGGAACCTCTTTCTCTGGGTTATCACCACTAACCCTCAAGCCCAAGATGGATTTTGTTGCCCAACCACTATGGGCATCAATTGGGTATGCATTTCCCGCAATGATTGGTAGCCAACTAGCTGATCCCAAAAGTCGCCACATCTTGTCAACGGGAGAGGGTTCTCTTCAGTTAACAATTCAAGAGTTAGGAATGCTTATCAAAAATAACTTACACCCAATTATTATCATCATTGATAATCATGGATACACTGTTGAAAGATTGATTCACGGCATGAATGCAGTATATAACGACGTGCCCAGCTTAAACTACACCCTCATGCCCAAGGCGTTTGGCGCTAGTGATGATCAATACTTAGCGTTTGACGTTAATACTGAAAATGAGTTCACAACCGCCCTTCAAGAGGCAAAGAACCATCCTGAAAAACTAATTTTAATCCAAGCCCATATGCAATTTAACGATTCACCAGCATCATTATCAGAAATGGGTGAACTGATTTCCAAACGGAATAACTAATTTAAAGGCTTAGCGAAGATAATCAATCTCCTTCGCTAAGCTTTTTATTTATTAATGCTGCCAAATAGCTTAAAGTTAAAGTTAGAATAACCATTATTATCGATTGACTTAAAGTGAAGTTTAAGGCGTATTGTTTATGTTTAAGAAGGAGGAGCTAAGTTTATGAATATTAAACAAGTTAGTGAAATTACTAATGTGCCTGCATCCACCATTAGGTACTATGAAAAAGAACATATTATTCCATACGTTGAAAGAAGTAATTCTGGAATTCGTGACTTCGATGAACACTTAATTCGGCGGATCAACTTTGCCAAGACCATGCGGGCTGCTGGAATGGAAATTGATGAATTGAAAAAGTATATTTACCTTTTCGATCAGGTCCAAAATAGTGAAAATGAACAACTTGCTCTGTTAAAGCAACAACGCGAAATTATGGAAGAAAAACGGGATGATATTCAAGCTGCAATTGACCATTTGGACTACAAAATCAGTCACTTTGATAATCACATGCTTGCAACTGAAAGGGAATTAAGGGCACTGGAAAAGAAGCATCTCAAATAGATTAATGCATGATAAATAGAATAACAATAAAATCCCTGCTAAGTTCAAATCAACCTAGCGGGGATTTTGGTGTTGCAATTTAATTGAGTTAATTATTTATCATTTCCACTGTTGTTTAAGACGTTTGCCTTAACTTGATCAGCACTAATGGCGGTAACATTATCGTTAACCGCACTATCATTTCCATTCGTTGTGCTGAGCGTAGTGCCATTAAAGACGTTGCCAACGCTAGTGATGTTATTTCCACCATCATTTTCAACGAGGTGGCTATTTGAAACCCCACTTGAATCCACAACGTTATTCCGAGCTAAGATCGTTGATTGGTGTCCGGAACCAATTGCGTAACTAAATTTATAGGCTGTATCGCCGTTGTTTTGGTAGTAATTATTAACCACGTCAACAACTCCGTATCTAACCCGTGGCATTCTTTGGATGTCGTTTAAAAAGTAGTTATCTGCAATTGTTACGTGTAATTTCCCGCTATCACTGGTGTCACTGTCGGAGCTACCAATTAACATCGTCTTATCATGATCAGCAAAGATATTGTAGTTGGCAGTGACATAGTCCGAACCATCGGTAATATCAACTAGTCCATCGTGTTGTTGATATTGACGACCATAGTAAGTTGCTGCATTCGCATCGGAAGTTGTTCCATCTTCAAAGTGGTTGTGATTTAACCAAACGTTTGTTGCACCCTTTAGTGATACCGCATCGTACTGGGAATTCCAATTCCCAGTGCTGCCATCTGTAGGATCCCATTGCGGGAAGTAGTCAACTGGTGCAATCATATGTAGATTTTGCAGGATGACATTATTACTTTCCACCATGAAGTTAACATTTGAAAGGGTTACGCCCTTTGCCCCAATGATTGTTGTATTACTTGGGACATCAACTTTAACATTCTTTCCCTGGTTATCTTCAGCTTTTTGACGGGCTTGTTCTTGGGTTCCGGAAGGCTTGTTTTTACCATAAGTGGATGGATTGTAAGCATTTAAGTATGAATTTAAGTCGTAGCCAGTTTCCCGAGCATAACTAGCTGCTGTATTTCCATTGTTCCCATCAATATTTCCTTCAATGTAAACAATTCTAGGGCCGCTAATCTTAGAACTTAAAGCGCTCCTAAGGTCTTGTAGCGTACTAACGTGGAAAGTATTTGCGGTCGTTGCCCCAGTTCCACCAGTAGCTTTGGAACCATACCCTACCGCACCTGAAGTAGTAACAGTTGGGGTCGTTTGACTGGTTGGCGTTGAATTATTTGAGCTACTGTTTTTGGATTGGTGCGTCTTATTGTTCTTAGTATTCTTGTTGATCTTACTATCCTTGTTATCCATATTGGAGTGAGACTTAGATTGATGACTCTTCTTTTCATGATGACTCTTTTTAGCCTGCTTGCTAACTTTCTCATCGTGATGATGGGATGAACTAGCATTAACTGCTAACGGCTGAATCGCTAACGTCCCTAAAACCATTGCTGAACAGAGGAGCGAAACCCGATTTGTAAATTTTTGCATAAATATAGCCGCCTTTTTTATAATATTTAATAAATATCCGCTCAATAACATAACATCCGTAATTACAAAAAGAAAGTGCTGTAATAAAAATTTAATTTTACTACAGCACTTAAATTATGGTCGGTTAATCCCAATACTGGTCTGATTGTATAGGTCCGGATTATCAATAATTTTGGTCACTAAATCAGCAATTGCTGCTCGTGAAACATCATGACCGCCAAATGGTTCGGTCTTGCTAGTAACTTCATATTCATCGTTTCCGTTGTCAAACCAACCGGGGCGAATAACGGTATAATTAAGGCCACTATCAGCAACAATATCAGCTGCATCCCGATACGGTTGTAAAATCGGATTGTTAGCTAGGTTCCCACCTGCACCGACAGATGCTGGAATTTCATTATAAATTCCCATTGAGCTGATAAAGATTAACCTTTCGCTTGGATAGGCTTGTAAAGCATTTACAATTGAAGTTGCCATTTGGGATAATGGTCCACTTAGCGCTACAAAAACTGCATCTTGATTTTTTAACCCAGATGCTAAATCTTCTTGATTTAAAACATCGCCATCAATTAATTTAACGTTATTCGGATCCCAATTTAAGCTAGTTGCTGAACGAGCAAACAGGGTTAATTCATAGTTATCATTACTAATCAATTGGTTTGTTAAGGTCCGGCCCAATGAACCCGTGGCCCCAATAATTAAAACTTTTTTCATTTTATCACCTCATTGATTTTCATTATAACGATTAAAGCTAACTTTAAGTCAATCTTTATTTGCCGCCCGTTTAATTAATCCAGCTGCAATGATGGTCAAAATCCCCACCACAACTAAAATCATAAATTCATGTTGGTACTGAGCAACTGGCGTGGCAAGAATCGAAGAAAGTGCCACCACCATTGAAAGAATAACTGATGCACCGAGTTGATGGAATACATTCACCGCACTAGAAGCTGCTCCAGCAATTTGATCGTCGGCATGCGCCACCCCAGCTGAGGTTAATGGACCAAATGCTAGTCCCTGGCCAATCCCAAAAATCACCATTGGAATAGCAACCCCAATTAAATATCCGTGTTCTAATCCAATTATGAATTGTAGGATTACACCAATGACAGTAATCGATACTCCAATTAGCAGTAGCGTATTATTTGATACACGATTAGATAGTTTAGACTGGATCAAACCAAAGATAAACTGTGGAATCGTCTCAGGCATAAATGCTAATGCTGACATTAGTGGTGTGTATCCATAAACCTGTTGCAACGTTTGAGGAACCAAGAAGAAGTAAGCAATCGCAATTCCAGCAAATAAAAATCTAGCTACGTACGCCCACCTACGTTCAGGATCAGCAAATAGTTTGAACGGCATCAGTGGATTGGACTTTCGTTTTTCAATTATTACAAATAATGCTAACAATCCGATTGAAATTAAAAATGATGGTAATCGATAACTAGAACCGTTAATACTATAAACTAATAGGAACAATCCCACTACAGACAATAAGGTCCCTACGTAATCTAAGTGGGCATCCCTGGTTCTTCCCTTTTGAATAAAAATCATAGCTAAAATAATTAATCCAATTCCAATTGGAACGTTAATGTAAAATCCCCATCGCCAGGAAACGTAGGTGGTAATTAAGCCCCCTACAATAATTCCAATGCTGGCACCAATTCCTGCGGTCACCCCGTAGTATGAAATCGCTTTTTGCCGGGTTTCACCTTCATAGCTATCCAGTAACAATGCTAGGGTCGTCGGCGCTAAGATCGCGGAGCCAATTCCTTGCAGCGCTCGCATTAAAATAATCATGGTTCCCGAAGTCGAACTCCCGACTAAAAACGATCCTAATGTAAAAATAATAATTCCAATAATCAGGATTACCTTGCGTCCATATAAATCACCTAGCCGTCCACCTAGTAGTAATAAACTCCCAAACATCAATGCATAGATATTAGTGACCCAGCTAACATCTGCCTTAGACATCCCTAAGTCAGCAGCGATTTTCACCGTACTAGTGAATACAACTGAGTTATCTAATAAAATTAAGAAGTAACTAACTAGAATAATTGGCAATACCATGCCGAATCTACTCTTGGTTGTCATTTTATCATTCTCCAATCAATTTCAGAATGGATTTATTGTAGACCTTCAAGTCGACTTGAATGCAAGTATAAATTTTAAATTAAACCACTTGCATTCAAGTTCACTTTAAGGATTAAAATGTAAATATGAATTGAGGTGTTCGAAATGAATATAAATGAAGTTAGTAAAAAATACCATGTTGATAAAGCGACGATTCGCTTTTGGGAAAAAGAAGCGGTAATGCCACCGGTCCCCCGCGATCAAAATGGGTATCGAAACTTTACAAAATTTAATGAAGAGTGGATTCACTTTATTATTGCATTAAGAAAGGCTGGAATTTCAATTCCCTCCCTTAAACAATACACCAGTTTAATTATTGAGGGTGACAGTTCGATTCCAAAACGCAAGGCAATTCTACAAGCCCAAGAGGATAAAATTAATCAAGAAATTAACGACTTAATTCAAACCAGGGACTACTTGCACAATAAAATTAAGCGGTATGGCACCCACCTCCTCCAATATGAAAAGAAGAATTTAAACCATCTGAACCAAAAACAGGGTTAAATCATTTGCATTCAAGTCGGCTTTAAGGTTTAGAATAGCATCATTCTTAAACGAAGGGAGCTTTAACAATTGGAAAATTTATTTATTAACGCCAGTAAGGATCCAAATGGATTAACCGAAGAGTTAGTTAAACAAAGATTAAACATTGATCAATATGAAACCATTAACCTCGTGGAATACATGATTTACCCACTTGGTCAAGAAATGCGGCCTGGCGATCAGTTCAAAACTGTTTGTGATCAAGTTAAACAGGCTCACACCATTATTGTTGGTACCCCGGTGTATTGGTCTTCTATGTCCGCATACATGAAAATTTTAATTGATCGAATGACCCAGGTAATGGGGCCTAATAATCCGTTCGCTGGAAAAGACCTTTACCTAATCATCGATGGTATGGAACCATCAGATACAATTCAACATGTTACCCACGTCTGGGAGCACGTTGCCGGTAGATTCGATATGCAATTAGTTAAAGTGGTTCATAATTAGGGAGGAAAAACAAATGACTGAAAATCAAATTCAAAGTGAAATGCCTAAGTTAGGTTTTGGGGTCTTTCAAGTACCCAATCAAGCAGATGCTAAGCAAGCAGTAATTAACGCCGTAAAGACCGGTTATCGCTTAATTGATACCGCAGCTTCTTACCAAAATGAAATTGGTGTTGGGGAAGGAATCCAATCGGTAATTGATGCCGGATTGGTTACCCGTGATGAATTATTCATTACCACTAAGTTATGGGTTTCAGACGTTACTGCTGATCGTGCAGCTGATGCAATTGATAAATCACTAAGCAAACTTAAATTAGATTACCTAGATTTATTATTAATCCATCAACCATATAACGATATCTTTGCTGCATGGCGGGCAATGGAAGCCGCTCAAAAGGATGGGAAGGTCAAACACATTGGAGTTTCTAACTTTGACAATGCCCAAATCACTAACTTAATGGAATTTAACGAGGTAAAACCAGCCGTAAATCAAATTGAAGTTAATCCATTCTTCCAAAATAATCAACAAGTTGCATTCTTGCAAGCTGAAGGAATTCAAGTTGAAGCCTGGGCCCCATTTGCTGAAGGGCGTAATCATCTCTTTGAAAATCCAGTTTTAAAGGCAATTGGTGATGCCCACAATAAATCAATTGGCCAGGTTGTATTAAGATGGCTCGTGCAAAGAAACATTATTCCACTTGCTAAGTCGGTCCGCCCTAGCAGAATGGCGGAAAATATTGATGTTTTAGACTTTGAATTAAATTCAGATGAAATGAATCAAATTAGCAAATTGGACACCAATGTTAGCCAATTCTTTGACCACGCTAATCCAGAACAAATCCGCAGAATTGCAAGTTTTAAGCGTTAATTAAAAATGAGGATCCTGATCTTAATCAGAACCCTCATTTTTATTATTTAACCTTTGCAATTGCCTTAGCAAGTGCAAAAAACGCATCTTTTTGCGCATTTAATGAATTTTCGAATGGTGTTTTATCCACTCCGTTCGGCTGCGCCTTGGTAGCAGCCTCAGACTTACTTACCACCATTTTATATTCACTAGCACTTAATTGACTTTTGAACATTTTTTTAAAATCATTAAGTAGATTATAGTTAATTTCATCATAAGTAGTAAAAACATTTAAATTATTTTCAGGATCCGCGTCACTAAACTCATCCTTAGTGGTCATAAAGTTAGCAATCGCCAGGACGGATTGTGCGATTCCCTTATATGAATTTGGATAGCTAACTGAACTCCCAGCGCTGGGACCTTTAACATAGAGGCTCTTAGTTGGTTTTGACTTTATCCCTTGAATAGTAACCCGGTCATAGTACAACTTAATCATTTGGTTATAGCTATTAATGTAGCGATTCACCTTACTCATCCCAGATAGTGAGTTATTTTTTTGTGCCTTTGTTTTAGCAGCACTTACTTGAATTGGTTGGACGACATTGACTATGGAGCCAGTTGTAATGCTAACAATTGCTAGTGGTAAGATCATTTGATGGATTAGTGATTGATTTATTTTTTTCATGTCTAACACTCCTAAGTTAGTTGATAATTATAATATATCATAATTATTAACTAACGATTTTTTAAATAGGAATTTAAAGTGCTTAGTTTTATCCAAGTCAAATTACTTTCTTTCCATTAGATTCCTCCATCAGTTTTAGTCCTGCAATCATATAACCCATCAAAATCATTAGAGTGGGGTAAGTAGCAAAAAAGGTGAAAAAATAACCATTCCCCAATTGGGAATGGTTATTTAATATCCTATAAAACTTTTTCTAGGAATGATTGTAGCCGTGGATTCTTTGGATGTTCAAAGATGTCTTCAGGAGTTCCTGATTCCAAAATCTTCCCTTCATCAACGAAGACCACTCGGTCAGCAACTTCACGAGCAAAACCCATTTCGTGAGTTACAACCACCATCGTCATTCCGTCCTTAGCCAAACGCTTCATTACCTGAAGCACATCGCCGACCATTTCTGGATCCAGCGCACTGGTTGGTTCATCAAACAGCATGATGTCAGGATTCATTGCCAATGCGCGCGCAATGGCAATCCGTTGTTTTTGCCCACCGGAAAGCGATTGCACCTTGGCGTCGAATTTTTGGGACAGGTTAACGATCTTCAATAGTTCCTGTGCCTGCTTAACGGCTTCCGCTTTATTTTCCTTCTTTAATTCAACCGGTGCTAACATGATGTTGTCACCAACTGAAAGGTTATTAAAGAGGTTAAAGTGTTGGAACACCATCCCGATGTTTTCACGAACCTTGTTAATATCGGTCTTTGGATCGGCGATATCTTTACCATCAATTACCACTGAACCAGAAGTTGGTTCTTCCAACTTATTCAAGGTTCTTAATAGCGTACTCTTCCCAGATCCTGATGGCCCGATAATTACGACCACTTCATTTTTTTGAACTTGGAAGTCAACGTTCTTTAAAACGTGGTTGCTCCCGTAGTTCTTAACTAGGTTTTTAACGTCTACTTTAATCATAATCTAGTTCTCCTTTCACCCCATTTAGATAACCAGGTCAACAGCGTGATCACGATTAAGTAAATCAAAGCAACAATTGTCCAGACCTTAAATCCTTCAAGGTTTCTTGCGATAATAATTTTCCCAGTTTGGGTTAATTCTAGAATTCCAATGATTGAGAGAATCGAAGTATCCTTCAAAGTAATAATAAATTGGTTAATGAATGATGGAATAATCAACTTAATTCCTTGTGGCAGAATCACCTTAAACATTGACTTGGAGAATGGCAATCCTAAACTCCGGGCAGCTTCCATCTGACCACTGTCAACGGAATTAATCCCCCCACGAACGAAGGCCGCAATATAAGCCCCTTCATTGAACATTAGGGTGACGACCCCGGCGATGAACGCTGGAATCTTAGTTCCGGTTAACGTTGGAATTCCCGTGTAGATGAACAGCGCCAACACTAGCAATGGCAATCCACGGAAGATGTAGATAATGGTACTAGATAATCCTTGGAAAAACTTGTAAGGAAGGACCCCAAGTAATCCAACAATAACCCCGAATAGGGTTGCAAAGAAGATGGAAACGATACTTAACCAAAGGGTTTGAAGGAATCCATTCCATAAGAAGCCCTTGTTTTGCTTTAGAATCCCCCAGAATGTGTGATCGCTAGAACCAGCGTTAGTTCCCTTACTTTCAAGGTAGTGGTCAACAATCTTCTTGTATTCACCATTCTTTTGGAGGTTAGCAAGTCCCTTGTTGAACTTAGCAAGCAATACTTTATTTTTCCCCTTGTCAACGGCAAATCCGTAGGAACCACTATCAGCAGGCTTTGTAACGATTGCAAGCTTGGTTCCCTGCTTGATACTGTACTTCATAACTGGTTCGTCTTCGAAACAGGCAGCGGAGTTCCCAGTTAACACGTCTTGATACATATTGCTGGAGTCATCAAAAGTAACTACTTTGAATCCGTACTTATTCTTGATGCTGTTGGCATACGCCGCACCTGAGGTCCCGGTCTTAACGGCAACTTTCTTGCCCCGCAGTTGGTTGAGGTCCTTAACGCTGCCGCCTTGCTTAACGGCCATTACAACCCCAGATTTATAGTATGGCTTAGAGAAATCAAAGGTTTGAGCCCGTTCGGGAGTAATATTCATCCCGGCAATCACACCATCAATTTGTCCAGACTGAGTTGCTTGAACCGCAGCATTAAATCCAATCGGCTTAATGTTAACCTTAAAGCCCTGATCCTTAGCAATTGCTTTCATCAAATCAATGTCGATTCCGACATATTTATTTTGATTATTCGCAAATTCAAATGGAGGGAAAGTAACATCTGTCCCAATTTGATAGGTCTTTTCAGCATGGGCGGTTTGGGTGGAAAACCCGGCCCCGATTAACAACGCAAACAGCGCTATTACCATTGCATTAAAGAACACCTTTAATTTTTTCATGACGATATCTCCTTCGCGTAACCGAAGCTACACATTTTTAATTTATGACTTATATTTTATCAGCTTTTTTAAGATTTGTATACGTTTGATGTAAGATGACCTCACACTAAAACCCAGAATTAGCGTTTTTTAATCGCTTTCATTCCTTATTTAATAGCATTTTAACAATTAACTAATTTTTTGTAATTAATTTAAAAAAGTAACCATTTTGTATTGTTAACTAAAATGGTTACTCGTGATATCACTCATGATTTTTAACAAATTCTTGAATCCGTTTAACGGCTTCCTTAAGACTCTCTGTACTTGCTGCATAACTAATTCTAAAGCTATTTTCGCCCCCAGGACCAAACCCGACTCCAGGGACTACCCCTACGTGAGCTTCATTAGCTAGGTCAATACAGAACTTCATACTATCGTTTTTGTATGATTCTGGTAGAGAAGCAAAAATGTAAAACGCTCCTTCAGGTTTAGGGCTATCTAAACCAACTGCTTTCAACCCACTTGCAACTAGGTCTCGACGTTCTTCGTATACTTTTTTCATTGGTTGAGCATCATTTCGACCATTATTCAGTGCCTCAACTGCTGCATATTGAGCATTGGTAGTAATAGAAAAGCTAGCAAACATGTGCATTTTAAAGATTTCAGATAAAATTGCGGGTTTAGCAAATACCAATCCCACTCTCCATCCAGTCATGGCATGTGATTTAGATAGACCATTATAAGTAATCGTTTGGTCTGGAAGAAGTCTAGCAAACGAGAAGTGATTATGGTCGTAAGTTAATTCGCTATAAATTTCATCACTAATTACTAATACATCATAGTCTTTGATTACATCAGCTAGCGCCCTTAACTCGGCTTCATTATAGGTAACCCCAGTTGGGTTACTAGGATAGTTTAGCACCAGTGCCTTAACGCTATCGCCATGTTCATCTAAAACTTGCTTTAATTTATTTGGATCTAATTTAAAGCCATTATCTGATGTATCAATAAACACGGGTTTCCCACCTGGAACAGTTACTGACCCCTCATAAACCGGAAAACCAGGAGTAGGGATAATTACCTCATCCCCTGGATCGATAATTGCTAGGAAGGTACAAAGCAATGCTTCACTTACTCCTGCAGTCGCTAGAACCTCAGTTTTAGGGTCATAATCCAACCCGTATTTATCATGAACGTAACTAGTAGCTGCTTCACGTAATTCCGGAATTCCTTGGGGATCAGTATAATGACTTTCATTGCGTCTGATTGCCTGAACCGCGGCTTCTTTAATATGTTCAGGGGTATTAAAATCTGGCTCCCCCAGCGTTAGTGGGATCAAATCCTTAATCCCTGCAACTTGTGAATTAAAACTCGAAATTACATCTGGTTGAATCTTATTAGCATTCTTACTAATCAACTGTTTTAAGTCCATTATGGATAGCCTCTCAATCTAATCAATAAACATTTTCTAATTATTCTAACATTGAGTTTTAATAAAGACAAACAAATCGTCGTACACTAATTATCAATAATTGGAAATTGGTGGGTTTCAAAAATATGATCAAGGAATTCATAATCAGAGAACATGTTGTAGCGGCTCCCATTCAACCGATTCCAAGTCATGATTGCTGAGATTTTACCCATTGCCCAGATATTATCAGCATCGTTGTTTCCTTGAACAAAGATTTCCTCAAAACTGGATGAAAAGATTTGCATGAATTTTTTATCGCCACTTTGTAATTTAAATATTTGTTTATGGGACTCATTGTATCCATATTGTTCATGGAAAATATGAAACGGTTGTTTGCTAAACCTAATCCGATCAACTCCGGTAATTGAATTATTCAGGGTGAACAAAATGAAACGATGCAATAAATCATATTTATCCTCAAAGTGATGATAGAAAGTATTTCTATGGACCAATGCATTCTGAGCAATTTGATTAACCGTAATTTCTGAAAATAAATCTTGCTCTAACATGTTATTAAGGGCCTGAAAAATAATTAAATCGGTCCGTTTTTTTCTAAAATCAGCCATTTTATTTGTACAATTTTTCCCTTCTGTTGATTTTTTGTGCACTATCACTAAATTGTCTATTCACAGCAATTTTAACATAATTTATACTAATTTTAATTAAAAAATAAGGAAGAGGGAAATCATTCAAATGAATAATCCACTTAGAAGGCTAGGCCAATGGTCTTACCGCAATAAATTTAAATCGCTCTTGATATGGGTGTTAATTTTAATTACTTTTATTATCAGCATCAGTCAACTAGGGACTCACTATAACCAAAATTTTACAATTAAGGGGCTCCCGTCAACTGATGTTCAATCCACCCTAAAAAAAGAATTCCATCAGGATTCCGACGCTGGAACAATGAAGGTGGTCATTAAGAACAACCAACAAAACGGGGTTAATCAAAAACAGCTAAAAAGCCAGATCAATGCTGCAATTCAAAAGTTAAGGACTCAATCGGGAATCAAAAGTGTTCAAGATCCGTACAGTAATCAACTGGTAAGCAAGGACCAGTCCACCACTTACGTATCCGTTACGTTCGAAAAAAGCGCAAAACTAGTTAGCCAATCTCAAATTAAGGCCGTGGAAAAAGAATTCAAAGCGGTTCGTGATCACGCCCAAACTAAGGTTGCCTATGATGGAACCGTCCAGATCACCCCCTTTGAAATTGGTGGAACCTCTGAAATCATTGGAATTGTGATTGCATTTATTCTGTTATTAATTCTATTCAGATCGTTCATTACCGCCGGATTACCAATTATTAGCGCTATCGTTGGCCTTCTTTCTGGGGTCCTACTAGTTTCGATTGGAACTTCCTTTTTCACAATTGTTAACGTTGCCCAGACACTAGCCACAATGCTAAGCCTTGCGGTCGGAATCGACTATGCGTTGTTTATTGTGCATCGGTATCGAGATGAATTACAAACTCACTCACCTGAGTCTGCATTAGGCATTGCGCTAGCAACCGCTGGTAGCTCGGTCCTTTTTGCGGGAGTAACCGTAATCATTGCCGTTTCCGGATTAAGTATCATTGGGATGGATTTCCTTACTCAAATGGGGTTGGCAGCCGCAATTGCAGTTGCTTTTGCCATCTTATCCGCGCTAACCTTTCTCCCCGCAGTAATTGCACTACTAAGTAAATTTATTAAACCCGCCCAAAATAATGTGAAAACTACCGTAAATAATCCTGGCGTTTTAATTCAGTCAATCGTTAACCATCCAATAATGGCTTCCTTAATCAGCATTATCGTCCTAGTTGGAATGGCCCTGCCAGTTAAGAACATGCGGTTAGGAATGCCATATAACGGGTCCCTGCCTGCAGACAATACTCAAAGGCAAGCATATGACATCCTTTCTGATCAATTTGGTGAGGGAATTAACGCTCCGCTAATTGGGGTCATTAAATTAAACCAAAATCAATCAAAAACTGAACAACAACGCACCATTAAGCAAATCACTAACCAGGTTAAGCAAATGAACGGGGCCAAAGAAATTGTTCCGGTGATTAATCGAAAGGCAGTTGCTGAGATGAAGCAACCAGGATACCAAGCTAAATTAAAGGCGCAAATTACACAAGAAGTGCAGGCGAAGGTGCAAGCTGCCGCAAAAAAAGACCCTACCATTGCCATCAACCAACAAAAACAGCAATTACTAGCTAAGCAGTACGGTAACGCGCTTAAAAAGCAAGCCCAAGCAAATGCTGCTAAAAAAGCGATTTCATCAATTCCAGCTCAGATTAGCAGTAACCACAAATATGCAATGTTCATTTTGATTCCTAAAAGAGGGGCGGAGGCGGTTCAAACTGAACGGTTAACCCATCGAATCAATAGTTATTCTAAATCGATTCAAAAAACGAAGGGGACTAAAATTATCTTAACCGGTAATAATGCAATTAACATTGATACGACTAACAAGTTGAACGGTGCTACCCCCATATTTGCCGGAATTGTCATCGTGCTTGCGTTTGTGCTACTCATGTTCATGTTTAAGTCATTCCTAATTCCACTCGTGGCAATGCTTGGTTTCGGCCTTTCGCTTCTGGCTTCATTTGGGCTCACCACGTTGACAATTCAAGAAGGAATGTTCAAATCCCTTCTAGGAATTAGTAAGGGGGCGCCAATTCTATCATTTCTGCCAGTGATCTTCATTGGAATCCTATTCGGTTTAGCAATGGATTACGAAGTCTTTATGGTTTCTAGAACCCGCGAGGAATACCTTAAGACTGGTGATAATAACCATGCCATTACGGTCGGCCTCAAGAGTAGTGGACCCGTAATCGTCACCGCAGCATTAATTATGATTGCTGTGTTTGGTAGTTTTGCCCTTTCTGATAACGTAACGATTAAGTCACTCGGTCTATCTTTAGCATTCGGAATCTTTTTTGATGCATTCTTGGTTCGCCTAATTATCGTTCCATCAATGATCAAACTATTTGGTAAAGCCAACTGGATTTTCCCCGGCCAAGGTAAAAAATAATTAATAATGTGAAAAAGATGTTTACAGCTATGTAAACATCTTTTTTGATGAAGTTTAATCAATTTGCAACAATTAATATGATAAAATATTAGTAACAAAACTAAAGAAAGTAGAGTCAAATGAAACTAAAAAATAGCTTTGAAACACCGTTAATTGCCGCCCTATTGGCTGCCATCAGTGGTAGCATTGATGCATACGCCTACATCGAACACGGCGGGGTATTCGCAGGCCTTCAGACTGGTAACCTAATCCTCCTAAGTATTAACCTAAGTGAGTTTAACTTCTTCCCCATTTTACGCTTATGCTTTTCCATCTTCCTATTTGCATTCGGCGTGATTATTGTAAAAATCATCCAACGTCGCTTTCGAGTGGAAGTTGATCGAAAAAAATTAATTATTAAATATGAACTGGCATTGTTAATCATCACTGGCCTCACTGCTTCATGGGTCCCCAACCTAATTACAATTGGCTTTTTAGATATGGCCGCTGCCGCCCATCTTCAGGAGTTTAAATTTCTTCGTGGCAATGCCTTTAACCCACTAATGATGACTGGAAACCTTAGTAAGGCTTCTAATAACCTCTATATGACGCTGCTAGACCATGATCAAAAAGCCAAACGATTGTTTTTAGACACCTGTATGGTAATCTTTAGTTTCGTTTGTGGTGCGATTATAATGGGATTCATTACCCAAATTGTGGATCAATTTGCAATTCTGGTTACGATTTTACCATTAATTTTAATTTTAATTATCGTTAGATTTTACAAGCCGTAAACGCTTTAATTTCGGCAATTAGGCTGATGTTATAAAATATAACGTTCGGATTTTGATGGCTAATAATCACTATTTTTATTAAATTTATGTTTGACATCCGGATTTTTTTAGATTATTCTAAATGCAACTTGAAAGTAGTAATCCAATCCGCTTAGTTCAGCGAACATTCAATCAGGTGAAATGGAATGTCATAGCGATGGGTGAAGGCAGTCAAGTATAAACTTGAATAGTAATCGATATCTTAATGCGCATTAAGACTCAGAGGTATCAAGTGTGAACTTGGTATAAAAATAAGGTGGAACAGTGTTAAAGACGCCCTTGTACAAAAGTACAAGGACGTCTTTTTTGTCTAATTTAGGAGGAATAGTTATGTTTGATTTTTCAGCTCAAGATCCAGAAATTTGGAACGCCATTCAAAAAGAAAATAACCGCCAAGACAATGTGATTGAACTAATCGCTTCAGAAAACATTGCCTCAAAAGCAGTCCGTGCCGCACAAGGTTCGATTTTGACCAATAAGTATGCCGTTGGATACCCAGGTAAGCGGGTCTATACTGGAAACGAAGCCATTGATATTGTTGACAAAGTAGCTAAGCAGCGGGCTCAAAAGCTATTCCATGCGGAATACGCTAACGTCAATCCCCATTCAGGCACCCAGGCTAATCAAGCGGTATATGCTGCCCTTTTAAAACCAGGTGACAAGATCTTAGCAATGAGCGAACATGCTGGTGGTCACTTCACCCATGGACAAAAACATAATTTTTCAGGACAACTATATGAATCACACTTCTACGGTGTTGATCCAAAAACGGAATTACTTAACTACGCTGAAATTGAACGGATTGCTAAGGAAGTCCACCCTAAGTTAATCATTGCTGGAGCATCAGCATACAGTCATATTATCGACTGGCAGCAGTTCAGAAGAATTGCAGATGAAGTTGATGCCTACCTAATGGTTGATATGGCCCACATCGCTGGACTAGTTGCTGCGGGAGTTCATCCCAACCCAGTTGAAGTTGCCGACGTAGTGACATCAACTACCCATAAGACCCTGCGTGGTCCCAGGGGAGGATTGATTCTGGCCAAGGCTAAGTATGCAGACGAACTAGACAACGCCGTTTTTCCTATTTCACAAAGCGGATCACTAGAACACGTAATTGCAGCTAAGGCAATTGCATTTCAAGAAGCCCTTCAACCAGAATTCAGAGAATATGCCAAACAGATTATTAAAAATGCCCAAGCAATGGCAGCCGTCTTTAATGATAGTAAACTAATTCGACTGGTTTCCAATGGGACAGAAAATCACGAAATGACCTTGGATTTAAACGCTAGCCACATGACTGGTGAACAGGCAGCCGATCTACTATACTCGGTCGGCATTGCTACTAATAAGGAATTGCTCCCATTAGAAAATGGTAATACAATGGAAGGAATCAGAATTGGAACCCCTACAATTACTAGTCGGCACTTCAATGAAGCCGAGTCTGCACAGGTTGCTAAAATTATCGTTAGCGTATTAGAAAATCCAAATGACGAACAAACCTTACAACAAGCTAAACAACAAGTTCAAGAATTAGTTCAAAGCCATCCAGTAGACCGGTAAAAAAAGGCATCCATATATATGGATGCCTTTTCATTATATCTATTTTCTTCGCAATTTAAGTTTACCACTAACTTTTAGTAAATAACAGCTTTTTTTAAGCGCATCATTTAAGCTAATTATAGTAGTAAAGCATCCTTCAATATGATAATATTTAATAACAAAAGTTACTATATTAATGAGGTGAAATCATGAACGTAATTATGTTAGTTGGTTTGTCATTCTAATCGAATGGCAAACTAAATCAGCTGCCATTCTAAATCCTGGTTACTAATCGAATAGAATGGAGTTAAACTATGAAACAATCAAACATTAGAAACTTTTCAATCATTGCGCATATCGACCACGGGAAATCGACCCTCGCTGATCGAATCATGGAACTCACTAAAACAGTTGATGCTCGAAATAGCAAGGCCCAGTTACTGGATGATATGCAAGTCGAACAAGCCCACGGCGTAACTGTTAAGTCTAGGACCGTTCGTAATCACTACCGGGCCGATAATGGTCAAGACTATGAATTTAATTTCATTGATACCCCCGGGCACGTTGATTTTAACTATGAGGTGGCAAAAAGCCTTGCTGCTAGTGATGGCGTTATCTTATTAGTAGATGCCACCCAGGGAATTCAAGCTCAAACGGTTGCTAACTATCGCTTAGCAGTGGAAGCAGGGTTAACCATTTTACCCGTTATCAATAAGGTCGACAGTCCAAACGCACAAATTGAGCTTACCACTAACCAATTACTGGATTTAGACGCTAATTTTAATCCTGAAATGATTCTTAAAATATCAGCTAAAACTGGCCAGGGCGTCCATGAAGTCCTAGAAGCCATTGTGAACTTCCTGCCTGCTCCACAGGGTGATGTTAAAAATCCCCTAAAGGCATTAGTGTTCGATTCAGAATACGATAGCTTTAAAGGAGTCATTGCATCCGTTAGAATCGTTGACGGTGTGGTCAATGCGGGCGATAATTTAACCTTAATGGCTGACTCAGCCGCCTTTAATGCCAAGGAAGTCGGGATCTTTACCCCCGCCCAATTATCAACTAAGCAACTGGGGGCTGGCGATGTTGGTTACATCGTAACCGGAATTAAAGATCCGCATTTAGTGCGGATTGGCGATACCATCACCAGCCAAGCAAATCCTACTAAGGAGCCCCTCCCTGGCTATGAACCCGCCAAACCAATGGTGTACGCTGGAATTTATCCACAGGGCGATTACACCGAAATGAAGGATGCTTTAAATAAATTGGCATTAAACGACTCCTCATTACAGTTAGTCCCAGAAGTTTCAGATGCATTGGGACCTGGTTTTAGAGGAGGGTTCCTGGGTATTTTTCACCTACAAATTATTCGCGAACGGCTTCGGGATGAATTTGGGGTTGAGGTGTTAACCACTGCACCCAATGTTACCTATCGTGTTCACCTAAAGGATGTAGAACAACCCATCCTGGTGGATAATCCGATTCAATTTCCAGATTTTGAAGACATCGAAATGGTGGAAGAACCAATGGTCGATGCTCTCATCACTACTAATGAGGGTGAATTGAATGCGGTAATGAAATTAGCCGATCAACACAAGGGCGTTTTTATCGACATGGGAAATCAAGGCTCGCTAGTGGAACTGACCTATCGGATGCCACTATCTGAAATCGCATACGACTTCTTTAATAAACTAAAGTCGGTTTCTCACGGATATGCATCACTAAGCACCACCCTATCTGGATATGAAATTGCGGACGTGGTTCGCGTTGACGTTCAAATTAACTACGCCCGCGTTGACGCCCTTACGTTTCTAACCCACCGGGTCGATGCCCCGGAACAAACTAAGCAATTAGTGCATAAGTTAAAATATACAATTCCACGCCGGCTGTACCCAATGCCCGCCCAAGCGGTGGTCGAGGGCCGTGTAATTGCGCGGGTTGATATCCCGCCACTCCGTAAAAACGCCGCTGTCAATGGTAATAAGTATAGTGTTTCTAAAAAACAAGCTCTATTAAGACGGCAAAGTATTAACAAACGTCAGGCTGCACAGAGTGATATCGAGCTTCCCCAGTCAGTTTTTAATAGCATCTTAGATTTAAATAATTAAACCAAAAAAGCGAATGCCAATGGCATTCGCTTTTAATATTGGAGTTATAAATTAATCGGTAGTAACAACCGACTTAATTGCCTTCCGGTCGGCCATTGCCTTATAAGCAGCATCAACATCATCAATGTTAAAGCTATCGGTAAAGACCTTTCCAGGATTAATTTCACCATCTAAAACCGCCTTTAACAAGATGCCCTTATCGTAGGTAGTAACTGAAGCAATCCCACCTGATAGGGCGATGTTCTTACCAAACGCTAATGGGAATTCAACGTTTCCATGTGGCAAGCCGACCCGTCCAACATGGGCTCCTGGCCGTGCAACCTTTAATGCAGTGTTAGTTGATAGCTCACTTCCCACACATTCGAGAACGGCATCCGCACCAGCGTTATTAGTAAGTTCCATTACCTTAGCCACTGCTTCGTCACCACGTTCAGCAATGACATCGGTAGCACCAAATTCCTTGGCAAGTGCTTGCCGATCCGCATGGCGACTCATCGCAATAATCCGCTTAGCACCGAGTAGTTGAGCGGAGATAACTCCACAGAGGCCAACCGCACCGTCACCAACAACTACGACGGTATCACCCTTTTGAACGTTCGCCGTCTTAGCAGCATGGAAACCAGTTGCCATAACATCAGATAGCGCCAAGAATGAATTAAGCATTCCTTGACTGTAATCTTCTGGCTTACCAGGAACCTTTACAAGAGCCCAGTTAGCGTGTTGGAACCGCACGTATTCAGATTGGTATCCCTTACTAATGTTATCAGAATGGTTTTGACAATTGCCGTCAAAGCCAGCCCGACAGGCAGCACAATGACCACAACCGTGGGTGAATGGCGCAATTACAAAATCACCTGGTTTTACAGTGGTAATGGCCTTCCCTACTGATTCAACCACTCCGATAGCTTCGTGACCACCGTTAATTGAATTGGGTTCCTTATTATCTAGTCCCCGGTATGCCCAGAGATCAGAACCACAAACACACGCTTGCACAACGTGTAAGATGACGTCGTCGTCCTTTTCAATTTCTGGTTTAGCAACGTCCTTAACTTCTACTTTACCAGCCTTTACAAAACGAGTTTGTCTCATAACTTTAGCACATCCTTAATTAGAGTTAGTAAATAATATGCTTACAGAATATAAGTTATTTCGTTAAGTGTCAACCATGTTGAACCATCCAAACAGCTTAACAACGGTCTTTGAAGCGCACTATAAGGTTGTCGATAATCGTTAAATCCGCGGGCGATTGAACCGTTTTGCGATAGTTTTTTAACGCTAGTTTTAGCAATGTAAAATCAGTCCCAAAAGAATTCAGCCGTCCCGTTTGCAACAAGCGCGTACTTAGTTGCTCTAATTCACTCCGTCCCCGTTGATTATCAGTAGCCATGGTTGATTTAAATGCACGGCACGCCGCACTTAAGACGTGCGCCTCTGCAATTGAAAATTCGATCATTATATCTCCCCTAATTTATGACTAAGAAAGTTCGTCAAAAACATGCTTCTTACGTTTATCGCTTACAAAATATTGAATGATTTTAATGCCAATAAACACGATCAACAAGCTGGTAATCAGTAAAATCCACCAGTTATCGCCATAGTTATAAATTTCAAGTAACTCTTCGGTAGCCACAATTCCGTTTAATACCCCCGCTAGTGATACGTACACCCAGGCGGTGGCAACGTTGAGCTTGCGGTAAACTTTATTAAAATCAACGGATTGGTTTAAAGCGTACTTTGAAATCTGCCGAACCCGTCTGCGTTCAATTAACACCTTCAGTGGCGGCAATAACCATAGCAAACTACTAATCATTCGGTTGCGTTTTTTGCCGGAGGAGTGGGCGTTCTTTAACATATCACTTCCTTCAGTGACATCTAATAACCCTTGATAGAGTGGAAATACAAATAATAGCCAGTCACCAAAGAATCCTAACCACGCAATAAAAATCTTCATCTTGACCTTCATCCCTTATCTAGTTAATTAATTACTAGCATAGCAGGATTTATCGCATAATAAAATAATTACAGTGCTTTTGAGTTGCACTCCCCCCAGCTAACCATGTTTTAATAGAGTGGAAGGATTAAATTAAATAAGGAGCTGGATCAAAATGAAAACACTAATTTTACTATTTCACCCGAACATAACAGAATCACGTGTTAACAAACGTTTAATTGATGAACTTAAAAAACAAGACGTCCCCAATGTAACCGTTCGGGATGAATATTCCGTATACCCAGATGGAAAAATTGACGTTGGTTACGAACAAAAGCTAGTTGAAGAAAACGACCGCATTATTTTTCAATTTCCACTTTACTGGTATAGTTCACCAAGCCTACTAAAGAAGTGGGAAGACCGAGTGCTTTTGTACGGTTGGGCGTATGGTACCGACGGAGACGTGCTAGCCAACAAGCAACTATCCCTCGCTATTTCAGCAGGTTCTCCGGATGAAAGCTACCACCCGTATGGGGCCTTTGGTCAAACAATGGATGCAATTATTGCCCCATTCATGGCCACTAGTCGCTTTGTCGGTGCTGAATTCGCCAAACCATTTATTACAACGGGGGTTACGAACGGATTAGACGATACCCAACTAGCCAAACGAGCCGCACAATACGTTCAATACATCAAAGCTGAACAATAATTAATGAAGAGGGACCCGCCGCCGAATTAATCGGCAACATGGTCCTTTTTGACTACCATGAAAACCGTTCATAGTAAATTTGGGAGCGTTTAATTCCCATTTGTTTTAGGTTTTTAATCCACTGGGTTCCCATTTTATCTGGGCCACTAATCAATACAACTGTCTTTTTAGTATCCTTCGGTAAGGATTTTGCAACCTGTTCATTATTAAACCGGCCAACTTGTTGGAACGCATGGAAATTTCTCCGTTGTTGCCATTTTTCAAATTTTTCTGGATATAGTAAGTTATCCTGTTTACTAGCGTTATAAAAAACGGTCGTCTTTAAATTGGGATTCCCATCTACGATCGAAAGGAGTGGAACGATCCCAATCCCACCAGCAATAACGATCAGGTCATCAGGATTATTTTCATTAATCACCGATTGATACATTCCAAAACCACCATTGACCGCTACCTTAGAGTTAACCGGAATTTTAGCTAGGTCCTGCGTAAAATCACCATCACCACGGACTGCAATCACCAATTCTCGCTTATCATCGGGAGCGTTAACGATTGAAAATGGATGCGGTTCCTTCATAAACCGGATTTCTGGGAATGAAACGAATATAAAATCACCTGGATAGATATTAACTGGTTTCTTCATTTTAATCGTTAACTGTCTAACGTTAGGCTTAATTTCTTGGTTATCAATTAAAGAAGCCGATATCCATTTTTTATGGATAAACGTAAATCCATACGCCCCGAAGACGAACATTGATGCCCCAACGAATAGGACTGTAAATGGTAGAATCGAGCGAATGTATGGGATTAACATTACATGGATAAATACCAGTCCCGTTGCCACCACGTTCAAGCGGTGCAATAGAATCGATACCTCATGTTTAAAAACATGTTCTAACGACCTTTTAATCCACAGTAAAACTGGAACGCGGCTAGTTAACCAGCCCGCCATAAATACCATCGAGTAGATTGCTAACCCAATAAAGAGGTAAAGGGCCCAGTCTCCAGTTAGCTTAATCAATCCCCCTGATTGGAGGTTGCTTTTATGCAGGTAGGCTAAAACAATTGCTGCCAGACTAACAATCCCATGAATCATATAGGCGTTTGGCAATCCAATCAGACGATCAATCCACTTTGGACGGGTCGAAATATACATTGCAAGTAACATCCACGAATATGCAATGGTTCCAAATAAAATCATGGTTTTATCTGGATTATACAGGGCTGGTAGCCCAGCGCTTAACGTCTGGACAAACGGAAATGGCACTAAAAAAATTGCCACCAGCCAAGCCAAGCCTAAAAGATACCGATTATTATTCAACA
The DNA here is from genome assembly GCF_019303535.1 of Lactobacillus sp. Sy-1. GTDB lineage: Bacteria > Bacillota > Bacilli > Lactobacillales > Lactobacillaceae > Nicoliella. Next base: position 148,951 of record NZ_JACCIU010000002.1, on the reverse strand, counting down.
TTAGTTATCATTCCCCCACTAAAGTAACTCAACTGATGATTTTGATTCACAAAGCAACCGGTTAACTTATTGGCCTGAATCAAGCGCCGAAATTCAGCTTCACCTGCCGCCAGTCCAGCGGTTGCCCAAATATCTGATTTAGTTAGTGAACTAGAATAGGTAGTGACCTGCAATAAATCAGGCGCGCCGTTAACTCGAATGTGTTCGCCGCGCTTACTGTACCCAGAAGTTGCCATCCCCCCATTTTGAAGTTGGTAACTAGCCACCAGTTGGTTCGTGGCTTTAGGATCTTCAATTCCAATCGTCCACTTGAAGTCGCCAGTACCGGCAAATTGAAGGTCCCCGCCGCCGTTAAAACACACCCCGTCGATTTCAGGATGCTTCATTAACGGTAGTAGCTCGGTTTGGAATAAGCGCTTAATTGCCCATCCCTTCACATACCCTAACGGATCGTAAAGGTCGTTATCATCAAATGGGTCAAAGTACCCGTTTGTAATCGCTTTGGCTTTTAAGCAGGCGTCATAGACCTGTTTAAATTCAGCATCCCGCTTCAATAGGTCATCATCACCATTTCGAAAATCATTCACTAACGAACCTTCTAAATAGGTCGAATACCGTTTATTAACAACTTCCAGTCCCGCTTGCACCGGTTGAATTAATTGTTGAAGCAATTGTTTGACTAACTGATCATCATGACCAGCAATGCTAATCGTAAATGGAATCGTCATCGACTCAATTACAACTGATTTAATATTGGTTTTCATTAATTATTTCTCCGCTTGAGTAATTGCATCCTGTAATGAACCAGTGAAGCCCTTGTAAGTTTCAGTAGCTCCTGAAACCTGATTTATTTTAGCGCTTTGCTTTGCCAATGCTTCCTTCGTGTAAACTGGAAGGGCTTGTTCATTAATGTAGTCTGACTTTCCACCCTCGGGATGCTTTAATACGGTGACCTTACTAATTTTATTATTAGTAACTTCCATCTTAACTTGAACATCCCCATATTCAGTCCCGGTGGCTGCCCCGGTATACGTCCCATTTTTCAATCGGCTAGTGCTATTTGAACTGCTACTGCTGGAGCTACTACTCCCACCATTATTTTTGCCACTGGCACTACTTTGGTTTACCACTTGAGACTGGCCATTGGTAGGCGCCGTTTCATCCTTTTTATCAAAAAACACCGTGTATCCCTCAATCATAATCGCCAATAAAACTGCGATTGATATTAATAAAACGCTTATTTTTTTAATCAATATAGACAACTCCCCATTAATAATTACTTAATATTGGAGATTATAACCAATCTTTTTTAACTATTAATAAAAAAAGGTATAACTTTTACGTAAAAAGCGAACCAATTATTCAAAAAGGTTCGCTTAACTTATCATTAATATTTTCAATTTTGATGTTAATGGGCTGGTTAAGAGATTTAATTTAAATCTAGGGGATAATCATTCCAGTCAGAAAAAGAACCGGTTTTGAATTCCGTCATTTTACCAGTTGCCAGATCTAACAATAACCATAAATCGTCTTCCATTTGATCTTTTTGACTAATAATGTGCCTTATAAATTTAAAAAATTTCATCATTGTAACCCCCTGTTTCCTCGAACTACTTTACAGATTCAATGTGATATTTCATAACACTAACAACGTAGGAATAATTATACACATAAGATTAAGTTCAGTCCACTTTTTATCATTATTTTATAATCAAAAAACACTTAACACACGATTAAATCCTTTCATACAGATAAATATTCTTTGCTTTTTCTAATTAATTTTTAATTTATTTCTATAAAGCTATTGCATAATAATTTTTTAAGTGTAATATGTTGCATATATATTAATTTGCTTTATGGAAAAATTAATTAAATTAGTAAAAAATTCTTTATCATTTGTAATTAAATATAACATGGACATTGAATCAACGAGGTGAATAACATGGATTTATCAAAAATTATCAGCTCCAAAATTATGAATATCGAACCTGAAGGCATTTCCACTTTTAGTAGTGAAATTGCTAACATCCCCGATTTAATTAAACTGACAGTTGGGGAACCAGATTTAAAAACCCCACAACACATTAAAGATGCTGCCATTAATGCCATCAATGGTGACCAGACCCACTACACCGATCCGGTCGGATCAATTGAAGTTCGTAATGCTGCCGCTAACTTTGTTAACAAAAAGTATGGATTGAACTATGACCCCAAAACTGAAGTAGTCAATACGATTGGGGTTAGTGAGGCGATTTTGGACGTCTACTTAGCTTTGCTTAATCCCAGAGATGAAATCCTCATTCCCGCTCCAGCATTCCCGGTTTATGCAGGAGCAGTTCAAGTTGCTGGCGGTAAGGTCGTTTTTATCGATACCTCTAATGATGGGTTTAAACTAACCGCTAATCGCCTAGCCGATACCTTAAAAGAACATCCCCATGCAAAGGGGTTAATTCTAACCTGTCCCAATAATCCGACTGGAACCGTCTACTCCGAATCTGAACTAAAGGCAATTGCGGAGGTGATTAAAAAATACGACACCATCGTAATCAGTGATGAAATTTATAGTGAAATCACGTATGGTGGCCAACACCATTCATTTGCAAACTACCTTCGGAATCAGACCATTGTTTTCAATGGTCTATCTAAGTCCCACGCAATGACAGGCTGGCGTTTCGGGGTTATCTTTGCTCCGGCTCCAATCATGAAGGAACTGAAAAAAGTCCACGTATTCAACACGTACAATGTATCATCATTCATCCAAGCTGCTGCTATCGAGGCATTTACAAACGGAATTAATGATGCCGTCGAAATGCGTGATATTTATCAAAAGCGCCGCGATATTGTAATCAATGGGTTAGCTGAAGCTGGCATTCATGTCGTTAACCCTGGCGGTGCATTCTACATTTTCGCTAAGGTTCCGGAAAACTACCCTGGTAATAGCGTCGACTTCTGTTTGGCACTTGCTAAGCAAGCCCACGTTGGCGTCGTTCCCGGCTCTGCATTTGGCCCCGGTGGCGAAGGCTTCTTTAGAATCAGTTATGCCGCCAGCACTGAAAATCTAAGCGAATCGATGAAACGCATCAAAAGTTTTTTAACGGTTAAGGAACCCTAATAAAACCAGAAAAGGATCACTCCGAATTGAGAGTGATCCTTTTCATTTGCGGTTAGTTAGACTAAGCATTTGCCAACATAACCATATTACAATATTCACCAAACGTTTCGACAACTTCACTAATCGTCATTTCATGGTCAATACTATCGATATGGGTGTTAACCGAAACGATTCCTCCGTCGATATCACCGTCAAGCATCCCGGTCTTCATTCCATTAATCTTCTTAATTTCGGCGTTAACATCAATTGGACTATTAACATCAGCGTAAATCTCATGTAATGCAATTGCCTTTGCAGTATTAATTGACCGAATCTTAGCTGAAACGTTGACCATATCCCCAGCCTTAGAACGAATAATTAGTTGCTTAGCGCTACTAGCTAAAGGAGATTCCTTGGTAACAATGAACATCGTTCCAACAAATAAACCAGCAACATGGTACGATTCCAGCGCCCGAATATCTTCAACGGTGTTAATTCCACCGGCAGCAAATAGTGGGACGTGGACCTGTTCGATTATCTTGGCAACCACATCTGCGGTCGTTAACCGATGTTCAGGAAAAACCCCGCCCGCTTCCGAACCAGTAGCGACTAAAATATCAGCTCCGTTTCGTTCAGCTTCAACCATGTTATCAACCGTAGGGGTTAATGGTCGGTGAATAATGACGCCGCCATGGTCTTTAATCCTTTGGAAAACGTTTTGGTTCGGCGCCCCAACGGTTACGAAATAATGGACCCCTTCATCGAAGGCCACTGATAACATTCGTTCAATGTAATCGCTAATCTCATCCGTGTTATCATGCATCACAATGTTAATGGCGAAAGAATGCTTTGTCATCTGCTTTACTTTCTCTATTTCAATCCGCATTTTATTCGCTGCATCTATCGGATCGCTAGCTTTTTGATTTTGACCGGCGTTGGCCCCTAACACGCCTAAGCCACCAGCGTTGGAAACCCGACTAACAAAATCGGCGTTGGTAATCCAAGACATTGGTCCCTGGATAATTGGATACTTGATGTTCAAAATCTTAGTTGCTTTGCTTTGTCCGTTCATAACAATTCATCTCCCATTCCCATGATTGCTAACGAGGGTTAATCTTGATTGCTCCTAATGGCGTTATAAACGTCGTCGTCATCCTTAAATTGATATGCAAGGGTGGTTAACCGTTCGTTTCCTAAACTACTAGTTGCGTTTTTAATTCTTTGGGTAAACACATTGCGAACCCACTTTTCATCACGCCCGTCCTCAGTTGCTTCATTCATGTACTTGTCTCCCTTTGTGAAGTAAGTCGTGAAATAATCAACTGCTGATCCATCGCCAGTTCCATCTAATAAATCAGTATCAAATTGCTCGGAACTTAACTTAACCCGTGATAAGTAGTACCAGTAATCACCGTTATCAAAGAATCCGTGGACGTGCTTTGCCATGTTAACCGCACTTTCCTGTTCGTTCATCCCAAGATCATGGCCGTACCAATCCCTTAAATAATGGGTTAACGTGGAGTTCCGCTCTACTTCATTTAAAGTCACACTATCATTATCGAAAAAGTGATTCGCAATTTCAGTTTGTTTAGCGGCCTTGTCCTTCGGCGCCATTTCTTCTAATTCTGACGGTGAATAATATTCGCTTAAGTCAACTGCCCGGATGGCAGCTAAATGGGCTACCTGAAATAATCGATTCTTAAAGCCGGCTTGCTTTAATTCACTAATTCCGTAACTTCTAACGTTTTCTAACGGATTAATGAATACATTTTCTGTAATTTTCATATTAAATCTTCCCTTACTTTTAGTTTATTTTTAGAACACCCCAAGTGCGGGACCGATCATGTAGACGCCAAATGCCATTACCACTAGTGAGAAGCTAATTACCGTGTACTTGTAAAGGCCCTTCATCCGAAACTGCTTTGGCAGGGCCTTTGCTTCTAGCAACAATAGGAACCCTAGCACGATTGGAATCATCAATGCGTTTACAACTTCGACGGTAATTGCAATTGAAACAAGGTTTCTGTTAAGCAATACTAGGACGGCACTAAAAATCAATACAATTGCGTACATACTATAAAAACCAACGTTAGAACGGTTAAGCCGTTCGTTCAAACTGTGCTTCCAGTTAAGGACTTCCGTCATTCCCCAAGTTCCAGCTAGCACTACAACAATCGCTGCAACTAGGGCGCCCCCTAGGATACTGGAGCCAAGGATTGCCTTAGCAGCACCTGAGCCAATGTATGCGGAAAGTGAGTTCACTAGGTCCCCAACCGTTTCTTCAGTTGCTTTAGCGTGGTCTCGAAATACAGTGGCAGCAAAAAGGGCCACGAACCCAATCATAATTCCCTGGGTAATGAAGGTGCCCACTAGGGTATCAGTCTGTTCCTTCTTAATCATGCTAGGCTTTAGATCCTTATCAACGACGGCACTTTGTTGGTAGAAAATCATCCATGGCATAATTACTGAACCAACGTTAGCAGCAATTAGATAAACATAAGATGAATCATGAAGTGGTACCGATTGAATTCCTTCAATAATTGAATTCATGTTTGGGTGCACCATAAAGATTCCGATGATGAAGGTGAGTTCGAAAATCCCAAATAAAATTCCAATTTTTTCAACCCGCCGGTAACTTCCCATAAATGCAATCATAATTAGCATAATGGTACTAAATGGGACGGTGAGCCACTTAGAAATTCCAAATAATTCACCAACTCCGGCAATTCCAATGAACTCAGTTATCAAAGCCCCAATTGTCGATATCATCAATGTAATTGAAGATATGTATGCCCATTTTTTACCGAAGTACTCACGGATCAATTCGCCGTGCCCCTTCTTGGTAACAATTCCAAGTCGAACTGTAATTTCTTGAACCATGAATAGAATTGGGATTAGGAGGATTTGCGGTAAAACCATCGAATACCCAAAACTTGCTCCGGATTGGGCCGCTGTAATCAAACAACCCGCATCGGTGTCAGCCAGCATCACAATTAATCCTGGGCCCACCACCATCATCCATTTCTTGGCCTTGGAACCCCAACTCTTAAATTTACTATTCATCACGACTTGATCTTCAATCGCTTCATCTGAAACCATATTCACCTTCATTGCTACCACTTCCTCTCAAATTAAATCATTATTGTTGCTAATGAATTCCTAGTTGCATTCGTGCTTCACGTGACATATTATCGATTGACCATGCCGGATTCCAAATTAAGTTTACCTTTACGTCGTTAATTTCCGGGAAACCAATTAGTTGTTCCTTAATTTGATCAAAAAGATAGTCACTTAATGGACACCCCATAATCGTTAACGTCATCGTAACCGTACAGTGATGTTCTTCATCAACATCGATTCGATAAATCAACCCTAAGTTCACAATATCAATGTATAGTTCTGGGTCAATCACGTTTTCTAGCGCATCAGTATACTTATTCTTTTCAATTTCCATTTTAATTCCCACCTTTATCCAATTGAACCTTCCATTTCAAAGCTAATCAACCGGTTTAATTCAACTGCGTATTCCATTGGAAGCTCCTTAGTAAATGGTTCGATGAAGCTCATAATAATCATCTCAGTTGCTTTTTGTTCCGTGATGCCGCGTGACATCAAGTAGTACAATTGTTCTTCTGAGATCTTTGAAACCTTTGCTTCGTGTTCCATTGAAACGTCACTATTATAAATTTCGTTGTATGGAATCGTGTCACTGGTTGATTGATCATCCATAATGATCGTGTCACATTCAACGTGACAGTGCGAGCCAGGACTGTTCTTTGCAAACCGGACCTTTCCACGGTAATCAACTGAACCACCATCCTTAGCGATGGACTTCGAGATGATTGAAGAGGAAGTATCCGGTGCGTTATGAATCATCTGGGCTCCGGTATCGGACTTAATATTATTTCCGGCAACGGCAATCGATAACATCGTCCCCTTAGCGCCCCGTCCGTTCAAGTAAACTGAAGGGTACTTCATGGTGACCTTGGATCCTAGGTTTCCGTCCACCCATTCCATGACTGCGTCTTCCAGTGCTTGCGCCCGTTTAGTTTCCAGGCTATAAACATTGTTGGACCAGTTTTGAATCGTGGTGTATCGACAGTAGGCATGTGGCAGTACATTGACCTCAACAACTGCAGCGTGTAGGCTATCAGAATTATATGTAGGTGCTGTACAACCTTCTACGTATTCCAAATGGGCATGTTCATCAACAATAATTAGCGTTCTTTCAAATTGTCCGGAATTGGCAGCGTTGATTCTGAAGTAGGTTTGAATTGGTGCGGAAACGACGACCCCCTTCGGAACGTAAATGAAGGTTCCACCGGACCAAACCGCTCCGTTAAGAGCTGCAAACTTATTGTTGGTTGGTTTAATTAACTTCCCGAACCACTTTTTAAATAGTTCTGGGTACTTTTGCAATGCGGTATCAGTATCGGTAAAGATAATTCCCTGCTTATCTAATTCATCTTTCATGTGGTGATAAACAGATTCAGATTCGTATTGGGCGGATGAGCCAGCTAGGTACTTCCGTTCTGCTTCTGGAACCCCAATCCGATCGAACGTTTCCTTAATTTTTTCAGGAACGTCATTCCAATCCCGGTACTTTTTATCGGTTGATTTCTGGTAGTACTTCATGTGGTCTAAATCCATTCCACTTAGGTCAGGCCCGAATGGCGGATCCTCAATCTTAAGGTAGGTATGGTATGAATTTAACCGGTATTCAAGCATCCATTCGGGTTCGTTCTTTTCCTTGGAAATTTGACGAATGATATCTTCGTTTAATCCTTCCCCGGTTGAAAATACTGGTTTAACATCATCATGGAACCCAAATTCGTAATCTTTATCTGGCAATACTTCTGCAATATCAGTCATTAATTTTCACTCCTTCTTGCTCATCAATTAAATCTGCTAGGGCGTGCCAACTAAGTGTGGCGCAACGAATGCGAGTGGGGAACTTAGCAACGTTACTAAGTAATAGTGCATCCCCTAATTGATCCTGCTCATCTTCTTTAATCTCCTTATTCACAATGTTATCCAAGAATAAATTGATTATCCGTCGAGCTGCTGCGAGGGACTTTCCCTTGACCATGGTGGTCATAATACTTGCGGAGGCGTTTGAAATTGTGCATCCGCTGCCCCGAAACTTAATTGCCCTAATCTGGTTAGCCTCAACTTGAATCTGAACGTTAATAATATCCCCACAACTGGGGTTTCTTAAAACTAAGTCTGAAGTGCGAGTTGCTAGTTCCCCAAAGTTTCTGGGGTGATTAGCATGATCCAAGATGACGCTTCTATATAGTTGGTTCAGCTTCATCAAACTCATTGGCAAAAAACTCCTTTACCGTTTCTAATGCTTTAATAAACCGGTCTACATCAGCGTTACTATTATAGAAGTAAAAACTCACCCGGACGGTGGATTCTACCCCGATGTAATTCATTAATGGTTGTGCACAGTGATGTCCAGCGCGAACTTCGATTCCTTCCATATCTAATCCGGTTGCAACGTCGTGGGGATGAATTCCAGCAACGTTGAAGGTTACCACTCCGTTATGGTTAACCGGATCATCATCGCCGTAGATGATGATTCCCGGAATCTGCTTCATTTTATCAATGCAACGCTTGGTTAATTCCTGGTCATGCCGATGAATTTCAGCCATGCCAATTTGGTTTAGGTAGTCAATGGCTGCATGGAGCCCAATTGCGCCAGCAATGTTAGGCGTTCCGGCTTCAAATTTTAATGGTGCTGGTTGAAAGGTCGCCGTTTGCTGGGTCACCATATCAATCATTTCACCACCGAATTGCACCGGTTGCATTTCAGCTAACCGTTCCGCCTTGCCGTATAACACCCCAATCCCAGTCGGTCCTAACATCTTGTGACCTGAAAACGCCAGGAAGTCTGCATCAATGGCTTGGACATCAATTGGAATATGCGGAGCAGATTGGGCTGCGTCTACCACCATGACCGCTCCGTGCTGATGGGCAATTTCACTAATCTGTGTAACTGGATTAATGGCGCCCATTACGTTCGACACCTGGTTGATTGAAACGATTTTGGTGCGATCAGTGATCTTTTGTTTAGCATCCGCCATGTCAATCTGACCATTCGCAGCTAGGGTAACGTACTTTAAAGTTGCATGGTGTCTTTTAGCAACTTGTTGCCATGGAACGATGTTACTGTGGTGTTCAGCAACGGTAATGACAATCTCATCACCGGGTTGAATAACATTATCAGCATACCCAGAAGCAATCCAGTTCAAACTTTCGGTCGTTGACCGGGTAAACACGATGTTGCGGCTACTCGGGGCGTTAATAAAACTGGCGGTAGCACTTCGCGCTGCTTCGTATTCGTCAGTGGCTTGAACTGAAATGGTGCTAACCCCGCGATGCACGTTTGCGTTAGTGCTCACGTAGTAGTCGGTGAGCTTGTCAATTACTGACTGGGGCTTTTGGGATGTCGCTGCGTTATCCAGGTAAACCATTGGTTCACCGTTTACCATCCGTTTTAAAATCGGAAAATCAGTTTTAACTTCGCTTTTAATCATTGGCAAGCTTCCCTTCAATAATGTTAATCATCTGCGCTTTAATTGATTGAGAAGGAATGTGGGAAAGAATAATTCCTAAGAAGCCCCTAATTACCAACTTCTTAGCAATTTCTGGTTTAATTCCCCGACTCATTAGGTAATATAATTGGCGTTCGTCAATTTTTCCGATGCTGGCCTTATGACCGGCAATCACATCATTTTCATCAATTAGGAGGATTGGGTTCGCATCACCACTAGCCTCATCTGATAGCATCAAAACGCTGTTTTCCTGTTGGTTGTTAGCGCCATGGGCACCGTGAGCAACCTTACCAACCCCGTTAAAAACAATTTTAGCGCGGTCTAAGATAGCGCCTCGTTGACTAATTTCACCATCAGAATGCCGACCATAATTGGTAATTCTGGTGTTAATTCCTTGTTGTTGGCTATGATTAGCGATTGATACGATTCTGGTGTTTCCGCTTGAACCCTCGCCAACTAAGTCGGTAGCAATATCAGAAATGGTATTACTATCATTAAACGATCCAATCATCCAATTCATCTTCGCGCGTTTGTCGACCCGGGCATGCCGCATAACGAAGGCAGTGTTTGATGCTCCAATTGAATCTAGTGAGAAAAATTGAACGTTACTATTAGCTTTGGCATGGACTTCAATGTTCACATGGGTTACCTTTTTTTGGTCACCAACGCTACTTAATTTTTGGACAACGTCAAACTTACTCCCCTCATCAGCAACGACAATGACCCGGCTGAACGTTGATGCGGCTTTAAAATTATTTTCAGCCATGAATACCTTGATTGGCATCGTTAACTTCACGTTTTGCGGAACGTAAATAAAAATCCCGTTGTTGGTTAAAGAACTTTCTAAGCAGTTTAACCGATCCTTTTGCATTTGCTCGTTTTGCATTAAATAGGGCTTAATTAATTCGGGGTAGTTTTGAAATGCCGATTGGAAGTCACAACAGATGACGTCGTTATCGACCATTTCATCGTTAGGTTGACTCCGCACGGTGCGACTTCCCACGGTGGCGATTTCGTATTTATCAATCTCAGCTTGAACTGCATCTGTAATTTCGGTTTTTGTTGCGGGATGTTGACTCGGGTGGCTAATAAAGCGCCATGCATGATAGTCCATCTTATCGAACTTTGGTAAATCTAATGAAGCCATTTGTTCAAAAGCATTTACCCGAAATTCAGTCATCCATTCTGGTTCATCTTCAAACACCGCGTCCTTAATCATTGTGGGGGTCATTTGACGCATAAACTTATCCTTGATCATTGCTGGCACCTCCTAGACGTTTTCGTCAGTCAAATCAATATCTAGTCCTAACTCATCACGTAAGGAAGCGTAACCATTATTTTCTAGTTCGGCAGCTAAGCTAGCATCCCCAGTCTTAACGACCCGGCCGCCCATCATTACATGCACAAAGTCTGGTTTAATGTAGTTTAAGATTCGTTGGTAGTGGGTAATCATTAACGTTCCTAACTGACTGCTGTCCATCGAGTTTACCCCCCGTGAAACAACTTGCAGAGCGTCAATATCTAGTCCGGAATCAATTTCATCTAAGATTGAGAACTTAGGTTTGATCATCATCATTTGAAGAATTTCATTCCGCTTTTTTTCACCACCGGAGAACCCTTCGTTTAAATACCGTTCCACCATTGAATCACTCATGTTTAAGATCTTGGCACTCTTATCCAGTCTAGATAAGAATTCGCGAATCGGAACTGGATCATCCTCAGGACGTCTTGCATTTACCGCTGCTTGAATAAATTCAGCATTTGTAATTCCCTTGATTTCCGCTGGATATTGCATTGCTAGAAATAACCCGGCCCGGGCCCGCTCGTCAACCGTCTTATCTAAGATGCTTTGCCCATCAATCATTACGTCGCCACTTGTAACCGTGTAAGCTGGATTCCCCATGATCGTTTCGGATAACGTTGATTTACCAGTCCCGTTCGGCCCCATGATGGCATGGGTTTCACCCGTATTGATGGTCAAGTTAACCCCCTTTAAAATCTCCTTTTCAATTTCTTCTTCTTCATCAATAAAGCTAACGTGAAGGTCTTTTACTTCTAGTTTTGTCATTATTGTTCAACTCCCATATTAGTTAAAGTTTGGCATTTTACTTTCGTAAGCCTTGATTTTATCCATGTAATCCATCGTAATTGCAATGTCGTCCAATCCATTAACCAGCTTATGCTTGATTTTTTCATCAATATCAAAGCTAAACTCTTTCCCATCGGCAATTACCTTTTGATGGATTAAGTCAATCGTCATTTCTTGGTCTGCGGGTAGCTGAGCTAAGAATTCACGTTGTCCCTTGGGCATTCTAATTGCTAATACCCCATTCTTAGTACTATTCATATAGAAGATATCACTGTATCCACCAGCAATAATCACTCTAAAGCCATAGTCCTTTAGTGCCCAAACGGCATGTTCTCTTGAGGATCCGCAGCCAAAGTTATCGCCGGTAACTAAGATTTGTGCGCCTTGCCGTTCTGGTTTATTTAAAATAAAGTCCGGATTGGGAACATTTGGTTTTATGTATCGCCAATCATATAGTAGGTTTTTGCCAAACCCGGTTTTTAAGATGTTTTTTAGAAATTGCTTGGGGATTAATTGATCCGTATCGATGTTATCGTTCATTAGTGGCACTGAAGTTGAGGTGAAAACCGTAATTTTTTCCAATTAAATCGCTTCCTCTCTAATGTCAATGAAGTGGCCATGAATCGCTGCTGCTGCAACCATTGCTGGACTAGCTAAGTGGGTTCTAGAACCAGCTCCTTGCCGCCCTTCAAAATTCCGGTTAGACGTTGATGCACAATGTACTCCTGCCGGAACGTGATCCGGATTCATTCCTAAACAGGCTGAGCATCCTGGTTCGCGCCATTCACAACCCGCGTCCTTAAAGATTTTATCAATGCCCATTTTTTCAGCGGTTTCCTTAATGGTTCTGGATGCTGGTACCACCCAGGCGGTTAAGCCCTTCGCAATGTGGCGCCCCTTTAGAATGCTAGCGGCAATCTTCAAGTCGGATAGCCGACCGTTAGTACATGATCCAAAGAACGCCCATTTAATATCCACATCCTTTAGGGAAGTCCCTGGTTGAAGCCCGACATAGTCGTAAGCCTTTTTGTCATCGCTGTTTTTAATTTCAGGTGTAACATCATCAATTGGAATTGCCATTCCCGGGTTGGTCCCCCATGAAACGAATGGTGCCAACTGAGTTGCGTCTAGATCAATAATCTTATCAAAGGCGCTTTCATCATCGGTCTTAAATTGTTTCCAATACTCAATTGCCTTATCCATATTCTTAGGTGCGTATTTCCGGCCCCGCACGTAATCGAATGTCTTTTGATCGGATTCGACACACCCCATCTTGGCGCCACCTTCGATGGCCATGTTACAAAGCGTCATCCGTTCCTCCATTTCCATATTGCGAATCGTATCTCCGTAGAATTCAACTCCATATCCAGTCCCGAATGAAACTCCTTCGCGGGCGATGATTCCCATGATGACGTCCTTAGCAAACACTCCGTTAGGCATTTTGCCATGAACACGAATCCCCATCTTCTTGGGCTTGGTTTGCCAAATCGTTTGCGTTGCTAGCACGTGTTCTACTTCACTAGTCCCAATCCCGAATGCAATTGAACCAAATGATCCGTGGGTTGCTGTGTGTGAATCACCACATACAATGATCATTCCCGGTTGGGTTAGTCCTAGTTGAGGTCCGATTGCATGGATGATTCCTTGGTCTGCATGCCCCATATCAGCTAGCCGAACGTTAAAGTCTTCGCAGTTTTTAGCGAGCGTTTCAATCTGACGCTTAGAAATCATATCCTTAACGTTGAAGATATCAACGGTTGGTACGTTGTGATCCATCGTAGCGAACGTGCGGTCAGTGCGGCGTACCGGACGGTTGTTTTCACGAAGGCCTTCAAATGCTTGGGGGGAGGTTACTTCATGCAACAAGTGAAGATCAACGTATAATAATTGCGGTTCACCTTCTGTTCCTTCAATTACATGTTGATCCCAAATTTTATCAATCATTGTTTTTGACATGCTACTCCCACCCTTTCTATATTTTGAATTACGGCGTTGGTCACCGCTTGAGTTTGATAATTGCCACCTAAGTCAGGGGTGACAACTTTTGCTGCTACCGCTTGGTTAACGGCATCTTCGATTCTTATTGCCAAGTCTTTTCTACCAAATGAATTTTCAAGCATCATTGCTACGGAATTAATCATTGAAAATGGATTAGCGATTCCCTTTCCAGCAATATCTGGAGCAGAACCATGAATTGGTTCGTATAGGGCAACCTGCCCATCTCCCTTACTCATTGAAGGAATCGTTCCTAATGAACCGGTAATCTGAGCGGCTTCATCACTTAAAATGTCCCCAAATAAATTTTCTGTTAAAATAACATCAAACTGAGCAGGGTTACTAATGATCTTCATAGCTGCTGCATCAACGTAGCAATAATCTACTTCTACATCTGGATATTGCTTGGCCATCTCGCCAACGATTTCTCGCCAGAACTTACTAGTTGCTAACACGTTTGATTTATCAACTAACGTTACCTTATGGTTACGACCCTGAGCCATCTCAAACGCAATCTTAGTGACCCGTTTAATTTCGTTTTTAGTGTAGCGCATGGTATCAAAAGCATCGTCAGCATTCTTTTCACGCGGTTCACCGAAGTAAATTCCACTGGTCAGTTCTCTTACAATTACAAAATCAACTGGTGAGATTTTCTTCAATGGTGAATATTCCATCATTGCTTTAGAAATCTTAGTGGGTCGAATGTTAGCAAATAGGTTTAACGCCTTTCGAATTGCTAACAATCCTTGTTCCGGCCGCTTTGGACATTGATCCCATTTCGGTCCCCCGATTGCGGAAAGTAAAACCGCATCACTGTTCTTACATTCATCAACTGTTGTTTGTGGAAGTGGCTCTCCCACTTCATCAATTGCCTGGCCACCAAAGGGGGCGTGGGTAATTTGATATTCAAAATCCGAATCTTTGGTAACTGCTGCCAGCACTTGTAATCCAGCCTTCATAATTTCTGGACCGATGTAGTCACCATCTAAAACGGTAATTCTATTTGGCATTCGCAACCACCCCTATCTTTTTCATAATTGAAGCCAGGTCGTGATCGTTTACAATGGGTTGTTTATCGGCAACCCTTTTAAATTCTGGGAAAATTGTTGCCATTGCTTCTCGATCAACTTCATATCCCATCTTTTGTAATTCTTGCATTACCGCATGTGAACCAGATAGTTTTCCTAATATGATGTGGGTAGCATCCATTCCAACTGACTCTGGGGTTAAGATTTCATATGTGTTCCGGTTCTTTAGCATTCCATCTTGGTGAATTCCTGATTCATGAGAAAATGCGTTTTGACCGATGATTGCTTTATTATGTGGAATTGGCATCCTGGTAAATTCACTGATCATATCAGCAGTTTCCTTCGTTGCTTTTAAGTTAATATTGGTCTTATATGGGTAGTAATCACTCCGGACCATAAACGCAGCAGCCACTTCTTCAAGGGCGGTGTTACCAGCCCGTTCCCCAATTCCATTCACAGTTCCTTCAATTCTGGATGCGCCATGTTCCACGCCGGCAATTGCATTTGCAACGGACATTCCTAAGTCATCATGGCAATGAACTGAGAAAATCACATCATCAAAGCGTGGAACGTTAGCACGCATGTAATCGAATAACCTTCCGAATTCAATTGGATTGGTATAACCAACGGTGTCAGCAATGTTGATTACCGTTGCCCCAGCATCAATTGCTACGTTAATTGCTTCTACTAAGTATTCTGGTTCAGTTCTGGTTGCATCTTCCGGTGAAAACTGCACCTTATCGAAGAATTGATTAGCGTAACTAACGCACTTCCGAATTACTGCTAAGTTTTCAGCCTTAGTCATATGCAATTTATATTCACGATGGATTGGGCTCGTTCCGATGAACACATGGATTTGTTTGTTCTTAGCATTCTTAGTTGCTTCAACACATGCATCGATGTCTGCCTTTTTGGCTCTGGCTAATCCGGTAACACAAGCATGATCAACATTTTCCGCAACCGCTTTAACGGCTTTAAAGTCGTCAGGAGAAGCAACTGGAAATCCTGCTTCAATGATATCAACGCCCCATTTTTCTAGCTGCTTAGCAATTTGAATCTTTTGCTCGATTGAGAAGTTAACTCCAATGGTTTGTTCACCATCACGAAGGGAAGTATCAAAAATCTGAATCATCTTATCATTACTAGTTGTCATAACCAACACTCCATTTCAATATAAATTTACAAAAAAAACGTCCTTTCCTAAACTAAGTTATTGAATAACTTAGTTTAGGAAAGGACGTTTTAACGCGGTACCACCTTTATTCGCTGACTACTCACGTAATCAACCTCTTTGAGTACGACAACTAAATGCTTATACTCAGACGCAGATAAAGGTCGTCACACCCAAGCTCCTCTAGAAAAGCTCAAACTAATACAGATTTTTCAACCTTTAAGAAAGTACATTGTTTCAACTAATCAATGCTCTCTGAAAAATTCTTAAATTTTACTTTTTCATGTATTTAAAATGATTTTTAATATTAACTTTTGATTTAATGTTTATTAGAATAAACTAATAAAATCAATTCGTCAACCATTTTTATTAATTGATTTTAATCACTTACTAATCAACTAATTAGCTGTTGATGACTTATCGATATCACGAAGTATAGCACTATCAATTTTCAATAAAAGTCGTACAAGATATAATAATTGCCAATATATCGCATTTTACGAAACAATAAATTGCTTTATGTTTCATAATTAGAACGTATACAATTTTATAGATTAGTAAATCTAATCCTTAAAACCTTGTTATAACAATAATCGATTTAAAATCACCAACCCAAAAAATAAAAAATAAAAATTTTTTCAAAAAAATTTGAAAAAACTAAAATTAGGTCGAGAGATCATTAAAAAATGAGATGAATTCATTCTCAAATAAAACGATTCAAATCAGCATGGTAAATTATCAAAAATACATCTTGTAAAACCCAAAAAAATGATAAATTTAACGCTAACTATTGATATTAAGGCTTTTTTAGCCATTAAATGTGGAATTAGGGCTTAAAATATTTTGACAGATTAAAATAATTCATATATTATCCACTCATATTAGATAAAACGATGTATATATTAGTAACCGACCAGTCATTTGATAGCGAGCATTCATGTGGTGAAAGAATGTAATGTCTGATCAGTCAAAAGATTACATTCGGTTGAATTTTTTTCGAGAAATTCAGGTTGATTCCCTTTATAGCAATCTAACACTTATGTGTTTAGCGAGGCTGATAACTATACTGATCAGTAAATAAAGGTGGTACCACGTTGAAAAAACGTCCTTTCATGAATATAGCTATTGGAGCTAGTCAATTCATGGAGGACGTTTTTAATTTTTATAAACCAATTAGGAGTGGATGATTATGACAAATGCAAACGATACTAACATTAAAAAAATTAACGAAACACCAAAAAAGGGCTTTAAACTATTCAATCATATTGAAAAGTGGGGGTTGGAAATAATAAAACGTGATATTGAAGAGGTTTTCTTTTTCCTTTATTTTTAAAACCGGCTTCACTAATAAGCTTGCCATTTAATCAATCTCGGAGGATTTAGATGCGGTTAATTTTTAATCCACTGCTATATCAAGATGATAATAAGTGCTATACACATTTTCTTAAAATAATGACCAAATGACCAAATTAAAAGCCCACTCGGTGTGAAACTACCGAATGGGCTTTATTAATAACTAATATTTAATTTTTAATTATCAATAATTACTTAGTTAACTTTTTGAGTTGTGCTTTAGCTTTCTTTAACGCTTTTTGAGCAGTAGCCTTTGCCTTAGTGGTCTTAGCCTTCTTTACATTGGCCTTGTACTTCTTAACATCACTCTTGGCCTTAGCAACTTTAGCCTTGGTGGTCTTCTTTGAAGTAGTGGCTTTACTACTTAGCTTAGTAGTTAGTGAATTAACCGTATTTTCATAATCATCAGCAAATGATGAAACGGCATCAGCAACACTGCTAGTGTAGTAAGCAGCACTATTAGCAGTGCTTGCTTGACTAGATCCTTGGGCAACTAGTGAATTAGTTACGGATGTTTCATAGCTAGCAGAAATATTACCAGCTGCTGCTTGACTATCAACCTGTGCAAATTGGCTCACTAAGTTTCTAGCATTTACAATCGCATTGTTAAAGTCACTAGTGGCGCTGTTAAATCCACTAAAGGCCTGTTTAGCGTAGTCCCGATAAGATTTAAATGCAGCAGCGCTGTTAGCAAGACTACCATATTTCTTTTGGTTAGCTGCAGTTGCATCAGCGTAGGTGTCACTTAATTGAGCAAAGTCATCACTAATTGAATCATTATTATCTGATAAAGTAGCACTAGCAGCGCTAGCCACTGAACCAGCTACTGAGAAGCTAGCTTGAATGGATGCTAAGGTACTACTGCGGTAACTAGCTAAATTAGCTTGAGCGGCACTTTGACTAGTTGCAACACTGCTAGTGGAACTAGTGGCGCTAGTAGTACTGGCAGCACTAGTGGCGCTTGATGAGCTAGTCGTACTAGTAGCGCTAGCAGCACTAGTAGTATCAGCATGTGCATATACAGGAGCTTTATTTTCAGCATACCCAGTCGTTAAGACACCAAGTGTAACTGCCCCTAAAACAAACAATTTACGATTATTTTTAAAGTTATGTAATTTCATTTTATCCATTCCAATTACCTCCAAAATCCTATTTTCAAAAACAACTTCATTATTACACAATATCAATAAAATGTATATTAAAAACGTCGGTAACAATATATTAATTAATGAATTAATTGAACATATTTTTTATTAGCAGTAATGTAATGACCATTGACTAGCTGAAACCGCGTCATCCCCCCAGCAGTCACAACCCGCTTAACCGGAATTTTCTTGCCAACTGGATAGGTTCCGACCTTAGGCGAGCTTCTAAATTCTTTCCCACGATAAACGTTAATTCGGTGGAGAGTTTTAACGATTTGTCCCTTAGTGGCCTTAGCATGGGTCACTGCCACCGGAAATTGCACCACCATTATAGGAACGATTAGGCCAAATAAAATTATTTTCTTAAACATTGTAAACCCCCTAACCATTATTTCGATTTAAAAACTCATCGTATCCCCGATTATATTCAGCACTCCGCTGATAACGTTTATTACGATAATAATTAAAAATTTTCATCATTAATTTATGCTTTAAGAGGTACTGTTCGGTAATGTCATCATGCCATGCCTGATCGTATCCACGCTGAAATTCATTTGTTGGATGGCCCTGGTAATAATCGTTACCATCGGTTTGACTATCCTTTTCTTCCTCTTTTTTATACTGACCACTTTTCATAAAGTGATACCAGGACTTGAAACATCGATTCAAAATTTCACCCCCAAAATCTTAGTTAATTATACATCAAGTTGAAGCCCAAATGAGTTTTTCAAAAACAAAAAATGCGAATTTGCGTCATTATGATTTTCAATTGAATGAATTTGTTAATCAACTTTACAAAAGTCGGTATGCTATAATAAATTTTGTAAAACTTAACGCTTGATTTAAATTAATTAACAATAAATTAGGATTTAGAATTAGAGGTATTCTTTTGAATCAAAAAATGTTATCAGGATCATTTTGGCTGTCCTTTGGAAGCATTGTATCCAGGATCTTAGGAATTGCTTACCTGGTCCCCTGGTTAATGATGATTGGCAGTTATAATGATCAATTAAATGCACAGGCCGTTTTTAACGCTTCATATACGCCATACGCACTGCTAATTGCAGTTGGTACGGCCGGATTACCATCGGTAATTGCCAGAAAAGTTGCATCATTAGACTCCAGAAATCAATATTTAGATAGTGTCTACGTCACTAAGCTAGCGTTTCTGATTATGACAATCACCGGGATCGCTTGTGGGGCCATTTTATACCTGATTGCACCCATTATTGCTCAAAACAGCCCGGTTCAATCTGTTAGCCAAGCGGTCACTTCGATTCGCATGTTAGTCCCAGCAATCATCTTGTTGCCATCAATGAGCATGATTAGGGGCTGGTTTCAGGGTCATAATGATATGAAGCCGTATGGAATTTCTCAACTCTGGGAACAACTTTCAAGGGTTCTGTTTATCATCATTGCTACATTTATTATTATTAAGGTACTCCATTATAATTATATAATTGCAGTTTACTTTAGCGTTTTCGGTGCGTTCGTTGGATCAATTATCAGCTATGCGTACCTATTCTTTTACGGCAACCTTAAAAGAGGTGAGTATCGTAAACAAATGGTCACTAGTCGCCCTAGGCGATTAACGAACGTTACTTCCACGATTCTGGGCCTTTGGTATGCTTCAATTCCATTTGTAATTGTAGGATCTTGTATTACAATTAGTCAGTTGATTGACCAGGTGTTTTTCAAGCAGGTTTTAGTCAATATCAACCACTTGAACTCAGACTACGTTAATTATCTGTATACCGTTTCATCAGCTAACCCTAGTAAGATTACCACCATTATTATCTCACTAGTTACGTCAGTTTCTGAAACTAGTTTACCGTTATTTTCAGAGCTCCATGCCAAAAAAGAGTGGGGCAAAATTAGGCAGCTACTAATCGAGAACTATCGATTACTTTTATTTTTTCTTCTTCCAATTATAATCGTGGGTGGATTTGCGGCTGGTCCAATTTACACCGTATTATTTACCCATGATACAGTGGGAACCTATTATTTAATCCAAAATATTATTCAAAGTATTTTCTTAGGGCTAGCAATTAACGGCCTAACTCTGATGCAGGCGCTCCACGCCAGTAAAAAAGCGGTCAGCTACATGACAGTGGGGATTATTATTAAACTAATTCTCCAGTTCCCCCTCCTAAAACTATTCGGTGCAAGCGGGGCCCTTCTTGCAACCGACTTTGCATTCCTAATGATCTTACTGTTAGCTTACATCAAGTTAAACCAATTATATGATGTAAGGTTAGGATCACTAGTCCCAATCTTATTCGCTAACTCAATCCTAATTATCATCATGAGCGGATACTACTTTACGGTTCAACAAATTTTCGAACCGTTGACGCGATTAACTAGTTTTATTTACCTGGGGATTTACGGAATCATCATCTTAATCATTTACGTATTAATTGCCAATTGGACTGGTACTGCTCAAATGGTATTCGGAACCAAATTAAGAATTAATAACTATCGTCGCAAATAAAAACGTCTGACTACCAGTTGAGGAAGTCAAACGTTTTTTAATTTGTATTTTCTAATGCTAACAAGAATCGTTTCCGATCAATGCCACCCGCATAGCCTGTAAGCTTACCGTTACTTCCGATAATTCGGTGGCATGGAATAATTAATGCAATTGGATTATGGCCAACGGCACCACCCACTGCTCTTGATAAGTTTCGTTTATTCGCCTGATTCGCTTGAAGTGAATCTGAAATAGATTTGTAAGTTGCAGTTTGGCCATATGGCACCTTAATTAACTCCCGTAAAACCCGATTTCTAAAATCAGTCACCTGGGGACTCAATGGAACCATTGCAACATCAGGATTATCACCATTAAAATAATCAGTTAACCAATTGATGGCCAGTTTAATGGGACCGGATTGATTAATCGGTATTGAACCTAAATCAAACCCCGCCCCCAAATATTTTTGATCTGTAAACCATAATCCAAATAAGTAATGCTCATCGCTGATCATGGTTACTTCTCCCAGCGGCGTTTGGTAATGGTATAATGACTGCATGTAGTTAACCTCACTTTAAAACTAATTTTGTGTATTATTCAAGTTAGCTTTAGTTTGATTGAACTTATGGGTAGCCCTCCTAGTGTTAATTGCTGATTTAGCATGTTTTAATCGTAACTTAGCTCGATCAAACGCTTTTTTAGCGCGTTGGGCTCGAATAAATTTAAAACGGTCAAATTCATTTCCATTATTACCACCATGAAAACCATTGTTTTGTGGTGCACGGTTAATATGGTGTCTAACACCGCTCCGACCACTAACAACACTCGTTTTATTAACGCTGATACCGGTAGCTGCATTAACACTCTGATTAGTGCTAACCACTGCTAAACTAACCGATAATCCTAATAACATTGTAAGTGTTAAGATTTTTTTCTTAATCATTTTATCACCCCTTAAAGCTGCTATCATTAAATTTATTATATCAGCTTTTAGGAGTAGGTAAAATTTAAAGCCCTTTCGCTAAATTAATTTTAACATTTCAGCATGCAGATAATGAGCATTGATCAATATTCATATGGATGCTCAATTGCAATGTCATCACTTAAGTGATAAATGGCCGTCATTAAAGCAATTTCAATTGCATTTACCTCATCATCCAAAGCCATTGTTGGAATCTCATAGTTTTCTGAATAATTAGAGGGTACGTGTATAAATCCAGCCTTCATATCTGGATATTTCTTATGCAATAAGTACTGGACTTCATACATCACATGGTTACAAACATAACTGCCAGCTGAAGTAGAGATTCTACTTTCTACTCCAATATCACGAATGTTTCTCACAATTGCCTTAATCGGCAGGTTGCTAAAGTATTTCTCCTCACCATCAGAACGAATCGGTCGTCTTTCAGGTTGATAACCAGCGTTATCAGGAATTTGTGCATCATCCATATTAAAAGCCGCTAGCTCCGGTGTGATTCCATTTCGACCATTGGCCTGACCCAAGTTCAATACCAAATTAGGCCGCACCCGGTCAATCAAATTAGTAATCAAATTGGTACTCTTTTCAAATTCAGTTGGCAGTGGCTGCTTAATTATTTCAGCACAATCTAAAACGTCAGGTAACGCATGTAAAATATCCAAAGATGGATTATTAAGTTGGTTATTAAACGGAGTAAATCCGGTTATGATTACTTTCAATGCTCATCACCGTCCCCATTTATTTGCCGTAAGTTGCCAATAATTCAATCATAAAAACGGTTCCCTGCTCAAAATCAGCAAGGCGAATGTTTTCATTGGGGGCATGCGCCCCACTGCCTGAATAGTGAACCCCGACCATTAAAATCGGATCATCTAAGATATCGTAGAATGGAAATGCCGGACCACCGCCCGGGGTATTTGGAATCACTGCCACCTTGTCTCCGTAAACCGACTTAGCTGCTGATAGGTTCACCTTTACAAACGGATCATTCAAATCCGTCCGGAATGGCTTTTCGCCGACATTATAGTGGAC
Organism: Lactobacillus sp. Sy-1; assembly: GCF_019303535.1. GTDB lineage: Bacteria > Bacillota > Bacilli > Lactobacillales > Lactobacillaceae > Nicoliella. The sequence goes on along the minus strand of NZ_JACCIU010000002.1, from coordinate 126,035 downwards.
TTCAACATCTGAAAAGCCGTTCTTAGATAGTTGTTTTTGGACAGCTTCAAAAACTTTTTTCGGATCTTGGTCTGGAACCAAACGACAATCCACCTTAGCACTAGCTTCCTTGGGGATAATTGTTTTAATCCCTTCACCCTCATAACCAGATGAAAAACCATTTACAGTCATTGTTGAGCCGTTGACTAATTCTCCAGTGGGATCATCGGTAATTAACTTGCTTTTTAAGCCTAAGCTGTTAGCAACTTCCTTGGGATTAAATTGCATCTGATCAACAAAGAATTGGGTGGTTTTATCAAGTGGTTTTACATCATCATAAAAACCATCCACCAGGACTTGACCGCTAGGGCTGCGGAGTGAACTAAGCGCTTGGATTAACCGCCAAGCAGCGTTTGGCGTATAAACTGCCAGGGATGAATGGGTATCCTTCGTCGCCGTTGTTACCCGGAGGTCGAAGTCAACGATTCCCTTTAACCCACACGTAATTAAAAAGGTTTCGTTCTCATCCTTTCCGCCGCCTTCCCAAATGCAGGCATCTGATTTTAACTCATCCTGATGGGCAAATACATAATCTTCAATCTGGGGACTCCCGACTTCTTCAGCCCCTTCAACAAAGAATTTAACGTTGACCGGTAGGCCACCATGGTCTTGAAAATACTTAACTGCGACCAGGCGTGACATCAGCTCACCCTTATTGTCGGAAATGCCGCGTGCAAATACCTTGCCATCCTTTACCGTGGGTTCAAACGGATTTGTAACCCATTCGTCCAAAGGTTCAGGGGGTTGAACATCATAATGGTTATAAAACAATAGGGTTTTATCACTAGCTCCTTCAAACGACGCAAAGACAACTGGATTGGCTCCTTGATTATTCCATTCCGTTGCAAACTTAGCCCCTAGCTTTTGAAATTGTTCAACCAGCCAGTCGGCTGTTTTTTGAATGTCCTTATCTTGTGCTGAAATACTTTGAAACCGTATGTAATCAAAAAAATCTGCGGTATGTTTTTGAACGTACTCATAGACTTTTGTTGTGTCCATAAAATCATCTCACTTTTAATCATTTTTTAATCTACTTACCGTTTATTATAAAATAATAATAAAAAGATTGCATTAAATTTAGATTGTTTTTATTTTTCAAATTCAAACGGCTATAAAACGTTGATATGATAGCGTTTATCATTTACAGGTTAAAAATTTCGTAAATGATGTGTTGACATTAATTAAAAAAAGATTAGAATATCAATTATTGAATTTAACAAGACAAATTAAATTAAAAAGCGTTAATTAGAATCAGTAGTATTCAAAAGAGACCGCAGAGAGATTTCGTTTGGTGAAAGGAATCGTTAATTTTGGATATGAAAATCATCTATGAGCTGCCGGGTGAACACAATGTAACCCGCGCTGGGAATTCCCATTACAGAATCTGCAAATCAACGGGTTTGTTAGAGTGGTGTCAATTTATAATTGGCTCAACAGAGGTGGTACCGCGCTTATTAGGCGTCCTTTATTTTTATTACTAAAAATAGGGGACGTCTTTTTTGTTTGTAACAATTCAAAATATTTTTTCAGAAAGGTTTTGTTTAATATGAGTAAAACACTCTTTGTTAACTTTCATTTATTTAACGGTAAGGACAATCGGGTTACAAAAGATTCATGGATGCTTGTTGATAATGCCACTGGTAAACTAGTCGAATTAGGAACTGGTAATGAACATCCACAAGCGGATTCAAAGGTAGATTTAAATCAGAAATACGTGATGCCAGGGATGGTTAACTGCCATACCCACGTAACACTAGATTCCAATGCTTTTGATGGAGCCACTCAGGCTGATCAAACTGAAACTGCGGTGCGGGCCGTTGAGAACCTCCGCGCACTATTAAAGTCAGGCGTTACGTACGTTCGGGAATGTGGAAGCACCTATGGACTTGATACTACCCTAGCTCGAATGCAACGCGAAGGGAAACTAACTAAGGTTCCTGAAGTAATGGCAGCTGGCCGTGCAATGACAATGACCGGTGGACACGGTGATTATCCTGAAGGTGGGAAGACGGTGGATTCACCAGATGAGATGCGAAAAGCGGTTCGGGAAAACTTCAAAAATGGTGCCCAATGTACCAAGGTAATGGCAACTGGTGGGGTCATGTCCCCTGGTGATTATATGGACGAACCGCAACTATCCGTTGCAGAACTAAAGGTTGCCGTTGAAGAAACACACAATAAACACGCCGTAGTTGCGGCTCACGCAGAGGGCAATCCTGGAATTATGAACGCATTGGTTGCCGGGGTTGACTCCGTTGAACATGGATTTTACGTCAATGATGAAGAAATCACAATGATGGTTAAAAATCATACATACTTAACCCCCACGTTGGTATCGGCTTGGTGTATTGCACACTATGGACAAGATACCCTCCCAAAGTGGGAACTAAATAAGCTAACCGATGCCCTAGATGACCTATACGCAAACGTTCACAATGCATATGCAAAGGGCGTTCATGTAACTCTAGGAACGGATGCTGGAACTCCTTATAACGATTTCGGCAAAACCGCTAAAGAATTTGAATTAATGGTGGAAAAAGAGGGCTTCACTAACTTTGACGCGTTATCAACATCCCGTCACTCGGCTGAATTAATGAAGTTAACAGATTACGGCACACTAGCAGCTGGCAAGTACGCAGATTTTCTAGTGCTGGATAAAAATCCATTAGAAGATGTTAAAGCAGTTCAATAAACTAACAAGGGCGTCTATAAACACGGCCATCAGGAATATTAGGAGGAAATGATTATGAAAAAAAGATTACTAGAAGCAGGCGCCGCAACACTATTAGTTGCGTTTGGATTGGCAGGTTGTGGATCATCAGCTAGCCAATCATCAAATTCAGGTAGTACCGCCAAGAGTCAAACCATTAATTGGATGCAAAATGCAAACTTAATCACCCTAGACCCTTCTAAAAGTATCGATGTTAATAGTGCCACTGCACTAGGCAATGTTGATCAAGGGCTACTTAAGAACCCAGATGGTAAGGGCGTTGTGCCTGCAGTTGCCAAGAGCTATCAAGTTTCCAGCGATGGGAAAACATATACATTTAAACTACGGCACTCTAAATGGAGTAACGGTGATCCAGTTACCGCTAAGGACTTCGTCTTTGCATTCCAAAGAACCGTTAATCCCAAGACAGCATCACAAGATGCCTACCTATATGACCACGTTGTAAATTACGCTGCGGTGCAAAGTGGTAAAATGGCTCCATCTAAACTAGGGGTTTCCGCTCCTGATGACTACACCCTAGTTGTTCACCTCTCAAAACCACAAAGCTACTTTAAATACTTAGTTACCGCTTCTGCATTCCTGCCTCAAAATGAAAAGGTCGTTAATAAATACGGTAAGAAGTACGGAACTAATAGTGCCAGCCAAGTTTACAACGGACCATTCAAGGCAACTGGTTGGACCGGAACTAACGATACTTGGAGCCTGGTTAAAAACGACAAGTACTGGGACAGCGCTTCAGTTAAGTTAAAACGGGTAAACATGCACGTTGTTAAGGATAACCAAACTGGATTAAATGAATATCAAACTGGTAAGTTAGATGAATTAAGCCTCAACGGTAAGCAACAAGTTGAACACTTTAAAAAGGATCCTGGCTATCACGAAAATAAGTCAGTTTACTCTAACTTCATTGAATTAAACGAAGCCAAGGTTTCTGCCTTTAAAAACCTTAAGATTAGAAAAGCGCTATCAATGGCTGTTGATAGACAACAATTTGTCAAGGACGTCTTGGGTGATGGGTCCACCCCAACTAAGGGCTTTGTTGCTAACGGGCTCGCATCATACAAGGGAACCGACTTTGCAGACGCCGCCTACGTTAAATCAGCAACTGAATACAACTTAAACGAAGCTAAAAAGCTTTGGCAAGAAGGGTTAAAGGAACTCGGTATGAAGTCATTGAACCTCACGTTGACATATGATGATACTGATAGCGCCAAGGCCACTACTGAATTCCTACAAAGTAATTTCCAAAAATTACCAGGATTAAAGGTTACTAACGTCAACCTACCTCGTCAACAAAGAATTGCCCGGCTCTTCTCCGGTAAGTTCGACATGTGTGTTACTGGTTGGGATCCAAGCTTCCCAGATCCAGTCGCTGCACTAAGCATCAAGAAGTCAACTAGTTCGCTAAACTTTAGTAAATGGAAGAACAGTAAGTTCGATAGCTACCTTGATAAGTCAGAAAATGAAGATGCCAATAACCCAGGCAAACGTTGGAACGACTTAGTACAAGCTGAAAAGGTTTACGCAAACGATCAAGGAAACATCCCATTCTACCAAAACACATCCCCAGTTGTAATGAAGACCAACATCAAGGGACTAGAATACAACCCTTCAGGAAGCACCAGTTGGGACTTCTCTAAGGCATATGTAAAATAGAATTAAAAAAAGACGCTCAGTGAGCGCCTTTTTTTAGTTATTTCCGCCAAATAAAATGTGAATTACGGGTATCAATTAACCACTTATCGGATTCTTTAACGTAGTAATCATCATAACGAACCCCTTCTTGGGTCGTGATTAATTCGTCAGCTTCTTCCTTTGTTAGCACCACGTAATTATATGCAACTCCACGCGCATGGTGGTCATCAATAAATTCAACCGTTTGTTGCCCACTCATATGAAACACACTTTTGAACCCGGCCATTGATTTTGCAAAGGCGTTCAATATTTCGTCACGACCACTTAACTGAAAAGTTACCTTTCCTTCATTATTAATGATATTAACCTTTCCGGCCTCCGTAAAAAGTTGAACCTGTTTTTCATTCTCCTTTGTATCAGCGTAGTTAGATAATTGGTCCACTAACTGCTTTAATTCGATCCGGTCACTAATTTCTTGAATGTTAATTGTCATCATTATTTCCCCCTAATTTTTTAAATCCTTCTTTAATTCATTAGCTGGTAGCCGTCTAAATAGGTTTAAAACCAGTGCAAAAATCGCTAGTCCCAAGCCAACTGACATTACTAAATGTAAGCCACTGAAAAGCATCGTCCTAAGTTGTGGAATCCGGTCAGCTGGTAAATTCTTTGCCGTTACAAAGTTGGTCAACTTAGTAACCATCGTAAGGGTGTGATCCGGACCAGTTTGCTGTACAATTTCCATACTGAACAGGGTCCCAAAAATAGCGGCCATAAAGGTTTCCCCAAGCGTTCGCACTAATAATCCGAAGGTTGTTGACACCCCCATTAGTCGTTTAGGGACTCCATCTTGGACGGAAATTTGCATCGGTGTAAATGACAGGCCCATGCCAAAACCATTGAACGCCCCACTAATTAACAACCAAACATATGGGAGGCCCTGCGTTGCTAGAAACATGGTTAGTGCTGATAAGCAAATACTGAGTGTCCCCAGTCCCACAATTGTGCGATAAGGCAACCGTTTCATTAATCGAGCCGTCAATCTAGTTCCGACCATTAATAGGAGGGAACCCGCAATTTGAGTTAGCCCACCCGCAGTGGCATCGGTCCCCAAGATTCCTTGGGCCCACATTGGGGCATAGACACTAAAGCCGATAAAGTAGCCGTTGATCAAAAACATAATGATATTTTGGGACTGCACGGGCCAATTCTTTAGCAGTTGCACGGGCACCAATGCATCTGAAATCCTTTTTTCCACTTGATAAAAAATAATGCCAAGGATAATTGCAATTCCAACTAGTATGATTGTCAAAGTGGCATCGATAGATAACAAGCTGCTTGCAAATAAAGTTACCACTAGGGTAATGGTTAGCAATCCAGCTCCGCGGTAGTCAAAGCGACTCTGGGGTTTTTCAAAATTATTAATTCGATATTCAAATTGCAATATAACAATTGATAAAAGGCCAATCGGAACGTTAATGAAGAAAATCCAATGCCATGAAAAGTGATCCACAATGAATCCCCCTAAGATGGGGCCTAAAACCGTGGCGAATGCATAAGAAGCGGTAACCAACCCCACTGCTTTCGCCCGTTCCCGTGGCTCTGGGTATATCTGTGCATAAATGATAAACGGAATTGATACCATTCCACCAGTGCCAATTCCCATTAACGCCCGCATAACGATTAGGAAAATCATGTTTGGCGCAACTCCCGCCATGAATGAACTAACAACAAACAATAGTACCGCAATTTGGAACGTCAGTTTATTATTAATGATTTCTCCTAAGCGCCCCCAGAGGACCGTAGTAACAGCAACTCCCAACAAAAACGCAGAACTGATCCACCCAATTAATTGAATTCCATTTAAATCACTAGTAATTGCAGGTAACGTAGTATTAACAATGGTGGCGTCTAATCCGCCCATAAAATTAGCAACCAATAGCGCCCCCGTTGTTAATAACAGCTGTCTTTTATTCATCCTAAACCTCCCATTAAACATTTCTTTTTAGTAATTATAGAAAACCACAATCCAAAATAAAATGGTCGATTGTTTCCTAACCGTGGCATATGCCACGGTATTCATAAAATGGTGGCATAAAAGCATCAAAAAAACGGGCGCCAATAGATTGACACCCGTTTTCTACTATTTAATATAGGTATATTTGTAACTCCACTGTGGTCCAGCAGTATTATGGATAATGTTCTTCACACTAGCTTTTTGAAGGTAGTAGGTTTCATTTTGGAATAGTGGTGAAATTCCCTGATCCCGGTTCAATTCCATACTAGCCCCAATCAAATCTTGCCAACGTTTTTCAGGGTTATTGGCATCTTTATTTTCAGCACGGTCAATTAAATTATCGTACTTAGTGTTGTTGTACTTCCCATAGTTGTATGGCGTATTTGCTTGTGGAATTTGAAGGAACGTAATTGGATCCTTAAAATCACCACCCCAAGCAGCCAGGCTAATGTCAAATTCTCCCTTTTGACTTTGTTGGCTAGCAATTTGGCCAGGCACACTTCTAATGTTCAGCGTAAAGCCTTTCAATACTGATTCTAATTGTCCCTTCAAGTACTGCGTAACCACCCCACTATTAGGATCGTCGTTACTTGCCAAGATTGTTAACGAAACCTTGTTGGTCCCAACTTCCTTTAAGCCCTTAGCCCATAGTTGTTTCGCTAACTTTTGGTTATAGTTTAGGGTGTTATCAACCGATTGTTGATCAGCAAAGTCCTGCCCCGTTTTGGGATCATTCGCTAGGCCATGGGGAACAAATCCAGTCGTCACGGCTGACTTAAAGCCAAGCACCTTCTTAGAAAGTAGCGAACGGTCGATTGAAAGTGAAATTGCCTTTCTGATGTTAATATTATTAATCACCTTTTTGTTTTCAGCGTTCGAATCGGCAAAGTTATATCTAAGATAAGTGGTCATTGAATATGAGTAGTCCTTTAAATCAGGACTCTTTTGGTAGTTCTTAAGTTGTTCAGTCGACAACGAAGTGATGTCTAGCTTCCCCTGATTGTATAAGTTCAAACTAGTGGATGGACTTTGAATCACATTGTAATTAATGCGCTTAAGCTTAACATCCTTGCTATCATAGTAATTGTCATTCTTCACGTAAGCCCAGGTATTCCCCGTTCCGTTCCAATTGATAATTTTAAATGGACCGGAATAAACCATGTATTGAGACTTAGTTCCGTACTTATCGCCATACTTATCAACCACTTTTTTACTCTGCGGTCCGAATAGTGGGTACGCCATTAAAGTTTTGAAGTATGCGACCGGTTTAACCAGTGAAATTTGTACCGTATGTTTGTCCAATGCTTTAATTCCAAGCTTATTTGGTGACAACTTGCCTTCGTTAATCTGCTTCCCATTCACCACGCTATTAAATAAATATGCATACTGGGCCTTAGTTTTAGGATTCACCGTTCTCCGCCATGAGTAAACAAAGTCCGCAGCAGTAATTGGACTTCCATCACTCCACTTAGCATCCCGTAACTTAAACGTCCACGTTTTCCCATCCTTACTACTGGAGCCACTCTTTGCCAGTGCCGGGTCAGTCGCTCCGTTTTTACCAAGCCGATAAAAACTTTCAAATACGTTTCCAGTTGAACCGTATCCCGTTGATTTTGAAATATCAATCGTTGATAATGGTGATGCTGCAGCTAAGTTAAGCGTTTGGCGCTTCTTTGATTCTTGGTTCGTGCTTTGATTACCACAGGCCGCCAGGGTTAATCCAGCTAATATTGATATTGTTGATACAGCGAGTAACTTCTTCATGTTTCCACCTCATAAATTATATTAATCAAATTTAAAATAAAAAAGACCGCTCCCCCAAAGCTAATGTAAAAACATTAGCCCGGGTGAGCGGCCTTTTAATGTCGATCAGTAATTGATACTAGTTATCAAACAGCTACTGACCGAAGCTTAAAAGAGCTACCACATTCGTGCTAACGTTTGTTTGACAACATGTACACATTGATGAGAATAAATTAGTCATGATTGGGTAACTCCTTTCCATTCGATTTGATTGATTAAAGTTATTCTATTTGAAATTAAATTAAAAGTCAATTAATTTTTTAAAATAAATTTAATCTAAAAATAATAACCCCGCTATTCAGAATGAATAGCAGGGTTATTCGAGGAAAATTAATGATGTACCTGTTTAGATTAAATAATTATGTAATAACAATAGAAATTATATTTACTAGTCATTAAAGGAGTTCAATTGTTTAAGTTATTAATTATTTAACCAGTTACTATTATATAATTCTTTTGATTAAAAGTAAATGATAATTTTAATCTAAAACTAATGTAATTTATAATTAATTTTAAATTACTTATTTTTTATTGTAAATAAAATCAACTTTCTAATTCGGGGTTTCAAAAGTTTAAAAATCACCTCTCCAATAATAAAGCCAATTCCTAAAGAGATCGCAATCAAAAGCGTCTTCAAAAGCCCCTGCATCCCAAGGCGGTTTAATCCCAAAGTAATTTGTTCCATACTTTTATAGAATAACGCCCCCGGGACTAATGAAATTACCGCTGGTACAAAAATTAAATTAACCGGCGTTTTTACAATCATTGATTCAACATTAGCAAACAGGCCGACCACAATTCCTGGTAACAGGTTGGAAACGATTACGTTCGCTCCAAAATTAGTTGCTAGAATATACGCAATCCAAGCCATTGCACCAACAATTCCAGATGCAACTAGGGTCCGCTTCGGTACGTTGGTAATTACACCAAACCCCCACGTTGATAAAAATGCAAACAAAAATTCGACGCTAATCACCATTTTTAAAACCCACCAATCATAATTTGAATTAATAGTTTTCCAATAATTACGCCACCACTGATTGAAACTGCAACCATCGTAGCGTCCATCCCCAGAATTAATCCAGATAAGATATTTTTAGCCATAATTTCTCTAAATGAATTGGTAAGGGCAATCCCGGGAACGATCGGCATTAGTGAACTAAAAATAATCATGTCATCATCCGTTCCCTTAACCAACAACTGAATGGTAATTGCCAAAAGGCCGATTACAAATCCACCAACTGCAACGTTTAGGTACGGAGTTCGTAACTTGCCAGTCATAAAGCGAGTTGCTAAGTACCCTAAAATTCCCACAAAAAAGGAAAATGCTAAGTTCAACCAATTCGTATGGAATAATAATAGGGGCGCAACCGATACTAATCCAGCCGCAAAAATTTTCTTACGAAGCGAAAAGTCAATTACCTTATCCCTAATCCGTGAATACTCAGTCTGTAAATATTCATATGTGATTTTGTTATCAACAAACTGCCTGGATAGGTTATTGATTTCATCAACCTTTTGAAAATTAAAATCATGACCCTTGACCTTCATAATCTGATTTTTAATTCCACCCTGGTAGTAAACGAAAATAACCCCTAATTCGGCATAACAACTTAAATCATGCAACCCAGCCTTATGACCAATAAATTCCACCGTTGTTTCGACCCGGTTTATTTCAGCACCACTTTCAATAAGTGTCCGCCCCAGTCGACAACAGAAATTAGCAATCTGATTCTGTTCTGTATCCTGCAAAATTGCACCTCCAACCAACCACTAAATTTAAATTTATTATAGCATGCTGGCAATTCGAAAATGGGATAGATTAAATGAAAGCGTTTTCTTTTGCCAAAAAAGTGCTATAATAAAAAATATAAAATAAGTTTATCTGATTGGAGTGAATAGTATGGCTACCAATAACAATGATTGGAACGCTAAAACATGGTTCCACCGTTTCTCAATTTTAGCGGTTTCACTAGTCATCACCACTGGAACGGCAATTTCGCCCGCCCTTCCAGCAATGCAAAAAACATTTTCTGATTATTCACCAACACTGGTGAACATGGTCGCAACCATTCAGCAAATTCCGGCATTTATCGTTTTACTAATGTCCGCCCCGCTGGCAAAGCGGTTTGGTATCAAACAAATGATTGGTTTAGGAATTCTACTAATGGGAATCTCAGGAGTCGTTCCAGCGTTTGTGCCTAACCTCTGGTTCATCTTAGGCTCTAGAATTATCTTTGGAATCGGGATTGGGTTAATTAATTCGCTAGCCATTACGATTATTAATATCTTTTATGGTGGCGATGATCAGGCCCAAATGCTGGGCAATCGGAATTCATTTGAAACCATCGGGCTATGTATTGTAAACATTTTAGTGGGCCAACTACTCAACATTAGTTGGCAGGTATCATTTTTATCTTACTTCTTTATTCTAGTAATCCTGGTAATTTTTTGGAAGGTCGTTCCAGATATCAAATCCACTGAAACGGTTGATCAAGATGGTAACCAAACTCACGCGCAGGTTAACTTTGCCGTAATCTTGGCCGGGGTCTTCTGTGCCGTGATGACAATGGGACTAGCCACCGTTAGTGTTATGACCCCCACCATCGTGGTCAATGGTAAACTAGGGAGTGCTACTGATGCTAGTTTCGTAATTACCATTTTTACGATTGCAAGTATGTTAATGGGCTTTTTATTCGGTCAGTTCTTCAAAATTTTTCGGCGATTTGTTCTCCCATTGGGACTGTTAGTATTCACAATCGGCCTTTCAATTATGAATTTTGCACCTAACTTAGTTATCCTAACGATTGGAGTTGTCATTATTGGTGGTGCATACCCGCTTGCTGGAACGTACGTTTTTAACCTAATGGATACGGTCGCTCCTAAAAATTCCAACGCCCTTGCCAATTCAATTTTATTAGTTGGCTGTAACGTTGGAACTGCCATTTCACCAATTGTAATGGGCTTTTTAAACCAAATTTCTCCAGTATCTGGAGCACAACCAGGAATTGGGCTATTCAGTATTTTAATTGCCATTCTAATGGTTATCATCTTTAGTTTTCAACTAGTTAAAAAACCCAAAACAAAATAAAAAGTGAGTCCTTCCAGTCAGTGGAGGGGCTCATTTTTTATTATCATCACAATTATTTTAAATTATCATCCGAAAATTGTTTTAGCTTTGCCAATAAATCCGGATCAAGCCCGGAATCATCTTCGTCTTCATCAGAGTAGGAGGTAGCATCACTATAATCATCTGGATGGAGCCATTGATCATAGGCCTGAGTGTATTCTTCATCTACGTTTCGTTGTGCCTTTTCGTAGAAGGCCCGATTGCGTTCCATTACGTAGCCAACAAGGGGCTTATTTTCACTTGGCACCTTTGGACGGGATTGATCATTATTATTCTTGCGAACCACATCTTTAATTTCCACTAGTTCGTAATCAGTTACCTTATTAATGCCGGCCCCTTTCTTATAGGAATGGACCTCAGCATTGAAGCCCACTAAATCACCCTCCTCAAGTTGATTCAACTTAATGAATGGTTCGGTGTAATGAACCCAGACGTGATCAGTAACAAAGTTCCCCTGACCATCATGAACATCTAGAAATAAAATGGTGGGTTGGTAGTAATAACCAGCTTCGTCATTGTACGCTTCGGCATACCCTAGCCTCGTGAACTTTCCAACAAAATCGTACCGCTTGTCAGCAGCTAAATCCTTTAAACCGTTTCTCATGTAATCCCTCCAAATTGGCTTCATCTTATTATTTATATTCTAAGCTAATTCATAATAATAGGCAACGTGAAACAGGGTTACAAGATTGTTTCACGCATTTACTAATTGGAACCAAATAAAGTGGAATTAGCGGTATAATAATTAAGCATGTTTTTAGAGGGGAATTGATTAATTTTGGATAGTAATTTTTTAGAAATCGATTTTAATAACGGGTATCGACAAGCCATCGATGACTCAATTGCCAACTTAAAGGGCAATCAAGTTAGTCTCACTCAAATGTTATTTAAAGCGGGGGTCAAAAATCGGGACCTCGTTAACCGGATTTTTAAGGTCAAACATAGTGAGCCATATTTAAAGGGGTACGAAGAAGGATTAAGAACATTTAACTTCGATCGCATTCCTGGTTAAAATAAAGGGACGTTCAAAATCAATTTGAACGTCCCTTTATTAGTTGATGTCGTTATTATTAATTCTTACTACTTCTTTGCAATACTAATGTCGTGGTTATTGTAAATAATGTGAAGCCCGTGGCTTAATCCAGTTACTTTACTGAACTTACCCTTGTGACTAGTGTAACTCATGATCTTGTCACCGCTCTTAAACTTACCACCATCTAGTTTCAAGGTTCCACCTAAAGTGGCACCCTTCTTAACTACTAAGCGACCGTCCTTAGCAAGTGATGTGGTTCCCTTACTACTTTGCTTGTAGGCGCCCTTCACAGTAACCTTCTTTGCGGAAAGCTTAAGGTTCCCACCATTAACTGCAACGTCACCAGTTCCAAGTGCATCATTGCTTGCGGCCACTAGTGAACCATCCTTAACTGCAACGCCACCCTTGTAGGTGTTCTTTCCAGTTAATTGGAGTGAACCAGTTCCAGTCTTAGTAAGTTTTCCAACCCCGGTAATATCGTTGCTCCAAGTATCAGAGGCATTAAAGCCACCCTTGGATGCATCCATCTTAACAGTGGTGTCAGAAACTAATTGACCATAACCATTTGCAGCGTTGTAAAGGTTTAAACGCCCCCAACCTTCGCCATCATCTAGGATTGGGTAGCCAGTTGGTAATTCAGTAGTTGCAAGAACGGCTCTTCTTTGAGTCGCACTTAGGTATGGTAATCTGGTTTCAAGAAGAACTTCTGCACCCTTAGGTACTACGTAGGTATGCTTAGAATTAGCAATCTTTGAAAATCCATAAGTTAAACGGTAGTTGTATTTGGTGGAATTTTTCTTTGAATTATCCATACCATAACTATTGTCATCCCCCTTAGAATCCTTCAAAACACTTTGTGCTTGCTTGAAAGCGTCTGCCTTTAGCTGGGCATTTGCTGGGTCGTTCAAGATTGCTGCTGCAAGCGCAGTTCCAAGAACCCGCCCACCAATAACATCGAGGGGTGAATGCCGACCAGCAACGATCCGGTTGTTTCCAACTTCAGAGGCTCTGGTTAACAGTGATTGGAATTTTTGTGGATAAGCATATGCAAGTGCGTATGCAGTTAAGTATGAACTGTTAGTGTGACCACTTGGGAACCCGTAGTCATTAACTGGATCAGCCTTAGCTGATAGCTTTAGGGTTGGAATAATCACACCGTTATCTTGCGCGTTAGTAACGGTAGTACCATCCCATCTAAATGGTCGAGGATATTTAAAGTACTTCTTGGATGAACTACTGGAAGAGTAGTTACCGTCTTTCAAAGTATCAGCAAGTTTAACAACGTTGCCTAAGCTAGAGTTAGTGTCACCAGTTACTTCAGCTTTATCCCAGTTGGTATCGTAATCCTTAGTTTCAGCATCAGATGGAACTGATGTGTAACCACCGGTAATGTTTGCTTCTTTTCTGAAGTAATCAGTAAGGTTACCTAGTCCTTCTTGAACTGAGTAATCCATATCATTTTTATCATCTAGCCAAGATTGATCTTCTTCAGCCTTAGTTCTAGTTTTAGCAATCTTATCTGCTAAATCAATGTTTTCATCTAAAATCTTAGTGTTAAGGCGTTTCCCATTGTTCCAGTCAGAACCTGGTTGCCAAAGCTTATTCATTTGTGATAACAAATCAATTGAAGCATTGGTTTCTGGGGTCGTATTTGCACTGGTGTTAGTTTGGTAATCTTGAATGAAGTACCTACCAGCATCTGATTTATGATCAGCATCAATTTCAAGTAATGCTTTATTTTTACTGGTCTTATCAGCTTTTGCATTTACAGCACTGCTAATGCTTAAAAGGGTTAACCCAATTAAGACGCTGGAACGAAGGATTCTTTTTTTCATTTAAATATCCCGCCTCATCATTTTTAATTTTATTTAACAAATTTATAATAACTTAAGATTTTGTTTTTAACGTATCAAAAGTGTAAAAAAAATGTAAAAGATTAAAAATATTAATTCATTCCGGTAAATTCATATGCAGTATAAAATTGATTTGACTTTTGATCGTAAGTTACCCCAATTCCAATGTTAGTGAATTCACCATTTAATACGTTAGCGCGGTGTCCCCAGTTCGATTGACCTGCGTCAGCATAAGTCATTGAATAGTTAGACTGGTACCCAATCATATAGTAGGAAAAGTCGCTTGCGTTTAAATCGGTACTAATGTTTTCACCATAACGGTCGTACTTCTGATTATTCCCCAGTAACCCAAAATTAGTTAGATCCTGCTCAATAATGGAATTATTATTGGCATCATCATGACTAAAATTGGTGACGATATCATTAGATCTGATCTTAGCAATGGTACTCAATTGGGGATCTTCAACTAGCTTGGGTAACCCCACCTTAGTCCTAGCGGCATTTACAGAATCCAATGCCCCTTGTTTAACATCATTAATTTCTGCATCGCTAACGCCGTTAGCTCCAGCAGTGCGAATTAAAGCGTTCGCATTTGAAGTGGCCGGCTTGAGTTGACTCAAAATTACCCACCCAACCTCAATTTTATTATTAGGATCTGAAACATTGGTAACGTGAGCATATTCAATGCCATTAGCGTTGGTTTGAATTGCGTTAATCAACATTAGCTTAAAGTTAAATTGTTGGGGACTACTAATTTCATCACTTGAATTAGGTGGATCACCAGCTGGAAGGTTCTTATAGATTGCTAAGTTATTATCACTAAATAACCAAGCTCCGTCCCCAACTTCAAGTTGATCTGGATTGCCCGGGGCAAAGTTAGTCTGCGGGGAAACTTCATTCCCACTAACAAAGTTAAATCCATAAGCTAATCGGTCATAGTTAGCAGTAGATTCGGGGGCAGCTGAAGTCGAACTACTGGCAGGAGAGCTACTAGCTGTGGCTGCCGCGCTACTTGCGCTACTGGGGGTGGGCTTAATTATTGTTACACTAGCATCGCTAGTGGGGATAGTCTTTTGTAATGCCTTAGCTTTATTTAACTGCTTTTTTAACCGTTTAATTTGCTGTTTTAACTTTTGCTGCGCTGCCTGATTCTTGGTTTTTGCTAACTCAAGTTGCTTCCTATTAATATTAGCCGTAATCTTTTTAATCTGATTTGAATTAACGGTACTACTTGCAACAACCGGTAACGATTCAACAAGCAACGGAGCTGCAATGGATAGTCCCATTAATGAGATTCCCACAACCGTTAGTTTAATTAATTTTGGATGTTGATTTTGCATTCAATTCACCTCTTGATTTAATGATATAATGTTAATGAATCAGGTTGATAAGTTAGGAAGTGAAGATAACGTTTAATAAAATTAAAACCCCTCTTTACATGGCAGTCGGCGGAATTGACGTTCTAATTATTATTGGAATTATCACTAGCCTGATTGTAACTGATGGAGATTACTTTTGGGGGATTGTTTCCCTAACCGTTACATACGGAATTATGGTTCTAGCTGCTAGTGCTGCTCAGTTTCATAATAAAAATGGTGTTTTTAAGGATTCTAAGGTGGGCTTTGTTAATGGTTTCATTTTCAACCTATTCTTTTTATTAATTAAGCCAATTTAATAATAAGTAATTAAAAATAAATAATTTATAATTTATTGTAAATAAAAAGAACAGCTACGAAAGCTGTTCTTTTTAATTTAGTTTAGATTAGAATGGGAAGATTTCTGGGTTTGTTTGACCTTGGCCATCCTTAACTTCTGGTAAGCTTACAGTAGCACTTGCCATCTTGTTCTTTGCCTTTGCGTAAACAGATAGTGTATAACTGTCAGTACTTGCGTAGTTATAAGTAATAGTTCCACCAGCTGCATCATTAGAAGTATCAAATTCGTAACCATTGAACTTAGTGTAGAATGTAACGTTCTTTTCACCGTTAGAGTAAAGCTTAACAGCAACCTTACCTGGCTTTGAACGATCGATACTGTAGTAAGTAGGAGTGGCAGTTACGTATTGAGCCTTCTTAATGGTGTAAGACTTAGTTAACTTCTTACCAGCCTTGTTAGTTCCGTAAATCGTGAAGTTGTTTTGGCCAGTAAATGCCTTTGAAAGGTTAAACTTCTTGTTCTTTACGTTTCCAGAGGTAAACTTAGTACTCCCCTTCTTAACAACAACTTTCTTAACAGTCTTAGATGCAGAACCCTTAAAACTGATTTTTCCTGAATTATATGAAACGCTTGGCTTCAAAGTTGCTTTGGTACTAGCGCTAGCTACATTCCCAAAAGCAAATAATGGTGATAAAATTCCAGCAACTAATACGGTTGCAAAAACTTGTTTTTTCATTATTAAAAACCCCTTTATTAAGTACTATCGTTATTATATCATTTTAAAAGACTAAAAAACAAATTCACAATTATTTTTATTTGTTTGTAACCGAATCGTTACTTAGCTGTATCTTCCTTAATATACTTTTCAAGATCATCGGTCGTTTGCTTCAATTGTTTTTCTAAATAAGTTGATAGGGTTTCTCCGGTATCTTGAGATAAAGCCTTAAACTCTTTTTTTGAATTCATTTTGGTAACGTTTCCTGTAATTACAACCGGTGATAGAAATTTTTTATCTTGAAGATGGTTCTGCACCATTGCAACACTTCCGATTGACAAAGACGATTTTAGCTTAGCAGGAATAAAAAATTTATAAGCCTTGGGAAATAATGGCTTATTTCTACTAAACTGAATAAAGTGAACAATTGCGGTATTATACCTTAGTGTCATTAGATTATATCCCTCACAATAATATATTTACCCCATTATAACAGACATTTATCAAAAACATGAAATATTCTGGATAATTATAAAAAATAAATAATTTATAATAAAAAATAAATATTTTAAAATAAAAAGCGAGCCAATGTAAAATGGCTCGCTTTTTTCTAATTAAATTCATTTACTCGGTTAAAGTAAGCTACTAACCATGGACGGGTCTTCTTTTCAATTTGTGTTCCAGAGTACCCATTTCCATCATCAGACCAAATGGAAACAAAGCTTCCAATATTATTTCCATTTGGGGCTTGCTGGGTTGAATCTAAATCATCCCACATTCCAGAGTTAAATCCAGATAGTTGTTTCTTGAAATCATTCAAACCATCCTTATCTAAGCTGCCCTTATCTGCAACAATGTAGGTCATCGCTTGGTTATCATTAAATGTCTTTAAACCAGCACGGTTAATTTCAGGAAGGGATGCTTGAATTGCCATCAATGATTTTCTATCTGATGGATCAGTCCGAGCAGCAGATTGACTCCAGTAGTTAACAACGATACTTTTATCATATTTATTAACTTGTGACTTCATAATACTGTCATTCCAAACCATCATCCGTTTACCATGGCTTCTAAGGTAACGATTAATACTATTATCTAGTTGCCGAATTGAAACCTGATCATCATGACCGTCAACAGAAATTTCATCACCACCAGTTCCAAAATAACTATTCTTAGGTAAGATTGGCATATATTCAGCAATTATTTTTTTATATAAGGTTGCAACTCCATCAGCACCAAAATCAAATTCATTACTAAATGATAGCATTGAATTTAAATGTGGATACTTCTTGGCCCTTAGTAAATCAATTAATGCTTTACTATGACCAGGGAATTCAATTTCAGGGTAAACAGACACATGCTTCTTTTTACCATAATCAATTAATTCCTTTAATTGGGCCTTGGATAAAAACGGTCGGTTAGTTTTTTTATTGATGTACTCACCATTAACAACCTTTGCATTTTTAAGAGTCTGTCCTAAAAATTCATTTTCAATTCCAAAATTCTCATCATCAGTTAAATGTAACATTAGATAACGGCCCTTATTCTCACTAACCGTATCAATAAACTTTTTAATGGTTTGTGGATTGTAGTAAGTCCGAGCAGCATCTAAATTCAATCCGGTAATAATTCCGTAGTTCTTGACATGATCGTTTTCTTCACTATTTTGGTCAATGCGCCAAACAATTCCAAAAATCAACAATAGAACTAGAATAACTGGAATGATTGATATTTTAATCCAGCGTTTCATTTTTATGCTCCTTTTTAGTTCATATATATAGTATTGTACCGTATTTTAGACCAAAAAAATATAATTTAATAAATTATGTTAATAATAATAAATTACAAAAAATAAATTTTAAATAATAAATAAGCAGTCTTCCATTTTGGATGACTGCTTATTTATTGAATCTATTTACGTTTTTTATCTAAAATTTTCTTCATTGTCTTATACTCAATCTTTTCTTCATCAGTCAAGTTTTCAACTGCTGATTCCGATAGTTGGCCAAGTAATTCGGTTACACTATCTAACCCCAAAACACTGACTAATGAATTTAACTGATTTGCAGTATCAACAGAAACTCTAATGCTAGTTGATTTTTCACGCTGCTTTCGTGATTTTTCAATTTTTTTAATTTTATTATCAAAATCATTTCCTAATTCATTTCTAGAAAACACATTCTTAGGCATTTTGTTACGACTTTGATTCTCCAAATTCTTTCTTAGTAAATCACTCATTTTATTTCACCCGCTTAATAAACTCATCTGTAATTTGATCATATAAATAGTGAACCTTTTGGTCATGAATATCATGTTTCTGGGAAGGATTATCAGGATCAACAATTCCAATAATATCATATCGTTTTAATCGTTCCATATTTTTAACGATTGTTTCAAAAACATTTTCACTTCCGAATTGTTTTTTAGCTTGATCTAAAATCAATTGATCAACTTGAGACTTTTTCTTCAATAGTACTGGTAAAATTCCAGAAATATCATAGTCAGCTTTATAATTATCAATTAATTCTTGCAGGTATTCAATGTAAGCTTCTGCACCTGTGTACGAACGTTCTTGAGTTTGTAAAACGACAATTACGTATCTAGAAGCCATTAAGGCAGAATCGGTATATAAACTCACAGTTGGTGGCGTATCAATAATAATATAATCGAACTGATCCTCCAATGGTTGTAATAGTTTTGAAAAATGAACTGCCCTTAAGTACTGGTTATCAGCACCTGGATATAGTTTTTCCAAATATAATGGATAGGATGTAAAATCAGCAAAACTAGGGAGTAAATACAAATTGTCCCGAATCTTAGTAACGATGCTTTCTATATTGTTATCACTAATTGCCGTCATTAAAGTCGTATCAAATTTTACAACCTCTTTAGTTTGTGCTTGCTTAGTAGCCAAGTAAAGTGCGGTTGCATTAGCCTGTGGATCTAAATCCACAACTAGGGTTCGATAACCCTTTTTTGATAGGTGATATGCAATCATACAACTGTTTGTTGTCTTCCCCGTGCCACCTTTAAAATTACCAAAAGTAACTGTTTTTGCCATAAAGTCTGCTCCTCAAAAAAAAGTTTTAAAAAATTTTTTAGTGCGTATTATTGTATAAATGTATTTTAATATTATTTACTACAAGTAGTATATACTACTTGTAGTAATGTATGCAATGAAAAAGTTGCTAAATGTGCTTATATCAATGATTTTTCAGCAACCATGTATTCTTGTATACCCGAATATATGTATTAATATATGCAAGCATTCAAATAGTATTGTAGTTATAAATACATGTATGCAAGCATACAGAAAAATAAGCTATTGACTATTCTTATTATTACGGTTATTCTTTTCTTGTAATTAAAAAGCAACCAAATTGTATGGTTACAAAATTACAAATTATAAAAAAACAATGTATATTTAGACCGTTTAGGTTTTAATTATTAAAAAAGAATATAGAAAAAAGAGTGTTTCTAGAGAAACTGTTCGCAGCAGCAACCCTAGTAAATAGATCACAAGTACCCAAATTACTTGTTCTCCCAACACTCTAATTAAAAAAACTATTAAATTAAAAGCAGTCACTAATGTGACTAGCTATAAAAAAACAAAGACTAACTGGTTGGAACAAGTTCCAACGAATGTTTTAATTATAGCGTAATGGCATAATCATTGCAATATTAATAGCTTATTTAGTTAGACCTAAAATACATATTTTAGAAGGAGAACAAGGGTGACAACTTGTTCTCTTTTTTCTATTCCAGGAGGAATAGCCATGCAATTTATAATGCTAGACGTAGATTTAATTCAGAATCATGATCTGACCAATGACGAAATTGTTGCATACGCCCTTTTGTGTGATCGGATGAAGTCTTCAAGGACAAGTCGGCAGTTTTATGACTCAAAATTAAATGACTTTTATGTAATTTACACCCTTGAGCAAATGGCAGATTCACTAAAAGTATCCGTCAGAAAAGTAGGTCAAATTTTCAACAAGCTTGTTAAATTAGGTTTTGTAACTAAGAAAAAGCAGTTTAGTAAAGCTGACAAACTGTTTTTACCAAAGTTTACTGAACCCGACCAGCAGAATCTGCCAGTCGTAGCTGCAAATTCTGCAACCCCACAAACGCAAAAATTGCAAACTAATCAAAGTCACCAGAATCAAAAAAATCAATCAGAGATTGATACAGTTAATACAGTTGACCATCAGCCACAAAGGTATTCATCAATTGAAAAATGGAAAAATTCAGTTTGTGGAAAATTACATGTTGACCAAATGGTGGTTGACCAAATTCTTGATTTTACTAAAAATGATTTAACCCGTGCACATCAAATCATGGGGATTATTCTAAATGCTAAGACAAACGTTGCCAAAATAAACGGACTAATTAAAAGTCCTAAAACACGATTTGAAAACAATACTAACCTTGGGTCCAAATTGGCGGTTAAATTAAAGCATATTTTTAGTTACCTCCCAGCCAAGTTGGAAGAACAGGCTAAGTACTTAATGACCGCTCTAAAAACATTTTTCACGGAGGCGTTTGGGCTTAAAAAAGATGAAAAGATTACGCCAGTTGCAAATAGTGACCTTAAAATAATTGAACAACCGATCCCAGAATGGATGGAGAAGGACTATCAAGATAATTCTGAAGAAATATCTGAAGCCCAACGGTTAGCAACGGAAAAGTTAATTCGCAATTTTCATAAAAGATAATAAGCCAAATTGAACGGTTGTTAACAATCTGGTTCCGATAATTTTGAGTTAATTTAAGGGGGCTTAATTTCACTTTATAATAATAATCGTTAAGTTAATCGTCAGAAGCCCAAAATGGCTTAAAACGCAAAAAAAAGGTCAATTATGGTTTTAACCACCATAACTGACCCCGATTATTATTAAATTCGCCAATAATATAAAATATATTATTTATATTTTATAATTAATTAGAAATTACATGGTTTCATTAGAACTCTTAATTGCCTTCACAACAGCGTTTCTAAAGCCATTTTCATCTAAAGTGGTGACGCCTTTAATTGTGGTTCCACCTGGTGAAGTGACCTGATCTTTTAACTCTGCAGGAGTTTTACCAGTTTGAAAGGCTAATTGACCAGAACCTGACACCATACTGGAAATTACTTGGTAAGCAGTGGCTCTATCCAGTCCTTCCTCAACCGCAGCGTCTGCCATTGCGTCCATAAATATGTCTACAAATGCAGGTCCACAACCCCCAACAGTTCCCATAATGCCTAAGTTGGCTTCTTTAGTGACAATTACATCCCCTAATAGTTCTAATACCTTTAAGGCAGATTGTTTACTTGATTCACTAATGTCTTTTTCAAATGAAGTTGCGATTGTTCCGTGATTAATTGAAACGGGAGTATTTGGAATAATTGCAACAATTGGGTTGTTGGGCAATGCTTCTTTTACTTGACTAATTTTAATTCCGCCAGCTGCTGAAATAATTACGGTATTATTGTTAATTCCGTTTAGACTTTTTAATAGCTTAACGTTAATTTGAGCTGGAACGGTTGAAATAACGACGTCTAATTCTTGTTTTTTTAATTCAGTGGGATCACTAAATAAATTGAAACCAAGTTCATTTTTTAGTGCATCTACCCGTGGATTAACTGGATTCAGCGCATAGATTGAGCTAGCTGCCACTTTGTTTACTAATCCACTTAGGATTGCACCACCCATGTTACCAACACCTAAAATACCAATTTTCATTTTAAATTCCTCCAATTCTCTATTGCTACTTAATGATACTACAACATTTTGATTCTTAAGAGTAAAAAAAAAGAACTACTGAAATTAATTCAATAGTTCTAGTTTTAAATATTTACTTACCAAGGGATCCAGTGATAACACCACCGATTACGACGATTACTAATCCAATGGTTACGTAGGTAAGCCCCTTTTTGCTCTTCTTTTCACCAAGAAGCAAAATCCCACTTAATGTTGAAACAATTACACTCATTTGAGAAAGGGTGAATCCAGTAGCAATTCCGTTCACCTTAGTTGAGTACATGTAAACCGCAGTAGCAATTCCAAAGTCAATCCCAACTGCAATATTTGCAAATGATCGTTTGTCAACTAATGGATGTGGTTCATTTTTATCACGATAGAAGATTGAGATAATTGCTGATGCCAATACCATTCCGATTGCTTGAGGGAAAAATGCGCTCCATCCGTCAACAACTGGAATTTGAGGCAGAGCTGAGAAACCAACGTATCCAATTGTTCCGAGTAAAAGAACGGTGGTTCCCCTTCTAAGGACTGCGGGATCAAGACCTTGACTAGCGTCAATTTTATCGGTTTTAGTAGTAAATAAAATTCCTACAATGATTAGAATCAAAGCGGCAAATCCGAATAATTTATCAAATCCGGTTGCCCATTCACCAAAGAATAATACCCCAACAACTGAGGTTCCAACTAATTGAGCCCCAGTCGAGATGGGCATTGCTCTGGAAACCCCAATTTCTGGAAATGACCAGTATTGAGATAGTTGGCCACATGCCCAACAAGCTCCAGAAAGTAAACACCAGATAAACGCGCTAGACGATAGTTGGGGATGTCTAAACAATGCGATGATAACCGCAACGATTAACGCACCGTAAGTATTACCAACCAATTGGTTGATTGGTTTCCCACCGGTTTTCCCAGCGATTAGTGGCATTAGCCCCCAGAGAGCCGCCGGCACTAAACCAATTAAAATATTCATTTTTAAAACTCCTTTTAGATAAACCGTTCCAAATTTAATTTTATGAGTATTATTGTATACCTTTTTGGGAGTTAGGTAAATATATCTTTCGCTAAAAATAGCTATAATTGCCTATGAAATAGTAATGAAAACGCATTCATGTAAGCGTTTTAACAGCTTTTTAAAAAATTAAAAAAATTATTTGTAAGCGCTTTTTTTATAAAAAAAGTGAAAATGGTATATAATAATAGTTGAACATATAATTTAAAGGAGCTGATTCTTTTGGCAGATGTCGATACTGCCAGCACACATTCAGGAGACGACTTTAACAACATTCCTCATCGAAACCATAAAATTATCAATATCATACTTAAATCATTAATGTCATTTGTTGGAATTGCGATTTTATCGATGGGAGCCGCTTTTTTGAAGCAGGCGAATGTCGGGATGGATCCATTTACCGCAATGAACATTGGTTTTTCTAACTCATTACACATGGACTTAGGTTCCTTTCAGTTGATGGTTAATTGCTTCTTGTTCTTATTAGTATTAATTTTTGATCGAAAGCAAATCGGAATTGGTACGGTTTTGAACATGGTGCTAGTTGGATATGAAATTCAATGGTTTTCATCCCTGTATGGACTTGTTTTTCCAAACGGGAGTGGGATTTATGTTGTTATCGTTGACGTTGTCGCTGGATTAATTCTATTTACTCTAGGAACATCGATCTATATGTCCCCGGAATTAGGTGCTGCACCATATGATGCAATTGCACCAATCTTTTCTAATCGACTGCACATTAAATACCAGTTAGTTAGAAATATTCAGGATATTTCATTTATGGTAATTGCGTTTTTTGCTCACGGAGCAGTTGGAATTTTAACCCTAGTGGTTGCCTTTTTCGCAGGACCACTAATTAATTATTGGAACCAACACTTCAGTCAACAAATTGTGTACCATATTGATCATTTTAGTACCGAACCAACAATTAAGAATGCAAGTTCTGGAATTGCTGGGGTTGGTAAAATGGGTTACAGCATGGTGTTACATGCTTATCAACAAACATCTTTTGTTGAACAACACTTAGCTGGTTATTCAAATGAAGAATTAATTGAATTAACCCATAAAACCCAAGTATCAATTGAAAAATCAGTTAAATTACAGCGGAACTTACAATCACGCCTAAACGCATTAAAGCAAGAAGCTCACAAGCGCCACATTAAAGTTCCTAAGTTAGATGAATATGAAAAATAAATTATTTTAATTAACCAGACGAATCCTAAATTAGGGTTCGTCTTTTTTAGTCTTAAAATGAGACAAAATCGCAATGATTGTGAAATAAAATTCAATGTTAGGAGATTATTTAATGTACTAAGTTTAAACGTTGTTTACGACTTAAAAATTTAATTTAAAAATTTGATTTAATCAAGAAGATAGAATTATCAACGGTTAATATGATTACATTGTAAACTATGTTTTATTTTTAAATTAAATCACCCTTGTCAACACAATATATATGTTTTATCGTTATAAACGTACTATATATAGAGCTTATTTATAAATGAAGGGCATGGTAAAAATGCAATTTACAAGGTTAGAATCAGTTGTCATTATTAAGAAAAGTGGTCAAAAAACGGCCTTTTTTCAATACAAATTGGATTACTTATTTGAGCAATTATCAATCAATGAAGTGGTTCAAAAACAACTTTATGATGCACTATTAAGGGTTGCTTATCCACAAAAGACGCTTACAACTACCAGGATTCGTGAAACATTTAACAATATTTTGTCTTTTAATCAACTTACAAATGCCAAAAGTCAGTATCAAGAATATTATCAACGAGACTTGCAAGGATGGCTTAATGCTACTGATATAGATAAAAACATTAAACAACTATTTAATAAGGACGCTAGGGTGGTCCACGAAAATGCTAACAAGGATAGTAAGGTTTTTAATACCCAGCGGGACTTACAAGCTGGTCGTTCCAGCAAGGCGATTGGGCTAAAGATGTTACCACCGTTAGTTGCGAGGGCTCATTTAAGGGGAGACATTCATTGGCATGATTTAGATTATTCTCCGGCAACTCCAGAAACTAATTGCTGTCTAGTTGATTTTGCAAACATGTTAAAGAATGGATTTAAGATTGGCAACGCAAAGGTAGCTTCTCCAAAGTCGATTCAAACTGCGACTGCTCAGGTAGCTCAGATCATTGCAAATGTAGCATCACTTCAGTATGGTGGAATTTCATTTGATCGGGCTGATGAAGTGTTGGCTCCTTTTGCTAAGCTAAACTATCAAAAGCATTTGGATGAAGCTAAAAGATGGGTGAAAGTTGATCAGCAAGCCGATTATGCTAAGGAACGCACGCGAAAGGATATCTACGATGCAATGCAGGCCTTGGAATATGAAATTAACACGCTCTATTCATCCCAAGGCCAAACGCCATTTACAACGGTTAGCTTTGGACTCGGGACCAATTGGTTTGAAAGGGAAATTCAAAAGGATATTTTTAAAATTAGAATTAAAGGGCTTGGGGTTGAGGAGCGCACTGCCATTTTTCCTAAGCTTACCTTTACCATAAAACGGGGATTGAATTTAAACCCAGGGGATCCTAACTACGATGTTAAAAAATTAGCTGTGGAATGTTCAACTAAGCGGATGTATCCAGACATCTTAAACTATGATTCCTTAGCAGATATTACTGGTAATTTCAAAGCACCAATGGGTTGTCGATCGTTTTTACCTAAGTGGGTGGATCGCGATGGAAATGAAGTTAATGCGGGTCGAATGAATTTAGGGGTTGTTACGGTCAACTTACCCCGGATTGCGTTATATGCTAAGGGTGATCAAGATCGTTTTTGGACGATTTTTAGCGATAAGATGAACATTGTCCATCAAGCACTGGCGTATCGAATTGAACGCTGTAAGGAGGCTCAACCAGCGAATGCGCCATTATTATATAAGTATGGAGCATTTGGCAAACGGTTGACCGATGAAGATAGCGTTGATGAACTATTTAATCATGAACGAGCAACCGTTTCCGTTGGTTACATTGGATTATATGAAGTCGGGGTTAGCTTCTTCGGGCCTAACTGGGAACAAAATCCGGTTGCCCATGAATTTACCGTTGAGATTGTTAAGCGGCTCAACCAGCTCTGCCAAAAGTGGTCTAAACAAAGTGGCTATCATTATAGCTTATATTCCACACCTGCGGAATCGCTAACCGATACGTTTTGTCAGGATGACATAAAAAAGTTTGGCAAAGTGGCTGATATTACAGATAAGGAATATTACACCAATAGTTTTCATTACGATGTTCGCAAAAATCCTAATCCATTTGAAAAATTACGGTTTGAACAAGAATATCCGCACTACGCGTCAGCTGGTTTCATTCATTATTGTGAATATCCTAACCTAAGGCAAAATCCCAAGGCATTGGAAGCAGTTTGGGACTGGGCCTATGATCATGTAGGCTATTTGGGGACTAATACCTCAATTGATAAGTGCTTTAAGTGTGGCTTTCAAGGGGACTTCAATGCAACCGCCCGTGGCTTTGTATGTCCAAAATGTGGCAACCATGATCCCAAGTACTGCGACGTAGTGAAACGAACCTGTGGGTACCTAGGAAATCCACAGGCGCGCCCGATGGTTTATGGAAGGCATCGAGAAATCGCAGCACGGGTTAAAAACATGACTGGAGGAATGATTAAAAATGCAGCAAAACACGAAAGGGCCAAACAATCCGATGCCCAAAGAATGGCTCGCTAATAAACTAAGTTTAAAATACATTGCGGATTATAAACCATTTAACTTTGTTGATGGAGAAGGAGTGCGTTGTAGCTTATACGTTAGTGGTTGTCCGTTTCATTGTCCGGGATGTTATAACGTTGCAGCGCAGAACTTTCATTTTGGACAACCCTATACCCAGGAGTTGGAAGATCAAATTATTGATGATATGCGGCAACCTTATGTTCAGGGACTAACGTTATTGGGTGGAGAACCATTTTTAAATACGCAGGTATGTATTCAACTTTGCAAACGGGTTCGAAAAGAGTTCGGCAATCAAAAGGACATCTGGTCTTGGAGTGGGTACACTTGGGATGAGTTGATGAAGGAATCATACGATAAAATCAAGTTACTTTCGTTAATTGATATCCTAGTTGATGGCCGCTTTTTAGAATCACAAAAGGACTTAACGCTTCAATTTCGGGGGAGTGCCAACCAACGAATAATAAAGGTCCAGGATTCATTAGAACAGAATCGGGTGGTCCTATGGGAGCACTTAATTCATTAGATTAGGAATTACGATAAATAGCAATAACGTCCTAACTGACTGATAAGATTGGTTAGGGCTTTTTTTTTAAGTTTTTTAGTAACTTATTATTAAATACAAAATATTTACAATTTAAAATAAATAATTTATAATTAATTTGAAATTGGAGGGATGATGATGGCAAAGGTATTACTGCATTTTAACTTTAAGGGTGGTGTAGGGAAGACGACAATGACGGTCCTAGATACATACCTTTTAAATCGAATGGGCAAGAAGGTGCTGTTGATAGATATGGACCCACAAGCCAACGCGACTGAAATTATAAACACGACGTTTAAGAATAAGGAACGGCCCAAAACTTCATTTTATGATGGATTGATGAAGTTTGATTTATCAGATAGCATTGTCAATATTACGGACAATCTGGATTTGATTCCGTCTGATTGGGCGTTGAGTTCATGGCCAGGAAAGGTAGAAAAATATAATCGCCATGATCGGGCTTTAATTCTAAAGAATTTAATTGAACCCTTTCGGAGTAAGTATGACTTTATTTTATTTGACGTTCCGCCAACCCTCTCTACGTTTACCAACAATGCAATTTTAGCAAGTGATGACATTACACTAGTGCTGCAAACTCAACGGCAGGCGTATACTTCAATTTTAAAAACTGCTAAGTATATGTACCAACTTCGTGAGGACTATGATGCTAAGTACAATGTTTTAGGGGTGGTTTTATATCTGGTTAAAAACAACGCTAAGACTGATAATGAAATTTCAAACAGTGCGAAGGAATCATTTGGGGACGCAGTTTTTAAAAACTATGTTTATCAACAGGAACGAATTAAGGTTTTCGGAGACGAAGGAATTAGAGATAATGATTACTGGGATAAGCGGGCCCTTAAGATGTACCAAGCAACCCTGGATGAAGAATTAGATAGAATTGGAGCGATTGATAATGAGTAATGATTTTTTGAATAACTTAGCGAATCAAGCAAATTCACAATTAGATGATGATGAACAACACGCAAGTCCATTTGCAAGGCAAAAACAAACTAGTAAGCCAATTCAAGTTCGGGAAAGCTATTACCGTGAAATTAAAAAGATCGCGTTCTTGAACGATAAAAAAATGGTTGATGTAATTGATGATATGTTAAAATATGCAATTGATTCTGGAAAATTTAATGTTGATGAAAAATAAATTATATATTATATATTTTTAATTTTTAATAATTTATAATTGTTGCATTGAATAATTAATCACAAACGATTACCCCTGCCAATAAATGGTTTTACAAAACGTTTTAAAGTGTTGATTTATCAACACTTTAAATTAAAATAATCAGGTTCTAAATTATTGAATCTGGTTATTTTTTATGGTAAATTGTGAAAGTAATAACAATATTGGATAGTAATTAAGGAGTGAAAGCAAATGATTGATTCAGTAGATTTAATGATTAACGAATTGGTTGAAAATGGTCAAACAGCCCTAGATCAAATGAACACTTTTAACCAGTTAAAAGTAAATCAAATTGTTGAAGCAATGGTAGCGGCTGGTATTAAGAACAGCCAAAAACTGGGCATCCAAGCTTTTGAGGAAACCAAACGTGGGGTTGCTAACGATAAGTGGGATAAAAATTTATTTGCAACTGGTCGGATTTGGTCAGAAATTAAGGATCACTCAACAGTAGGTATAATTGATCGGGATGAACAAAAACATACCATCACCGTTGCCGAACCCCTTGGGGTACTAGCTGGAATCACTCCAGTAACCAACCCGACTTTGACTACCATGTTTAAGGCAATCATTGCAATGAAGACTAGAAACCCGATTATCTTTAGTTTTCATCCCCAAGCAATGAAGTCTTCGTCAGAAGCCGCTCGCATTTTACGGGACGCAGCAGTAGCAGCGGGAGCCCCTAAAAATGCGATTCAATGGATTGAAAAACCCAGCATTGCTGCCACTAATAAGCTAATTAACCATCCTGGAATTGCAAGTACGTTAGCTACTGGTGGTCCTGCAATGGTCAAAGCAGCATATTCGACTGGAAAACCGGCACTAGGGGTTGGACCTGGGAATGGACCCCTTTACATTGAAGCCAGTGCTGATCAAGATCAGGCAGTTAAGGACATTGTTTTCTCGAAAACATTTGATAACGGGATGATTTGTGCTACTGAAAACAGTTTAGTAATCGATGATTCCATTTATAATCAGTTTAAAAAGCGGCTAATGAATGCTGGAGTTTACTTTGTAAGTAAGGATGACCAACCAGCACTAGCTTCAACCATGTTTAATCCTGAAACTGGTGGTGTTAATGGTCCGATTCCGGGACAAAGTGCGATTAACATTGCTAACCAGGCTGGGATTAAGGTTCCACAGGATACTAAGGTGTTAGCTGCAGAGTTAGATGGTGTCGGGCGTGAGTACCCACTATCTGGAGAAAAACTATCACCGGTTGTTTCAGTTTACCGGGCCCATAACCATGCGGATGCTTTCAAAATTGCAGATGCAATTTTAAAATACGGTGGAATGGGGCATACGGCTGCAATTAGAACCAATAGTGATGATGTTGCAATCGCGTTTGGCCTTGCAATGAAGGCGTGCCGGATTTTAGTTAATACACCATGTGCAACTGGTGGCATTGGTGGGATTAATAATGGTTTAGCGCCATCCTTAACCCTTGGGACTGGATCATGGGGTGCAAACTCGATTGACCATAATGTTACAGATTATGACTTAATTAATAAAAGACAAATTGCGTTTCCGCTCGATAATCCATCCTGGGACCAATTAATTCAAACTAAATAGCCCATAAGATTTGGAAAAAGGAATTCAGCTTAGTTAGTGAATTCCTTTTTTGTGTTATGATATTTGTAAAATTAATGGGGGTAAATAAAATGGATTTGAATCAACATCAAAAGTGGTTAGTTGAATTCTATAAGAAACGGGGGTGGTACGATCTTTCTCCCGAAGTTAGAATGAATTTTGTAATTGAAGAAACCGGTGAATTATCACGAGCAATTCGCGCAAAGGAAATTGGACGTGAACATCCTGGGGAAGCTCCTCAAACAACGGAACAGAAGGACGACAATCTCCATGAAGAACTAGCAGATGTGCTAGATCAATTGTTAATCATATGCAGTAAGTACAATATTGATCCGAGCAGCTTACTTGATTACAGTGAAGCAAAGTTACATCACCGTTGGAAAGAATAATTTATAATTAGTTTTTTATAATAGATTATTTATAATTAATTTTAAATAATAAAAAACGGGATTCGCAAATAGTAAGAATCCCGTTTAATCAACAATTTGATCTAATTCTCGGACGAAAACAGGGGTCCAACAATAACGATAACCAGCCCTTGTGGGGTGGTTACTATCTGCCATGTACTCAGGATGGGTCTGATTTAAGTTTTGGATGTATTCATTATTCCAAAGATCAATAATTTCAAAGTTCCATTTTCGTTGAAGCTTAAATACCATTTTCCTTAACAATTCATAATCAGTGTCATCGTTTTTTAAGCAAGTAAAAAATACTACCGGACAGTTCCAGTGTTCATTAGCATACGAAATTATGTATTCGAGCGCTCCAATGGTGGTTGATGGGTCGAAGTCATCGATATTAAAGGTATTGCTGATTTCACCAAGGGGTTTATTACGCTGTTGATCATTAGAAATTTGGCAGACTAGCGCATCAATATCCTGATTAGTGACAACGTTATTCTTTAAACGTTCGACGTAAGAACTAGGATCATTACCAGCAATTGTGGACCCACTAAGGGCCTCCTTTTGTGCGTTAACACCATGTTCGGTGGCTAGGTAATCAACAAATGAGTCGCCCTTAGCCGTTAAGCCATATGTAATTGAGGATCCTAAAAAAATAATTCGCTTGTCATTTAAACGACTATTTGGATTATAAAAATTATTAGACGGAGCGTACAAATCGTTATTTCCACGCATTACTTGAATACTTGATTTAGCAACTTTATATGAGATTCCACCCAGAATGGTCGCCATAATCGTTTTAAACAGCTTATTATTCATTGTAATCATCCTTTCTATAAATTTATATTATTGTTATTGCTAACTTAGTTTATATTCTACTCAGGAAAATTAGAATTTGAAAGCAAATTTATCAACAAAATTATTAAAAAAATATGGCAATTTAATTAACAGGTTGTTATAATACACTCATACCCATAAAATTTATTAGAGGAGTTGATTTGTATGACATTTGAATATTCAAAGAGAGTACCACAAACTGATAACGACGTGGTTGGTGAAATTCTAGAAGCCGCTGCTAATCCAGCTGTTATTTCATTTGCCGGTGGACTACCTGCACCTGAGTTATTCCCAGTTTCAGAAATGCAGAAGGCGGCTGACAGCGTCTTCGAAAATGAAGGTCAGACCGCCTTACAATATAGTAACGCAATTGGCGAAACGGTATTAAGAAAACAAATTGTGAAGTTAATGGCTGATCGAGAAGTGTCCACTTCCGTTGAACATGTCGGAGTCACTACTGGTTCCGAACAATCCATTGATTTATTAGCAAAGATGTTTATTAACCCTGGTGATACCGTTATCGTTGAAGAACCTACATACTTATGTACTTTGGATGTGTTCCGAAGCTACGGAGCAAATATCGTCGGGGTTGAAATGGATGAAAATGGAATGAGAATGGATAAGTTTGAAGAAGCCTTAAAAGCTCATCCAGAAGCTAAGTTAGTTTATACCATTCCAACTTTCCAAAATCCTACCGGCCGTACAATGTCATTAGATCGCCGAAAAGAATTCGTTGAACTTGCTAATAAGTATGATTTATTAGTAATGGAAGATGATCCTTATGGAGCAATTAGATATGAAGGAGAAACCTTACCACCATTAAAGAAGTTTGATACTCAAGATCGGGTGGTTTACATGAGTACATTCTCCAAGATTTTAGCTCCTGGAATGCGGTTAGGTTGGATTGTCTGTAACGTAGACGTTTTATCAAACTTTGTGGTTATGAAGCAAAGTGCTGATTTACATTCAGACAACTTAAGTCAACACATTATCGCTAAGTTCCTTGAACAAAATGATATCTATGAACACATCAAGAAAATTAGTGATTTATACCACCATCGGTTCGAATTAATGTTAAAGGCAATCAAGGAAGAATTTCCAGCTGATGCTAAGCATAGTCATCCAGAAGGTGGGATGTTCATTTGGGTGGAATTACCTGGTGATGTTGACACCATGGAATTATTTAAGACCTGTGTTGAACATAACGTTGCCTTTGTGCCAGGGGATTCATTCTACCCTAACACACCAAAGAAGGGGACCTTTAGATTAAACTTCTCAAACGTTGATGATGAAACCATCGAAGTTGGAATGAAACGACTAGGGACCGCCTTAAAAGAAGCTTTAGAAGCAACTGAATAGACAAAATAAAAAGCAATGATTTTAACTAAAAAATCATTGCTTTTTATTTACTAACGTGCTTACTTAACTTGCGCAGATAAAGGTAGTTCCAAATTGTAAATGAGATGGCTGTAATCCATGAAATTACAATAACTGCAATTCCGAGAATAACTGAAAGATTACGATTGCCGAGGAAAAAGTCTTTCAACAAAGCGTTACCAGCAAAGTTTAAACTTTCACATAACGCGATAATTAAAATGAAGTTACTTAATCCATCAGATTGAACTTCTGCATGTTTATTTCTAGCTTGAAATCCGATGTTTATAAATAGGAATATTAGTAGTAAAAATGATTGAATATTAACAAAATCAAAAATAGTTTTCATAAATTGATGATCCAATCGAGTCACTTCCTTCAAATGATTAATAATTACTATTTTACAGCATTTAAAATGAAAGAAAAGTAATTTCAAAAAATTCCTTAGAAGAATGCCTTAACAAATAGGTAGATTGATAGCATAAATGCAAAGATTCCAACTCCGGTTCGCATAATCTTAGTCGGAATGAACCTAACGATTGAAGGACCGATAAATCCACCAATGAACAATCCAATTCCCAATGGAATGATTGCACTCCAGTAAACATGGGCAATGAGAATAAAGATAATCGAAGCAATTAAATTAGCCGCTAGCGTTGCTGCATTTCTGGTGGCGTTATAAACGTGATAGGGACTGTCACTAATTTTAGAAAGGACCGCAATCATAATTACTCCCGCCCCGGCACCGAAGTAGCCAACGTAAATCCCAACCAATCCTAGAATTAAGTATTCCCAAAATAAAACGGTTTTGGAATTAGTCTTTTGGCCGTCCGCCTTAGCCTTTTTTGGAATTAAAATTGAACATGCCGCAAAAAAGATTAGAAATGGCACAATTTTCGAGAAGGCTTCGTTTGAACTGTTTAGGAGTAATAGCGAACCGATTAAACCACCACCTGCGGTTAGCGCAGTGATTGGGATCACCTCTCTTAAATGGCCCTTGAGCTCCTTGAGGGATGCTAAAATCGAGCTAACCCCACTACAGATAAGGGCAACTGTATTAGAGGCATTGGCTAATACGGGTGGAATCCCAACCGATACCAATGCCGGATATGAAATTAGTGATGCCATCCCAATAATACTATTGATGATTCCAGAAATAATTCCAATAAAAATTAAAAACGCAATTGTTCCGAATGTGATACTAACCACCCCTTAGATAAAAACCGATTACCTTAATTATATCATTTTTACATCCTTAATCCTTTACCTTTCGTTTTGCTAACCATTTATATATAATAATAGGTGAATATAATAATTGGCTAAATTAAGAACAGGAGGAATTATTTGGAAGATAAACGACCTAGAAATTCAATGAAGGTTAGAATTACAGCATTGCTACTGGGTTTGATTATTAATGCCTTAGGAAACGGTCTAACAATTGCATCAAATACTGGATCCGCATTATGGACCGCGGCAGCAGTCAATTTGGGGAATGAATTTAAAGTTGAATCAACCATTTTCATCTTTGCATTCGGTGTTTTTAACGCGGTTTTAAATCAATTTTTACTAATGAAGTTAAACATCATTCGATTCTTAGAAGAAATTGCTTACGTTGTTTTTTTCAGCTATGGAATTCAAATTTTTATCAAGATGTTTGATTCGATAGGAGTTGGTAATAACAATTTCTTTGTTCGGTCACTGTTTTCCATTGTGGGAGTGACCATGATTGGAATTTCAGTATCAATGTACCAGCGTGCAAATATTTTTATGCATCCAAATGATGATACTAGTAATATCCTTAGATTCAAATTTTTGAACGGCAGTGCCATTAAAGCTCAATTTTTGGATCTATCATTTCCGCTAATTGTCATTATTATCACTAGCTTACTGACTGGTGAGTTGTATGCAGTTAATTTTGCAACGATTTATTTCTTCTTTACTAATGGAATTGTGGTTAAATATGCTGATAAGTGGGTTTGGCCCCAATTAATTCATAACTTTAACCCAGCTGATAACTTTAAAATAAAGCCATAATAAAAGAACCCTAGTGCACATTTCATCTTCGCACTAGGGTTCTTTTTTAGTTTAATTCATTTGGAATTAACTGGGTCTTGAGTTTGATATTGTCCTTATAATTTACAGGCACTTCAATAATTGATGGACCACTTACTTGCTTAGCCTCATGGAGAGCTGCCTTAAACTCAGTAACCGTTTTGGCTCTGAAACCAGCAGCCCCAAAGCTTTCAGCATACTTAACGTTGTCTACGTACCCAAATTTAACTCCGGCGTCATGACCATACTTAGCCACTTCTTGGAACTTAACCATGTCATAATACCCATCAACCCAAATAATCTGAATGATGGGGAGGTTTAGTCTAACGGCGGTTTCCAATTCCTGTCCAGAGAATAAGAATCCACCATCACCTGAAATGGAAATCACGTGTTGATCAGGACGGGTCAAGGCAGCTGCGATTGCCCATGGCAAAGCTACCCCTAGGGTTTGCATCCCATTACTGAATAATAAGTGACGAGGCTTGTAGGCTCTAAAGAACCGTGCCATCCAGATGTAATGGCTACCGATGTCCACCGTAATTGTAGTATCGTCGTTAACAGAATCCTGAAGGGCATCGATAATTGCTAGTGGGTGTAATCCTTCACCTGCCTCTTGACTAGGGGCTTCGTTAGATTCATCAAAGTGCTTCTTTAGTTGATCTAGCTTAGTTTGAGTTGCTTTTGGAAGGGTTGTATCTTCTGGAATGAAGGCAGCCAATTCGTATAGGGTTTGCGCCACATCAGCATTTACAATTACTTGTGGTTGGTAATCGTTAGTAATTTCTGGAGTAATTGTATCTACGTTAATAATTCTGGTTCCTTCGTTATGCCAGTTCCGGGCTTCGTATTCAATTGGGTCGTATCCAATTGCTAATACGAGGTCACTTTGCTTCAATACCGTATCTCCAATTTGGTTATCAAATAACCCAACCCGGCCAAAGTAGTTGCCTTCCAGATCTCTAGAAATCACACCTGATCCTTGGAACGTTTCCACCACTGGAATTGAAAAGCGATTCAACAGCTTATGAATGGCATCACTAACTTCATCAGTCGATGCCCGCATCCCGGCTAAAATGACCGGATTTTCAGCATTCATTAGCATTTCAGCAATTTGTTTAATTCTGGTCCGATCAGCACTTCCGTTAGTAATTTCTGGAAGCGCCTTAATTACGGGTCGGTCTACGGTTTCCCCTAGAATATCCTGTGGTAGTGATAGGAACGCAGCCCCGTTCTTAGGTGATTTAGAGATCATGTAAGCATTCGCAAATGCTTCCGAAATGTTATTAGGTTCTTCAATTTCTTGACTACTCTTGGTTGCTTGGTTTAGCAATGGAGCGCTGTCAATGCTTTGGTGGGTGGCACGTAATACATCATCTCTTTTAACTTGTCCCCCCAGCGCAATTACTGGATCGCCTTCTGCAGTGGCGGTGATTAAAGCCGTTGCGAGGTTGGAAACCCCAGGCCCCGATGTAACAGCCACAACCCCTGGTTTACCGGTTAATCGACCAATTCCGGCGGCGATAAAAGCAGCATTTTGTTCATGTCTAGTGACAATTAACTGTGGTGCATTTGGATTATCACTGTGTTGTAAGTCTTCAAATAGTTGATCGACCTTAGCACCTGGAATTCCAAATACGTATTTGATTCCTTGATTAATCATGCTTTGAATTAGGGCCTTTGACCCCGTTAGTTCTTTTCCCATATCTAATCCCTCATTCCATTCTTATTTACATATGGTATACTTGTTTTTGAAAGTTAGTGGTGTTGCATTGTCAACACCGCTTAAGTTGACTTAATTATAATCACCGTGGTGTTGCATTGTCAACACAGTTTAAGAATAATTATGGAGGAACCGGCATTCTTATGAAAGATTTAGGATATTTAGCACAGGATATTTCAATTTTACATCGTCAATACTACAAGGATACCGGCAGTCAGTTTGAAAAATTAGACTTGAATCCGACAGCTGCTTGTATTTTATTAACAATTAATGACCACCAGAATATTAATCAGAGCCAAATTGCTAGGGAGCTAGTATTGGATAAGGGAATGGTGGCCAGACAAATTAAAAAATTAGTTGATAATGGTTGGGTAACGAAGCAACCACGTCCTGGAAAATCACTGGAAGTTAGCCTTACTGATACTGGTGAACAGGTTTTGAACCAAGCCCAGTTAATTAGACGGAAGTGGTGGGAGGATCGATTTGCGCAGACTGGAATTAAGGCTGATTCCCCAATTATTCCTTCAATTGAAAAGGTCGTTCAAACAATTATTGGAGACACAAAAAGCTAGTGAACTTAATCACTAGCTTTTTTAATATTAGATTCGTTTCTCTAATGTATATTTTTTACCCTTATCAGGGTCACTTTCCTGGTCACCAATTTCAAATAGTAAATGCTTACCATTTTCATCTTTAACCATCATTACCTTTTCATTAGTAGTGCGCTTATCTGATGTGAGTTGTGCTGTCCGCATCAATTCACTAGGATCGAAATCTGATGCAATTGCATTACCAGGATTAAATAGTACGTCTTCAGCCATAAGCATGCCTCCAATCAAATATGTAGTATAATTATTTATAGTATGAATATAAACCTAAGTTGTAATAAAATCAATTATAATATTAATTAAATTTAACTGATTTATAAAAATGGGGGAATTTAAAATGAAACATCAATTTTATAGTAATCCAGAATATATTGATGGTCTAATTGGTAAAATGTTTGCTGACCATTCGTTACGTGATAATTCAGATAAAAATTTGCGGTCATTTGATATTGAAGGCAACCATAAGGTAATTGAGGTTATGATCATGGATCGGGTTTTCTTTGTTTCTTTATTTTCAAAAAACAATCCGAATGATCCTAAAGAACTAACCCCAGAACTTGCGTACCATGGGAACGATTTAGCAACCGGTTTAGCGAGAGCGAAACGGACCTGCTTGAGTGATAAGGTAATGGGTGATGATTAACCAAATTAGAAGCTAGCAATTTAGAATTTTATGATGCTAATTTGGTTGCTGATTATAAAGTAAAAAGAGGCTCCGTAAAATTAATTTACGGAGCCCCTTTTAACTATGGTTATATGATTACTTTAAACTAGTGTATCTAAAGTTAAATCCTTGTCCGGTTGGGGAGTAAACTAACCCCTTTACTTTATCCTTGCGAACTTGTGGAAGAACTTGTTGGTATAGCGGAATTACCCCGACGTTGTTGGTAAGGGTCTTTTCAGCATTAACTAAATCATTCCACCGTTTATTAGCATCATTAGCGTCTTTTCCTTCTGCTGCATCTACGTATTGGTTATATTGTTTATTGTCCCAGTGCCCGTAGTTGTATGAATTATTGGACTCTAATAGTTGTAAGAAAGTAATTGGATCAGGATAATCGGCAATCCACAAGCTAAGGGTCAAGTCGAACTTACCACTTTGTCCATAGCTAGATGCGGATTTAGCTGGTAGATTTTCATTGTTTACCTTCAATCCAGGCAGTTTGCTTAGATTGCTTTGAAGGGCTTCGGTTGTCTTAGTGTCTTTTGAAACGTCGTCAGCCACTAGGGTTAACGTTACCTTCTTTTTGCCCAGTTGTTTTAGACCCTTTGCCCAATATTTTTTAGCCGCACTTAAATTATACGTAACGGCATTAAATTTATTGTTTTCAGCAGCTTGATCGGAGAATTCCTTGCCGTTATGTTTAACAAAGTCAGTAGGTACGAATCCATTGGCCGTGAATGATCCATCACCTAGAACGTCGTTCGTAAGGCCCTTTCGATCTAATGCTAGCGAAAGGGCTTTTCTAACGTTTAAGTTTCTGAGGACTGGATTCTTTTGATTTAGTTGAAGATATACGTTAGATGATTCTGGAAGGCTATTTAGTTCTGGAGATTTCTTGAAATTATTTACCTGTTGTTTACCAGAAAGGGTCGCAACATCAAATTTACCACTCTGATATTCATTGAGTGTCGTTTGCGGATCCTTGGAAACACTAAATGTAATTTGATCTAACTTGGTCTGTTTATTATTGAAGTAGTCCTTATTTCGAACTAACTTCCAGGTATCATTACTACCGTTCCATCCGGTAACTTTATATGGTCCGTTATATACTTGATCTGAACTCTTAGTCCCAAATGATGATCCATACTTTTGGACAGCTTTTTCTGATTGTGGGAACAGCGGTGGCATTGAAACTATGTACTTAAAGTAACTTTGTGGCTTTGATAGGGTTACGACTAACTTGTAGTCCCCATCTGCTTTTACGCCTAATGATGAAACTGGCATGGTTTTCTTAGTTACGGCTGCGTAGTTTTGGACATGGTCTAGTAAGTATGAATACTGTGAAGCTGTTTTAGGATTAACGGTTCTTTGCATACCATACACAAAGTCCTTTGCGGTTACTTTCGATCCGTCACTCCATTTGGATTTACGAAGATTAAATGTGTAGGTTTTACCATCTTTAGAAACCTTATAACTAGTTGCAACCCCAGGCTTTAAAGTATTTCCATTTGCTAATGTTAATAGTCCCTCATTAGCATTTTCTTGAGCCCTTTCACTTACAACGTCAGTTACTTTAGAAACGTCTAACGTTTGTAACTCAGTTTGCTCCTGCCAATTTAAATTTTTGGTGCTGGATGATTCTGTGGAACTTTTGCTGGAACTACAGGCTGCTAAGCCTAGTGTAGCAACAAAGGCAACTCCACCAACCTTTAATAACTGATTTAACTTCATAAAAACCATTCCTTTCAAATCGTTAGAATTATTGAACGCCTCCAATATTAGTTTAATCATTCATTAAATGTCAACCCCTATTTTATAATCACTTTATAATCATTCAACTTTGGTTTACTATATTATTTCCAAATAAAATGCTCCCTTTGAAATTTTTAAAATTAAAAAATAATTGTAAA
Organism: Lactobacillus sp. Sy-1; assembly: GCF_019303535.1. Taxonomy (GTDB): domain Bacteria; phylum Bacillota; class Bacilli; order Lactobacillales; family Lactobacillaceae; genus Nicoliella. The sequence continues at coordinate 86,063 of NZ_JACCIU010000002.1, read as the reverse complement.
TTAGTTATAAAAGTTGTATTATCTAATCATAAATTAATAAAAGGGGATTTCAGCTATGCAGTTATCGAATAGTAAAACTCAAAATTATTATTCAGCACTAGTAGCAGTCATTATCGAAATTTTGGTTATTATTATTAGTATTCAAAATTTCGATCTGGGTGTTAACTAGGGTAATTTTTATCTGCAGTTGAACTAATAACGCACGGATCACTAGTTGGGCCGTGCTACATAGTAACTATTTTTCGTAGCAAACGCACGGCCTGGTTTCAGGTTCGTGCGTTTTTTGTTTATTTAATTGAATGATTTTTATAAAGGGGAGAAATTTATGATGGAAGCACAAAATAGATTTTTACAGTTAGATAATGGCTATCACTTATGGACGCGACAGGTAGGTTCTGGAAACGTTAAAATTTTAGCGCTGCATGGTGGTCCTGGTAGTAATCATGAGGTGTGGGAGGATGCTCACGAACAGCTGAAGAAATACGGTTTAGAAGCTCAGGTGGTAATGTATGATCAACTGGGTTCATGGTATTCAGAAACGCCGGACTTTAAAGCCCCGACGGTTGCAAGTCGGTTTTTGAACTATGATTATTTTTTAAACGAGGTTGAAGAAGTTAGGCAAAAGCTAGGATGGGATGATTTTTATTTAATGGGTCACTCCTGGGGTGGACTTTTAACTCAACTGTATGCGGCTAAGTTTGGTGAACATTTAAAAGGGGTTGTAATTGCCTCGATGGTTGATGACATTGATGACTATACTGATAATTTAGATCGCATTTTGAAACAAGAGCTGTCGGATGACGACTACCAGTTTATGAAAGCCTGTGAACAGCAAAATGATTTTCATAACCAACGCTACCAGGACTTCGTTGAAAAATTAAATCAAGGGTATGTAATGAGGACCCAACCAGCTAAAATTGCCCATTTGGTTGATACCACTAATAAAGACGTCTATAACGCTTTTCAAGGGGATAATGAATTTGTAATTACTGGCATTTTAAAGGATTGGCACTTTGGTAGTCATTTGAGTGAAATTAAACGCCCCACTTTAATCACCTTTGGCGAACATGAAACAATGCCAGTTGCGGTTGGGAAACGAATGGCGCAGCGTATGCCAAATGCTAAGTTTGTGTCTTCACCTAATGCTGGTCATTGCCACATGGTAGATAACGCACCAGCTTACTATCAACACTTAGTAGAATTTATTAACGAAGTTGAGAGTGGCCAATTCAACCATTAAAAAACCATCACCGTTATGTAACTTTAACGATGATGGCAAAATGGAATTATGACTTAGTTAGGTTTGTAGCGTTTACCCAACCGACCTTCTTAACGTGAAGGAACGTTGTCTGTTTAGCTAATTTGTACTTCTGCTTATTCTTTAAAGGGGTGTTAACAGATGCAGAACTGATTTTAACAACTATTTTTTGATCAACCGTTACCTTACGGCTGGCTAGTTTAACGCTTTTGGCCTTGCCAAGTGATACGACCGGCTCGTCAGCCATAAAAGCGGCCTGATAACTAGTTAAGTGGCTGGACTTAGCGGTGAATGGCTTATTTTGCTTATAGAATTTAGTGTTAACAACAACGTAGTCTTTAAACGTTGTCTTAGTGGTTGCAGCATTTGCGTTAGCTGTACTACTTAGAAATGGCGTAACCATTAGCGGGATTGCAATTAGCATTGGCATTAGTCTTTTGGTTAATTTCATTATAAATTTCCCCTAGGTGTTATTTGGAGTTGAGAACAAAAAAGAGTATCCCAATTAGGATCTCTCTTTGGCATATGTATTCTCTCTTTCGCATGCCTAACCTTATTATATCTAATAAAGATTGATAATGCACGATTAAAATAGCAAAGTTTATTTTAAGAAGTGTAAATGGAATTAACTAATTAATATTGTGTTAGCTACTTAGGTTTATTTTAAACTATTTTTTGACATTGATACTATTACACCCTTAAAATTTATGGTGTGAGTGATTGGACGATTAATAAAATAACATCCAATGTGTTCGACTAATTTAAAATATGAATAAGACGATTAGTTTAAGAACTTAGTTTCTGATGGTGGGATGTACTATGACATTGCTAATAACAAAAATTGCAGTAACCAAGTACAAGGATTTAGCGTTCTAACTGGAAATGGTGATCCAACTTCTTATATTTACTATAAGAGAGACGGGGATAACGTTACCTATAAAGAGTGGGTTCCGGGTCCACAGGGGGTTGCCGATGGTCACTTCTCAACTAAGACTGATACGGTTAGTCGATTAATAAATGATTACTACGTTAACCAGGGACAAAAAGATGAAGTTAACGGCTATGTAGCTAAGATTAAACCGGAAAAGGAATGGCTTTATCAACACAATAACTAGGGCTTTAATGGTTACATAAATAGATCCAAAGAAAAAAGTTAATCGTTAGATTAGCTTTTTTTGATTCGGTTTAATTTTAACTTACGTTCGCATTGACATGCTTATGGAATTTGCGGATATTAACGATTCCATATGCGATGGCGGCAGAAATCAATCCCATTATGATTAAACGACCGTCGTAACCAATAATATTAGCCTTGTTAATTCCTGAAAAAATGCTCATATAAGATTGATATGTGAATGGAATTGGTAGAATCGAAGCGAAAATGTGGTATGGTATTGGCAGCAGCTCTGCTGGCACCATCGCTCCAGAAGCCAGCGTCTGAACCAGTGCCATTGGGAGGTTAAATAACAGCCCGATTCGGCCTAGCCAAATGGTAAAGATGCTTACGTACTGGGCTGAAACAAACGTTAGAATAAAACTTTGTAGGTACATCTGCAGGGCAACGCTAACGGAAATTCCAGTGATGAGTTTAAAGGAGATTGTACTAAGGATGGGCCCTAACACAGCCATAGTAAGGAATGTTAATTCATACATCCCAAATGCTTGTAAACGGCTGCTGCCAGCATTGAGAGCTTCTTCGAACTGGGAGAAGACCATCATCGACGCTGACATAACTCCAATGAAACAACCAAGTGCCATTAACATTCCGCCAATTACAATTGATAGATCAGCGGTGCCATTCCCAATTCCAGTTGTTTTTTCAGTGATAATGTTGGTAGGCACTAATCGGGTGGCCTTAGCTGCCATTTCTTTATCATTATTGACCGGTCCCAAACGGACTAGTCCAGAATTAAAACGGGTTATGAATAGCGTTGTACTTGTTAACACGATATAATTAATTTGTAAGCTAGCTCCGGCTGACTTTAATCTTCAAATTAGTTCCAAATTATTTTAATATGTTAAGATTCTTATTTGATGCAGCTGAATATGACGTAATTGACGTTGACGACAATACCTCGGTTCCCAGTTATTGGGCAGATGCATCTGCATTTGATACTGAGGTTTTTTATTTAGGAGGATGATCTTGTGGCGACCCCTCATAACCTGACTTACAAACAACAGATGAAACAATTGGAAGAATTGGGCATGATTATTAACTCGAAGGAGCTTAAGAAGCCCACCAAACTTGAAATAATTGGTTACTATAAGATTAAGGAGTTTTCACTGCCGTTTTTACATAAGGGCAGGTATAACGGGGTTCGCTTAAAAAGCATTGCGAATCGCTTTTACCTAGATAAGAATTTACGAATGCATTTTTTACAAGCAATCGAAAAAATCGAACTATCTTTAAAGATAAAGTTGTCATATTTGTTTACCAACGAGTATAAGGATTTTGGCTACTTAGATTTTGCAAACTGGTTTAGCAAAGCCAGTGGGAAGGATTTTATAAAGAAGCAGGAACTCCTGTTTAAAAAGAAAATCCGGCATTCAATGAAGAAATCTAGCAATCCGGAATATAAAAATAAAGTCAATCTCAATAAAGAGGGGCTCCCTTCTGCATGGTTTGGGATTAGCTTGTTAATGTTTGGTGATATTGAATTCATTATCAAGAATTTATCTCGGAAAAACGCCATTAAGTTGGCGAAGGAATACCACTTGGACTACAAGACGTTACTATCGGTAGTGGGGTTAGTCCATTTAGCACGTAATATTTGTTGTCATAATCAAAACTTGGTTGACGTTAAAATTAAAACTCAACCAAACGTCAGAAAGTTATTCCGAAATGCAAATGAAATTATGTATGAATATAGTGGAAACCAAAAAGCTAGTAAGCAGTGCAAAATGGTTAGCAACGGATTAGCGATGGTGACACTGTGTGTGAAGTACATGGTTGATGAGATTGATTCTGACTATGACTGGGATGATATTATTTCTGACATTGTTGAGCTTGCCCATCCCGTTAGTAAAAATGGTGGGGAGCTATACCATCATATGGGATTTAAAAGTGCGCGCTCACTTAGGTATCTTTTTCCGAAGAATAAGCGTGATCTCAAAAGGGCGCAGCGAAGGGCTAGTTAGTAGCATCTTGTGAGTGTTTTGAAGTGTTTGAAAGATTTTGATTTTGAAAATTAATAATTAATTATCTTTTATAAATTATTAATTATAAATAATTTATTGGAAGATTGACAGTTTAAATTCGTTAATGTATATTTATCTCAAAATAATTTAATCAATAAAATAAGACTGAAGAGCAGAGTAGAAAGCTAACTCGTCACAGAGAGTTCCGGGATGGTGTAAAGGAATGACGCAGTTGATTTTGAAGATGGGCTTGGAGTTATTAGTGGCGATATTTAGCTGCTAACGGTTTTGCATCCGATATTGATGCAAGGGGAACCATCATTAGGTGGGCACCCAATTTTGAGGTAGTTAATTAGATTTAACTGCGAACAAAGGTGGTATCACGAAAGCATTCGTCCTTTATTGGGCGGATGCTTTTTTTACTTATTATTGATAAAGGGGCGGTTAAAATGGGAAAAGTTTACGATTTAGCAATTATTGGAACTGGTTCAGTAGGATCGGCGGCTGGCTATTACGCCAGTCAAGACGGATTAAAAGTTTTGGAGCTAGACTTGGCACGGCCACCGCATGATCAAGGATCACATCATGGTCAAACTAGAATTATTCGGCATGCTTATGGCGAGGGAGCTAAGTACCTGCCACTAGTTTTAAGGGCACAACAACTTTGGGAATCATTGCAGTCGCAAAGTAGGGGAGACATTTTTCATCAAGTTGGAGTTTTAAACGTGGGTCCTCAAAATACTGAATTCATTACTAACGTTGCTAAAACGGCTGCTGAATATCAACTCCCCGTTGATCACTTGACAGCAAGTGAAATTAATGCCCGTTGGCCAGATTGGCATTTTGACGATGACTATCGGGGGATTTTTGAAAGGGATAGTGGGTACTTACTTTCTGAAAATGCAATTCGGGCCTACATAGCTGGAGCGGAGCAAAATGGGGTTACACAGGACTTTACTGCGAAGGTTCAATCGGTTAAACAGGTGGAAACTAACCTCGTAGAAATAAAGACAACCAACAATACCTATTTCGCCCACCAAGTTGCGGTGACTGCTGGGACCTGGGTGAAGGAGTTACTACCTGACTTACCCATTCAACCATTACGAAAGGTTTTTGGTTGGTTTAAGGTTAAGGATGCCAATCTAAACGAGTCTGCAGGATTTAGTTGCTTTTCAGTTGAAGATAAAACCGGCGAAATTTATTACGGCTTTCCTGGAAAGGATGGTTTGATAAAAATTGGCCACCATAACGGTGGACAACCAATTAACCAACGGGAAGGGCGCTTACCATATGGAGAATATGATAGTGACGAGCATGATGTCGACTTATTATTCAGTGAGCATTTAAGTGGAACTGCCGGGTTATACCATGGAGCAGCATGTACCTATGATTTATCGCCAGATGAAGATTTCATAATTGACCGGGTGCCGGGACAACCCAACATTCAGGTGATTACTGGGTTGAGTGGTCATGGGTTTAAGTTTGCGAGTGTGTTGGGGGAAATTGTTGTGAAGCGAGCACAAAATAGGGATGTAGAATTTGATTTAACGCCGTTTAGGATTGATAGGTTTTAGTTATTGGAACATTAAGCTAGCTCTGAATGACTTATGGTTTACGCATGAGTCCTTATTATGATTATAGAAAAAAGCCTAGTACACTATGCACTAGGCTTTTTCTATAAAAGATATTTAACTTATTTTAAACCAAATTTTTTGAGTTCAAAATCATTGAGCAAGTAGTAATGCTTAAGTGAATCGATTTTATCACTTTCAACGTCGTTGATTTGAATCTTAAATGAACGGTCTAATGTAGTTGTAACAAGTGTAATCAAAGCACTAGTTTTATGTTCAACTGTTCGGGTTTGACCATTAAAGGTTCCTCGGTTGTAAGAGTTACCAAATGTGTTAAATGAAGTGCTGTTACCGGTGTTATTTAAACCATTGTTTAAGCCGCTGTTATAGTTTTGACCAAAATTGGTTGTACTTCCACTAATTACGGTTTGAATATCAGGTGTAAAATCAATTTCAGTTAAATAGTACTTAACGTTGTTACCGCTAGTTGATTCGGGGAAAGTAACTGCGCGGTCGCGATCGATGAACATGTATTTAACGGTGCGGTCGCCCTGGCCCAAATAGTCAACTACGTCTTGTTTTTCAATATCAAGGGTAGTGTATGACACCGTATTGGCAGGCTTTATACTATCAATGTATGCTTTTTCGGCTGCCTGCTGTCTGAGGAATTCCTCATGATCTTGTTGTGCAGCTACCCTTTGGGCTCCCCAGATTTTAATTGCAGCCCAAAAGCTTAAGATTATAAGTACAATTTCACCACCGATGTTAAAAGTAACTACATTCCCACTGTTAACGTTAATGTAAATCAATGCGATTAGGGCTAACCCGATTATTATCAGGAGGGCTGAAAACCATCGACCGTGGCGGGCTAATTTATGTAGCGTGCTATCAGACATTATATCAACTCCTATTATTGTGATAAAAACAGTTTATCATAGTTTTATTGCATAATAAAAATTAATTAGTTGATTTGACTACTATCTTGGCTTCTAAATTTATGATAATTTAACTCTCTATTGTCATGGGAATGCGATAATCCCTCTTTAAAGCTGGCTGATTAGCACTTTTTCAGATGGGGTTATCTATGAATATTTTATCATCCTTAGCGCTATTTGGCATGGTTTTATGGCGGTGCGGCAAAAGAAAACTATTTTATGTCAGTTAAGTTGCACTTAATTGTTACAGTTTTAGGTTAATTAAATTTTGAAGCTTTAACTGGAGGATAGGGTACACTCTAGCGGACATGTTATAAATATGGGTTATATTATTATCATAGGAGCACTTTGATAATAATCATTAAAGGTATATTTAGAAATACTTAATGCTAACCAACGATTTAATGAATAAGATTTCAGCCCTGCTTCTTATAAAATAATAAAAAATAGTAATCGTTAATACAACCTTAATCATCGACGTCGACTTTGATTCCGGTTTTTTCTTTGCCATCTTCTTTCCTGACACTCACGTGTGATGTTTGATTTCAATTGATTCATCACAATTTAATAATAAAACCCGTAACGATGTTTAATACGGATCTAGTTGTCTACGATGTATTCCAGTGATATGATTACGATATTAACATTTATACATATGAAAGTCATATCGAAGGAGTTATCAAGATGAAAAAATCATTTATTTGTGCCGTCACTTTGGCCACCTTACTGGGCTTAGCAGTTGAAACGAATGGCGGTGTGCAAGCCAGCAGCAAAGCGGTGACCGTATATCAATTCAAAAAGGCGGGCCATCACGTTACCTTATCTGGTCAGACCACCACGACGGTAACGCACCGGCTGACGAAGGGCAAAGACGTTACATATAAAGGCATCAAATATTATTACAGTAGTCAACTTAATGGTTATGCCAAAGCTAGTGCATTTAAACTCTTTAAAACTAAGCACCTGTCAAAAGCCGAAAAATCACATATTAAAGCCTTACATGACTTTATGAAAGATGATACCCCTAAACAAACCAAGCCCGCAAAGCAAACTTCAACACCGGATCAAATTGTCGATGGCTTTGATGTTAACAAGAAAACCATTGTTGATGCTAATGCATATAGTAAAGCCTTCGGTCAATATTATCTTGCCGAAGTCAATGCCTATCGTACTAGTCATGGTGCTAACGCACTAATTTGGAATACGGCTCTAGAACCAATTGCCAACGAACGTGGAAATCAATTACTAACTAATTTCACCCATTATGATTCCAATGGAAACATTATTGCATCTGAATTAGAATCTCAAGCGGGTATTAATCCAACATTTATGGCCGAAAATTGTGCTGGGAACCCAATTGGTTCGGATGGACTTGAAGCGCCCAAAGAAGCCGCCCACGATTTATTATATCTAATGTGGGTTGGTGAAGTGAATGATAAAGGTGGTATCGGTGGACATTACCAAAACATGATGGATACAGCCTATACAACCCTTTGTGTTGGCGTCGGTGTCGAAAAATTAAATGACCCCAATAGCAGAATTGCTATCGCCGAAGAATACACCAGCAATTAGAAATAAGGAGCTAATCAATTATGAAAAAATCAATTTTAACTTTCGCAACTGCTGTTGCTCTCTTCGGGACCAGCGTTGCTACTACTCAAACGGCTGCTCATGCTAGCACCCAAACAATCGCAGTTTACCAATTTAAGAAAACGGGTAATCATTATAAATACATTAGTGCAAAATTGGTAAAAGTATCCAAAAAATTAAAGAAAGGACACAGTTTTAAATACAAAAACTTTAGAGTATACTACAGCTCAACGGTTAAAGGATACGTACCCGACTCAGTTTTTGAAAAAGCACCTAAAGCTTATGTCAACAAACACTACAAGCCCGTTCAACATCATTTTAGTAAAGTCACTAACAAACCAGACGTGTCCGTGGACGGCTACAATGCTAAAAAAGAAACCATTACGGATGCCAATGCCTATGCCAAAGCTTTCATTACTGAATTCACAAACGATGTCAATGCATATCGTACCAGTCATGGACTAAATGCATTAAATGAAAATCCAGCCATGCAGCCAGTAGCGAACGAACGTGCTAAACAAGAATTAAAGTATTGGAATCAATCTTGGTATAATGGTCATTACGACCAAAATGGAAAAACATATTCTGACATTCTTGCAGCGCAATATAACGTATACCCTTCATACGAAGAAGCTTCATATCATATTGCTGAAAATACTGGAACAAATCCTGCAAATTCAAGTGAACTAGAAACACCTCAACAAGCTGCAAAAGACCTCTTGGAAGAAACAATTGAAGAAGGCCCTACTGGAGGACACTATCAAAATATGATGAGTCCAAATACCAAATATTTGACAGTTGGCTTAACAGTTGAAAAATTAAATGACCCATCAAGTAATCTAGGAATTGCACAAGAATTCAATAACTAAAACTAAGGAGCTATTATGAAGAAATCAATTTTAACTTTCGCAACTACCGTGGCCGTATTCGGTGTCGGCGTTGCAACCACTCAAACCGCAGCCCACGCAAGTAGCAAAACCATATCGGTTTATCAATTCAAGAAAACTGGTAAACATGTCAAACTAACTAGTGCTACTAATAAATCAACGTCGAAGCATTTAACCAAAGGTAACGCCATTACGTATAACGGAACTAAATATTACTACAGCACACAAGTTAAAGGCTATGTAACCGCATCCGCTTTCAAATATGCTAAAGGTTCAACCAGTCAAGACGCCATGCTCAAAAAGCAATCTCAAAAACTCAAAGCACAAATTGCTAAAGCTAACCAAGATTCCAAAAACTCACACGATTCAGGAGTCGCCCCTATTAATTGGCAACATGATGATATTCGCAATGGATTTGACTACACAGTCGGACAAATGACAGATTGGAATCAGTGGCTCCCAGTTTTCAAAGCCCGTGAACTCGAATTAGTTAACCAAGCCCGTAGTGAAGTTGGTGTAGCACCCGTTACCGAAGACGATAAGCTAACCCAAGTGGCTCAAGACACCGCTAAAGATGATACGTATTACTTTGATAATTATTGGAACACTTTTGACGGTCATCATAATTTCAATGGACAACAATTAAGTGGCTTAAACGCCGTCAAGGATGGACTATTCCAAAGTTACGCCGAATTAAATGAAAATGCCGCATGCCACTATGGGGGATTATCAATGAGCCCTACGGATGCGGCCGAAATAGAATATAATGGATATTACGCCGAAAAATCAAGTCATGGTGGACATTATCAAAATATGGTAGACCCAAGTGTTACTAAAATTGGTATTGGAGCCTCATTAGGAGATAAAACCTACGATGATGGTGATAAAAATATGGCATTCGTTCAAGACTTCATGTAAATAATTAAGTGTTGCCCTACATCTGGTCAGCACTTTTTTAGTCTAAATTAGCAAAATCAATCCAACTATAACTAGGCTTTAAACCTAACTTTTTAATATTTGCATTTAAGATAATTTGATATTATATTTAAATTAATTCGCATATAGGAGATGTTTTCATTGAACATTAAACACGTATTAGTCGCATCAGCATTAACGCTATCGTTATCAGCATCTGTTTTGGCGGTAAACGATACGCAATCAGCAAGTGCTTCCAGTTGGCATACCGGTTTACCAAGTTTTGTTAAGAAATCTGAAGCTTGGATGAGCACTAAAAAATTTCCTAATGGGTCTGTTAAGGGTTGGTATAAACATTATATACTTTACACTAGCACTAAAATTAAAGACCAAAATGTTGCACTCGCTTACTTTGGCTTCCAAAAATCCGGTAAAGCTACAGAAATGGGAACTGTCGAAGCTGTTTTATTAAAATTAGTTTATAAACAAATTGGTAAAAATACATACCAAATGAAAGATGGTAAATATTCTAAAGATAGCCTACATTGGAACTATATCGTAAAGAAATCCGGTAAAGGCTTTACGATGAAGATGAAGGGTGATTTCACCGGTTATAAGCACTGGAAGAGCTTTGGAAAGTTCGTCAAAGTTCCCAATAGGAATGATTATCCAACCGACCCTTTAAGATAATTTAAAACAAAAGCCGTTAACGACGACGTTGTAATTTTGGAAGTAGCCATCGTTAGCGACTTTTTTAGTAATGATTGGTCAAATATTGATGCTAATTATAATTCATTAATTTTACTAAATTTATAAAGTCTTAACCTAGATATTAAAACAGTGTTTTATCTATCTCACTCTTACTGATTAACAGTTATACAAAATAAAGATCCACTATCTGAAAAATATGATAGTGGATCTTTATTTAATGAAACTCAATCTTATCCAATGCACTCTCCATTGAGGCCTCTTCTAGACCTAGATAATGAAGTGTCATTGCAGCACTATAGTGATTCAGGCTCTTCATTACCAACACTAGATTATAATTTTACTACTTATATACCTTTTGCGCATCGTATGGGTTCCTAGGTAATTGATTCCTAATAGATCACCGACTTTCATCATGACCTTGTAGTACTGCATTGTTGCAATCGGTTTATTAGCATCCCTACTATTCGGAAATAACCATCTCGACTGCACATCATACTTCTTGAGCCACCGTTGATATAAGTCTTCAGCAACGGGGTTCAGGTATATACGGTGTGTTTTTTCGTTTTCTTGTTCTTGATGTACGCTGATTGCTTAACTTCATCGCCCTCATCAAAAGGGCAACATAATCATACTTGAGATTAAGAAAGTCTCTGACCCGTAATAATGTGACTTTCCCAATTAGTTATTATTAAAATTATTTAGGAATAACTAATTTAACTCTTTCCAAAAAAGAGTCAATACTATCAAAAGTTACAGTTATATCGCTAATGTTGCCAACATAAATTTTGATATCTTCGTAATTTTGATTAGTAGATACATCGACCATATTATCATCAACGACATTAAAGATAACTTTATTTTTAACATTTTTTCTGAATATAGCAAATCTGGTTTCTCTTTGATTACTAAAGTATAAATCCTTAGAAAATACAACCTCTTTATTAAACTTAGAAAGTAATTTATTATCAGCAAAGCTCTTAATCAGTTTTGGTCTTAAATAATTTTGTAAGTCTTTTTTATAAGTAACGTCATTATAGTCCAAATCTCCTTTTTCATAAGCTGATTTTTCAATGCGTCTTAGTAATTCATTCTTATCAGTTATTAATACAACCTTTTTCCTATAATTATCATCAAATAGATTAGATTGATTAATATCAGATTTAAATTTCTTTTTTTCTAATAAATCGCTTAATAGAATTTTAATTGAACAAAAGATGCTAGCGTTTGGAGTATAGCCCAAGCTTTCGCCATCTAACTCAGCTATATCATCATTAAGAAGAGTAATGTCTTTATCTCCGTATTTAACAGCTAAACTAATATTAATGTCTAATAAGTCTTGTTTAGAAAATGAAACATGGGAATCATTTTTATCTCCAATACCCTTATTAAGCTCCTCTCTTTCTATATCTTGATAACGTTTAACATCTCCAAAAAAAATTTCACCTTTTTCAATAAAATCATTATAGTGTTTCTCATCAACTAATTTTAATAGCCAATTTGATTTATTGCTTACCATTAAATCACTCACCCTTTGTATTACGTAAATCTGTTTTTACGCTTATATTAATGGAACTCAATCTTATCCAGCGCACTCTCCATCGAAGCCTCTTCCAGCCCTAAATAATGTAGCGTCATTGCTGCACTAGAATGGTTCAATAGCTTCATAACTAGCGCTAGGTTATAGTTAGACTGTTTATAAACCATATAAGCACCAGTTTTACGCATGGTGTGGGTGCCGAGATAACCAATGCCTAGTAAGTCTCCGACCTTCAGCATAACCTGATAGTACTGGGTAGTGGCCAATGGCTTATTAGAGTCCCGACTATTGGGGAATAACCATCTAGATTGCACATCGTGTTTCTTTAACCAGCGTTGATACTTGTAAAGATCATCAACGACGGGGTTAAGGTAGATGCGGTGTGATTTTTTGGTCTTCTTGTCCTTGATATAGGCTGAACGCTTCACTTCATCGCCTTCATCGAAGACGTCATCGTACTTAAGGTTGAGGACGTCGTTGGCTCGTAGTAAGGTAGCTTTCCCTACTTGGAAGATGGTCAGGTTACGGACGCCATACTTGAAGTTGTTTAAAAGCGTATCTTCGACTTGTTCGAGGGCATCTAAATCCTTAATTGGTCGTACGTCTTGATCTTGGTGGTCTAGGTTCATGGAGTTTCATCCTTTCTGGTTGCTAATAAGCGTATTCGTTGTATAATAACGGCAATTAAAGTTATTTAGGGGAGAGATTTAACATGCTAAGTATTATTGTGTTTGTAACGCTGCTAGTGTTGACCGTCGTAATGGTCAATTACTACAAAATGAAGGGCGCACATTGGAAGAATCGGTGCCAATTATATGTGGCCACAATGCTCGCTACTTTAATCGATATGTTCTAAGGTTGTCATTAGCGTCTTAAATCCCTATCGGAATCCCTGCGATGCCTATTCTTCTTGTCTTGTGAAATGAAATGCTTTTAATCATATAACTAAAAAAGTTTGTATTAAGATTGTACCATGAAATGGACAGCCTATTCCAACGCAAATAAAAAGATATGCTTTGCTACAAAGCATACATTTTGCGCTTTATTTAATTAGTGTTATAATTTGGCTGTATTTAGTTGCATAAGGCTATATTTACATAGATATGGAGATTGATCATAATGAAAAAAACAGTCCTCTTTTTAGCGGGATTATCATCGCTGTTCCTTTTTAGTACCATTAATGTTAACGCATCTTCGAAAAAAATGACGCCCAGTGTTTTGAAGGGCACCTGGGTGACAAAGCATTTTAAACAACCACTCAGTACAGAGTATCAAAGAAATATTTTGTACTTTAATAAACTAAAAACTAAACAAGATGCTGTATTTTACAATAAAAGTAACAACGTTGATATTAAAATGAGTAAGGTAGGTAGCGATAGTTCAAATAATCTATCTTATACTGGTAAGTATCCAAATTATAAGTTGACAACTAAATCAGTTCATAAAGATGACTCATCTAACATTTATTATAAGATTAAGTTTTTAAACAATAAGACTATTAATGTTTATTGGGATTATACCGTTGGTGGTGATCATAATAGTGATCGTGTAGGCTGGTCACACTTAGGGAAGTATTATAAGGAATCAAATAGCATCGTTAAAAATACTCAAATTAAATACTAGTCATCTATTGATGATAAAAACCCCACTAAAAATTGGTGGGGTTTATTTACTTAATGAAGTGCTTTTTAAAGTAAATGCTCCTCATTAACTAATATATTGCTCCTATGTCAATAACTTGGATTGATTTTATGTAGTTTTAACCAAGCTGATTCTCTCATTGTTGTACCATCTTACGTACCAATCAATACTATAGGAGCAATCTTTGGTCTATTTCACAGAGCAGTTTAACAATTATATAAATTAAAGATCCACTATCATATCTTCAGATAGTGGATCTTATTTAGTGAAAGCCGATATTATCCAATGCACTCTATGTCGAGGCCTCTTCCATTCCTAAATAATGCATAAGTAGTTTATTCCTAGCAAATTGCCTACCTCTATCATGACCTTATAGTATTTTATCGTTATAATTGGTTAATCGGCATTACTACCATTCGGAAATAGCAATCTAGATTTTACATAATTTTTCTTGAGCTACTGCTGATACTTTTACAGGTCTTCAGCAACGGGGTTCAGGTAGATTCGTTGTGTTTTTTTCGTTTTCTTGTCTCTGATTTAGGATGAGGAGTAAACTTATGATGATAACAACAATTTTAACTTAGAAAGGATTTTTAAAATATGAACGACAATGTCCGCTTAACTTTTAACATTAGTGATGAACCAATCTTAGCTTTAGAAATTAATTTAAAAACTAAAGCTTCTAAAGTATTAGAACACGTTGATAACCCGGTAATGTTTCATGCGATTTTACAACCAAAAGAGTGGACCTATGATGGCATTCAAAGTCGACTCCAATTTTGGTTCAACACTCAAGAAACCTTACCGGAAATCTTAGATGATATCTATCCAGATGGCTTCTATTGGAATGGTCAACCAAACTTAGACTTAATAATTGAAAAATTATAATCTACAATGAGTTAAAAAAATCTCATATATAATATGAAATTATAACAATTAGGGCTCAGCCTATTCAAACATCCAACGAACTGGTCTTTTAGCCTTATGTCTTTGT
Source organism: Lactobacillus sp. Sy-1 (assembly GCF_019303535.1). Lineage (GTDB taxonomy): Bacteria > Bacillota > Bacilli > Lactobacillales > Lactobacillaceae > Nicoliella. The sequence goes on along the minus strand of NZ_JACCIU010000002.1, from coordinate 70,886 downwards.
AGTTTGCTCATTTGATAATTTTTTACTTGTTCATCGTGATGTCTACAAAAGAGCGTTTTAGCTTCAAGAGTTTCATGGTTACAAATCAGAAACTTAATGACTCTAAAGTCTGCTTTTTTCACGCTAATTAACTTTAGTGCAACATCATTTTAATCATTATTAAGCAGGTATTGAGAAAAATGCGATGATCGAATAAGTCATGAACAAAAGTGAAAGAATATAAACTGTTATAAAAAAGGACTGCTCCTATTTCAATAAATTGGACTAAATTTGTGTAATTTTTAATTAATACTATTTATCTATCTTAGTATAGGATTAACGGTGATTTAATATGATTAGAATAATTACATCTAAAAGGGACAAAATATAAAAATGCTTCTATCTTATTATCATAGGAGCAGTCTTATAATACATACTATTTTTTTAATGTATAATTATATGCTGCTTTAAAAACAATTACACCATTAATTATCAGTAATATAGCTGATATAACTTTTAATATAATTCCATTTGATATGATTTGTGTAGAATTGATGTATACAAATATTATTGCTAATGTTAAAAATAAAGCGACTTTCATTAGTTTGCTTTTCAAGGTTATTTCTCCTATTTCTTAGTAATTTTTAAAATAAGGTTAGTTAAATATAACTATTTAATAATTATATGTCAATAGACTGGATTAATTTATATAGTCTTATCATATTTCATTATTATGGGGGAAAGATAATTTGGTCTGATTGATTACACCCTACCGGATATGTTCTAAATATGGGCTATATTATTATCATAGAAGCACATTTAATGAAGATTATTATAGTAATCGTAATCAACGGATTAAAAAAATGGGTCGTAAGATTTCCGGGATTGAACCAGAGACTTTACACCCATTAAATGTAATATATTAAATTACAGTCTTTAGAGTACTCATTTTTATCATAAATGACCTACTTTTTATGCTTTAAATTTGGCAACCAATTCGTTTAATACTTTACTGACCTTGATTGGTTCTTCAATTTGAATGTAGTGATTAGAACCTAGCGCAACAAAAGTGTATTTACTAGTGTGGTATTCAGAATCAGCATATTCGTTTTTTCTGAATTCTTCAGCAATTACTACTGATTCAACCTTCTTAGGCAGTACTGGTAACTTTTGCCAATCAATATTTTCAAATGACTTTTGAATTCTTCCCATATCCTGATCAGTAGTTTCTTCATCCTTATCAGTTGCTGTTTTCATTACCTTAGCAGCTAGGTCTGCTGGATAGTTCTTATTTAGTTGATTTTTAATGAATTTTTCCATATCTTTGGGTGAATGCTTAAAGTACTCTTTTTGTAGTTCTGGATCAGAAATTACCTGTAAAGTCGTTGGCTCAATTCCAACAAAGCCAACCACATTATCCATTTGATTAGCTAATAAAATACTTCTAATCCCACCTGCACTATGTGCAACAAAGATTACTTTCTCTGGATTCATGTTATTAATCATTTTATTGATTGAATTAACCTCATCGACTGCAGAATAATCGTGTTGGGGGTTATCACTATGTCCAGCACCAATTTTATCAATTGCAAGGAATCCCACTGACGAATCTAACACATCAATAATGGGTTTAAACACATCGTATGTACTAAAAGAATCTTCACCATTCAAAAATACAACCAACAAATTACCTGGACGTTTCACTAAATAGTAACGACCTAAATCAGTATCAAAATAATCTTCATTGTTCATTTTAATAACTCCAATCATACTTAGTTTATGCTAATCATTTTTTATTTTCAATTGAAATGGATTTTATGTAAAAGGGCAAATTAACAGTGATACAAAATAAAGACCCACTATACTTGTTTTTTCAGATAGTGAATCTTTTAATTGGTATTAATTTATACAAAATGCTTTCCTAACCGCATTAATCCATTGGGATTTCACTGTGTTTAACTTTGTTAAGCGAAACGCTTTGTCCCTGATACTCAGTTTTCATGGATTTGCTACTGTATAGTAGTTTTCCTGAAACGGTGAAGTGATGTTTGCCATGCATTACTACTGTGTATTTTTGCAATGGTGATGTACGTTTATCCTTACCAGATGTAATGTAATATGTGTTTTTATTTAACTTCTGATACTTTTGATCAGAATAATCACTGAAATCAGCTTCTTTATTTTTCTCAACTTCTTTTTTATCTTTGTTATACATGGTTTGGAAAGGGATGAAAGTATTATCTTGCTTACTAGTTACGACGGATACACGAATGTACTTTGATCCAGTACCCTTAGCCATTTTAAAATCACTAATCCAATTTCCGTAAAGGACCCTTGGTAATCCTTTATGCCAAGTCGCAGCGTTAGCACTATTATGTAGACTTGGTGTTAATGTGAATAAAGAGATACTAGCCATTGTTGCAATTGCAATGTTTCTTAATTTCATTCTTAATCAGCTCCTATTTTAATCTAATATCAATAACTTGAATCTTTATTTATTTTACCACTTTGATTAATTTTTTATAGCAATATTGTGTATATTATATTTATTACTAATATATTAATAACCTTCAGGGTTCGATAATTTGTATCTCCTAACTTATTGGAGAAATCAATTTCAATCCCTACATTCCATATAATCAAAATTCATATCTACTGATATTTCTCAAGTCAAGTCTAATGGTTGCTTTACCTTGTTGTTAAGTTACAATTGTTTTATATAATGAGTAGTGACTATATCATTCTTACTTTTTTCATAAATAAAGGGTGCTAATTAATAGATTCCTTATTTAATTATAGAATTAGATGCCTCTGGAATTGAAATTGCAATGTTCTTCTTCTAATCGTTTTATTAGACATGGTTTAGTTTTTAGAACTAATATATTAGATATAGTTAACTAAAATTAGGGGGTAATTATTTTGAATAAAAAACTTTTATTAACACCAGTGATTGATAATCTTATTCATCAACGGATTATTGATAATGGGTTAGATCCAGTTATCTTGAAATCAGAAGATGAAAAATCAATTTTAGATAAAGCAAGTGATGTTGATGCAGCAATCTTAATGGAATTACCATTTCCCAATTCCATGTTTGATCAAATGCCTAATTTAAAAATCATTGCTCGCCAAGGGGTTGGTTACGACAATGTTGATACCCAAGTTGCTGCCAAACACAATGTATGGGTAACTAATACTCCTGGTGGAAATGCGGTTTCAGTTGCTGAAAACGTAATTACTGATATGTTGCTTTTATCTAAGCATTCTTATACCATCTCTAATAAGATGCGTGAAGGAGATAGTGATTATGGGCAAACTATCATGAGTACTCAAATCACTGATAAAACTTTGGGGATAGTTGGCTTTGGGCACATTGGACAGGAAGTCGCCAAACGTGCTCAAGCTTTAGGAATGAATGTTTTAATTTACAATCGAACTCCTAAAGATACTAATTACGGTAAATTTGTTTCGAAAGAAGAGCTATTTAAGAACAGTGATTACGTTACCTTACATTTACCTGCGGTAAGTGGGACAATTAACACGGTCTCAACGGATGAATTCAAAATGATGAAAAAATCAGCTTATCTGTTGAACTTAGGTCGGGGACCATTAGTTGATCAGGATGCCTTCGTTGATGCAATTAAGAATAAAGAAATTGCTGGAGCAGCTTTAGATGTTTATGACAAGGAACCATTACCAATGGATAGTCCTATTCGTAAGTTAGATAATGTTTTCCTGACTCCTCACTGTGCAGGCCATTCAATTGAAGGTTGGACTAAGATGGCTAATCAAGCCTTAGACAATGTTTTAGCTGTATTAAATGGTGATAAACCTGCAGATGCCGTAAATGAGGTAAAATAATCTTATATTCCCACCCGTAGTAATCCTATCTACATTATTATTTGTAACGATTATTGGATTTAAAACGAATCGGGATAGCGACCAGATAGAATAGAAAAGATTTAAAAAGCTCTCAACTTCAATATAAGTTGGGGGCTTTTTAGCATTATTTTAATCATTCAAATAGCATCGTATTGTAGTAATTCCCACCAAGATAAACGGTTGCAGTGGCCATTTGGGTAACGTTTGGATCCAAAATATTTTTCCGATGTCCCCAATTTTCACCCACGGAATCGTTATCCATGTATTCATTAATTATGTTGATGGATGACGTCATTGGGGTATCCGTTGAAGCTAAATTTGAAATGTTTTCACTAATAATATTGTCATCCCAACCCTTTTGTTGCCGCAGTGTATCAACTTGTAAGCTACCATCGGGGTTAAAGTGGGTCATTGAACCAGTCTTATTGACTTCATTGTAAATTTCAATATTACGTTCCATTGCTAACGTGTATAGATGGGCGTTCCAAGTTAGCGGATTTAAGCCGTTTCGATAACGAAGGTAATTAATATAGCTGAAATCGTAATTTTTATCCACTGCACTGGTCATGTTACGATTTTTGGCATTCCGATTTTTGGTTAATAACAAGTCAGCAGCCATGACCCAGTAGGGTTGCTTGCTACCCTTAAACTTAACCTGATAGTAAACAGCGTCCCAATCACTTACCCTTCTATCCACAATTTTACCCATTGCACCGGTATGAAACTTTTGCACCCCGGATGTAGTATCAGTCGCACTCTGGGGAAATTGGGCAAATTGGAGCGAAGAGCTGGCAAATTGATAAATTACCTTGGTCCCAATGTGATAATCAGCATTACTAAGAAATTGATTGGGATCGTAATACTTATAACGGTCAGGAACGTTGGCGTTAAAGTTATATAGCACCTTCTTAATGGTGCTAGGGGCCTGGTAAGCTAGCGGACTATCGGCATGGACGGTGGTTGCGCCAATGGTAAATGCGACAGCAACTGCTGTTATAGATGTAAGTAGATTTATTTTAAGTTTCATGATAACTACTCCTTAAGATTTTGAATACTGCTAATTCATCGTTAATGATTAAAGATAGCACTAATATGTACACGATAAATTTTTGAGTGAAACGAAAGTGTTCATGATTAATTATAACTAAATTTGAACTTTTCTTAAATTGAGTTCGGAATTCAATTTATCAAATAGTTGAATTTTATCAACAGAATAATTTGACAGGTCCTTTAATTCAAGCTTAATATTAATTTAATAATTGAACAAGAAGATGTTTAAAAGTGGCTTCTTGTTATTTTTGGAGTGTAGTTACATAGTGTATTGATATTTAGGGTTATTTTTAGTCTTTGGATATTATCAAAGAAATAAATATGGTAAGGAATGGAGATTATGTTTATGATGCTAAAAAAATGGCTTATCACAGCCATTACGGTGATTATTACCGGATTAACATTCAGCACCACCATTGTATATGCTGCTAGTCCCCTAGCCGGGCAGTCATCTTCAACGATTAGCACGGTCCTAAACGATTTTAATACCAACGTTACTGATCGATATAAATATTACGATCCGAATCTATACCTTAGTAACTCGAATTATGCTGAAGGGACCAAGGTAAAATACGTGGCCTCGAATACCAGTTTGCAATACACCAAGTTCCCAACCGGTGAAACATCATCTCGTTATGGGAAACAAACGATTAAACTTGGTTCCAAGGGGACTGTGATTTATCGAAAAGCTAGTGACTGGGATGTTGTTTATTACCTGGTTAAATTTAATAACTATAAGAGGCTATATTGGATTATTAGTAGCTCCCTTTACTTACAAAAAAACCCGAATAAAAATAATACTAATGTATCCGATACGATTAACGAAAACTCTGATTTTAACTACGTAAACTATTTGCGTTATCGCAATGGGATTGCGCCGCTAACCTGGAATAACGACTTATATCAACTATCCCAGGCGCGGAACCAGCAAAATATTCAGTTAGGAGTTGATCATTATAATAGTGATGGTAGTTGGCGGGTCGATGGCTTAGCAAAGGAATTTGGCTTTAGTGACTATGTTTTGCGTGAAAATATTCAGTCCCGAATATCAACTGACACCCCTGTGACAACAACGATTAATATGATTAACGAATATATGTATGATGATGCTGTTGGGGAGAATTGGGGGCATCGGGCTAATATCTTAGGAACTAATATTAGTCAAATGGCCACAGCAACAACTTACTATCAGGGGATGTATTATAATACGATGCTTTTTGAATAGTTGATAATATTCTTGATGGGGGGAATTAATGATGAACCGAAAAATGATTATTAGTGGAACGATGATTAACTTGTTATGAGATCCGGATGCACTTAAAGGTGGCGTTCAGTCAGGTGTGTTGCTACTATGGGGTCGTTATTGAGAATGATAACCACGGTAACTTTATTGGGTATAGTTTCATAACGTCATTATGGTAATAAAAGCTTAGTGATGATGGAATTTATTTCTGGTGAAGATAAAAGCGACTCTCGAACGGTAATTTTAGGATTACCGTTCGAGAGTCGCTTTTAGTTTGTATGTTAATGAATTCTATTTGCTAAGCGAGTTAACTTGTTTTTGCAAAGTTCGCACTTTGGTTTTAGCTATTTGAACTTCATTTTTAGTCTTAGCATTCTTAAGTATCTTTTTAGCATTTTTAAGCTCTTTTTGGACCTTGGTTAGCTTAGCACTTTTATTTAAATTTGTATTGGTTTTGGAATTTACTTTAGTGGTGTTTGAACTAGCATCGTCATTAGGGTTATGACTGGCTAATCCTTCAAGAGTGTGCTGAACATCACCTGGAACCACTTCCAAGGGATAATTTGAATACCAGACCTTACCATCAGAATCAATGTTAAAACCGTTATTTTGACTTGGATTAGCTGAATTACGTTGCTTAGCAGCTGCTAAATCAGCTAATGCTTTCCTTGGCGTCCCAATATCGGTTCCCTTACCGTCGTCACTTACAATTGCATATACGTCTTTATAGTTGTCTTCTTCGCTTAGGTAGGCAACTAGTCCGTCTGCATGGGCAACGAATTGGTTGGGAGAGAAGCTTTGAGATACAATTCCGGTTCCGCTAATACCTAGAGTGGCCATAATGGCCATTTTTAAAATAGATTTTTTCATGTCGATAATCTCCATGGATCGTGTAATTTAAAAATGATATTTTATTTGATATTAATGATTTCCATTAGTCATCAGAACCATCATCATCAACAAACTTAATATTTGGATTAGATGCAAATTGACTAAGGTCCATTCCACCAAAGTTTACACATAGAAAACCGTTACCAGTTTTAGGATCATAACTAAACCCGATTCCAACATCAGTGTAGAAGGGGGCCATATCATTTACGTAGTGTCCATGTTCTTTACCATCATTCTTGTATGGACCTTCAGACTGGAACAACCTAATTCCTTCCTCACCAATACTTTGGACCGATCCGCTATTCGCAGAAAATTCAGCAATGTTTTCGCCAGACACGCCAAATAAATTGTTGTATCCAAGGCTATTTGCAACTTCTTCAGCGGCATCTTTGCCATTATTATCTTGGTGAGAGAAATTAGTGATTAATTGTTCTGATCTTTTTTGAGCAATTTGTTGTAACTTATCATTCATTTTCAGCCCGCTGATCCCAGCTTGAGTTCTACATTGGTTCAAGTAATTAAACGTAGCTTGGACAGCATTATTAACGTTATTAGAGTCTTCCCAATTAATGGAACTAGTGGCTTGCTTATTAGAATTTGCTTGTTTTTTAGGGGTGGTGGTACTGTTTTTAATTGATGATTTCTTTGGCTTGTACTTAGTTAATGAACTAAGGCGAACCCAATTATCACCTATTTTTGCATATTTTACATTTTTATATTTTTGAATTTTAGTTACAAAGACGTAATCACCTTTTTGATTTTTGGCTTTAAATGAATGGACATTCTTAAACGTTTGCGACCCCTTAGGTAAATTATTGTAAAAGGTGCTGTAACCACCTTTAAATTGATATGTAACTCGTTTGGCATCCGCACTTTGACTGTAGATGCTAACCATCGCTGCGGCAGCTAAACCAGCTAATAGGTATTTTTGAACTTTAATAGTAATCATCTCTTTCTAACTATGATTTAATTTTTATATACTAATTATAATTGATGTATTAAAAAATCACAAAGGTTAAATGAAATGATTGAATTATCGGGATTAAATAAAATTAATAGGATTGCAACTAATAAATTGGTATAATTAATTTAGAATAATGATTTAATACTATTTGTACATAGGAGTGATTTTGATGAATTTAAGAAAACTGTTACTGGTATCCTTAGTTTTCGTGGCTTTTGGATGCATAACTTCAGCTACTGTTAGTGCTGATGAATGGAAGGATGGAATCCCAGATGGGTTTTCTGGAAATTGGATCTCAGTTAAACATAATCGTGCTGATAAAAATAATGTCAAATATGGTAAGTACTATCGTACCGGATTTACCCTTAATAAAGATGCGGTAAATTTTAACGAATTTTACTATGGATCAAATAAAAAATATAAAAGTTTTCGACCGATGCTAGGTTCTAATCCACAGTATAAAGAAACTAATGGTACTTACTACATTAAATCAAATTTTTTTGCTCAGGCGGCAATATTTATTTTTAAGAAGAATGGTAAAATGCTTAACGTAAAGGGACTTGGTAACTTTTATCTTTTTCAAATGGTTCCGAAAACTTTGAATGCAAAGTAGCATTTTTAGATTATAATTTAATATTATTAACACAAGAATAGTCTTCGATAATTACTAATTATTTTATCGAAGACTATTTTTGGTTTTTAATCGTTTTTGAATATTAGTATTTTATAGTACAGGCACTAGTATTACCTAATTGCTATTATGAATATTAATTTATGGATTAGCGATGTTTTTATTTAACATAGATATTTTCATCATTATTCAAGCATAATATTAAAGAATGTTTCATGCATAATATTGGTAATAAATCTGCTAGTGATCTAAATGGAATAGATGAAGAAACCCTTAAAAAATGGCAGAGCAAAGAATGCTTAGTTTACTGTAATGCTGTTGAGCACTTTATATTACATGCTTTAATCCTATCCAATCACTATTATGAATATTCATTTACTAATAATCCAAGTGGTAAGAATCGGTTTCAGATTGCCATTCTAGATGATAATGGTGAAGAAAACAAAAGTACTGGAATTAACGCATTACAAGGAATAATTATAAAGTGGTATATTAATGAAAAAGGGGAAATCTCTAAAAGTGGTCGTGAATACAAAAATGAATGTGGTTTAAGTTATGAGGATGTTGAAATTATAATTAAGAAAGTTAAACGGCTGCTAATTCAAAACCAGAATAAAAAGGACTAGATTAGTAAAAAAATTAATTACTAATCTAGTCCTTTTTAATTTTTTAGACAATGGGCACACTTAATTTACTAACGACCAATGTAGTATTGGTAATTATCTGCTTTCTTTCCCTTTAGTGTGTATGAATAATCATGTTTAACTGGTTTTTTAGTAAATACCTGAAAGAAAAGCATTCTTTGGTAGGTTACCAGAACGGTTTGGTATTTGCCGTTAATTTTCATTTTCTTGGTCCATGCTGCAAGCCCATCACTAAAGCCAGTTTTTACTGGATTCTTAGAGTCGAATAAATAATACAGTTTTTTTCTGGTACCGGCAGAATTATCAAAATGGTGGCCATTCCAAGTGAATGACTTACTATTGATTGTAAGTTTAGCGAATTTCTTACCTAGGCCACCGTTGTTAGTGGAATTATTGTATTTATTGTAGTTGTACCAAGTCCCGCGAATGGATTTTTGAGTGGCTGGCACTGATTTAGCTTGGACGTTTTGGTCTGAAAAGCTAATTAACCCGAATCCAGTGGTTGCTAATAATGAATATGTAATGGCTTTTTTTAAAATATTGTTCATTTTAAAATCCTCCTAATATTTAAATGTGGCATCATTTTACTATAAGAATAATCTAAACGTCAAAACTAATATTTTTGTGTAAATGTGTAAATGTGTAACCTTACACATTTACACACTTTCAAATTCTGGATTTAACAAAAAAGATTGCCAATTTGGCAATCTTTTTCGCTTTATATAAAGAATGTAACACTACAAATTAAATTAACTGAAGGATTTGTTTAACCGTTTAATTAGTTCTTGATAGGTTAATGGGTCTGGTTTGTTATCGAAGTCCAAATTGACGATTTGTTGCTTATCGTAAAGGATGTTAGAATTTTGGCCATATAATATCGCTTTGATCGCATTCAGCGCATTGTCTAACTTCTTAATCTCTGGATTAGTATCGTACCGTTCATAATCATCAATTCGTTGATCATAACCGTAAGCTGGGCATTCTGCCATCGCATTCAGAGTCCGATTGAATTCTTTATACGTACTAATCCTTTGACGGTATATAAAGACCGAAGTCGCCGCAACTGAAATATCCCTATTAGTTCTGAATCCTGGCATAACATTGATCTGATCCAAAATGCGGTTCCAGATTTTGTTACTATCCAAATGATTATTAGTTACCTCATAGTCATCAGAAATGTCAGAATACAAAACCATTGCGTTGGGGGTTTCCTCAGCATTCTTAGAGATTAAAGTAAGGGCCCTTAGTAAACTTAACTTATCATCAAAACTACCATCCATCGTAAAGATGTTTCTTTGCAACTGAGCTGCGTATAATTTTTCCATCCCTTTACTTCCCTTCAATTATTAATTTGTGGTGCAAGGGCCAATAAGCGAATCGAACGCTCACGAGTTCACCAGAATTAGCTAACGGGATACAAAAAACCAGATAGTCGATTGAATACCTGGTTATTGGGTGGGTTAACAACATTGCTTTAATAGCTTGGCTAATTTATTATGAACTATTTAATGGAATGAATAGATTGCCTCTTAATAGACAAGACTAAAATTCTACCCCTAATTAAAAAGGTTGTCAACTTAATTACTTTATAAAATAAAAGAGGACTGAATTCTACTATAAATCGAAGCCAGTCCTCTTAATTCATTTATTTAACGCGTTTCATTGTGGTAGTCCAAGGACTAGGGTAACCTGAACCGGACTTGAAACTTACTTTCACTTTATCTTTACTTAGGAACTTAAAGTGGAAAGTATCCTTCTTGCCAGATTTCATCCCACCCTGACCAACGATTAGTCCAACGACCTTATACTTATTTTTACCTAATGATTGGTACTTAAGATTGGCAACCTGACCGGGAGAAGATTCTCCTGGAAAATCGTATCGAATCTCACTTGGCGAGTTAAAACTAATCTTATATCTTTCATTTATCCTAGGTCCACTGGAATATGCCTTTGTTGAAATCCAGGAACTATGGATTTTTTTAGGAACTCCGTTATGTAGCTTTGCGGCACTTGCACTGGTACCAATAACTGATACAAAAAGACCAGCAGTTAATATCGTGGAAAGTGTTTTGGTTTTCATAATTATACGCTCCTCAAATATACTTTATTATTAGTTCAGTGTTTATCTTAAAATTTATTTAAATTAGCATTGAACTGAAATAACAATGTAATTATAGTATAAAAATATTTATAATTACAAGTAATTTATACGACTTAATTTCAACTATGAAATCGGATGATTTATACTTGAAATTAAATTTTAAAGGCAATATCCATCTAACTGTCTCTTAAATAATGGATTAAAAACTAACTTAATTATTACGAAAATCAATGGATAAAATAATAATTTTTCATCGAATATAAATGAAATGAATAAAACTAAACTATAAATTTACCACTGGTTAAATCCCGACTTAATAATATTTATAGAACCATCAAAATTTACATATTTTTTACATGCCATATCTAACACTTCATTATAGCTTTATGATAAAATGAACTTGATTAAAAAATAATAGGGATGTGTCATAATGAATGATAACAATATGTCTCATAAAAGCCAAAGTGTAAATGCTATTAGTAACGATCAAGAAGAGGTAAACTTTGATGGTCTTAAAAAAATTATCAAAGCTACTCAAATTGAATTATATTTAGACTCAATTAAGCTTCAAGAAGGTATTGGTTTATAATCGTCAGAAAATAAAAATTTAACATTTGAAATAATTTATAGTAACTGAGTTCGATGTTTAGTCGAAGTCAGTTTTTTTATTGTTAATGTAGTTGTAGTAGGGTGGGTAAATATTTAAATATCCAGACAAAGAAAAGGACTGCCCCCGATTGAATATCGGAGCCAGTCCTTCTAAATAAGTGCGTTTTAATAGCGATTATAGTGTGCTAAAAGCATTTGATAATTCAGCAAAGAATGCCTTGATATTATTCCATTGACTAGGAATCTTTGACACATCTGAATTATCATTGATTTTATTATTATTAACATTATTATAAAGGGTCTTTAAGCGATTGTTCTCAGTGCTAGAAAATCTAGTTCCAAAGTATTGGTAGCAATCATTTACGGTCTCTTGCAGACGAATAATTCCAAATACTTGGTCAATATTACCAACTCTTCCATAATCGTGATTTACAAAGTTTCTATCTGCATCTGTTATTTGGTCAACAGGTTCATCTGGATCATCTGATGGAGTTAACTGTGAATAGGTATATTTGATGCCTTCCTTATCATAGTTATCAACATTAGTGTTCATATCACTAACGATGGTGTTAAATGAATTAGCGAAGTCATTATACGTTTGGGTTGTGTAGAAGTCACCCATGTCATATCTCTGCCTAAACCAACTATTGTTGGTAACATAATTAATATTACTATTAAACTCAGTGAAAATTGATAGTTCAGAATGAACTGCATTTGTGTAATTAAGATAATCATCGTCTGTTATCTTACTGCTATTGCTATTTTTGAATACAATAACAGGATCTGTAAACTTACCATTGACGATGTTTGGCTCAAAATCACTGCTATTTGTTGAACTAGATTGATTGCTATTTGCGCTTGGTTGGTTATTATTAGCGCTAGAAACACTACTTGATTGAGATGCACTTGAACTAGTACTATTACTTGATGATGCTGAACTAATATTTGATTGAGATGTACTTGAGCTACTAGTATTAGTGATTGCCGTTGAATTATTACTTGATTGAGATGCATTTGAACTAGCGCTGCTAGTATTTGATGTAGTGTTACTGCTTGAAGATGTAGCACTGATACTTGAAGATGTGGCGCTATTAGTTACAATTTGGCTAATATTAGATGCAGCATTACTACTACTTGATGAACTGCTATTATTTTTCTTGTTAGTGGTTTTTTTGTTAACCTTCTTCTTAGCCAGATGCTTCTTTACTTTTTTAACTTTCTTTGAATGCTTTTTAGATTGTTTTTTAACTTTTTTGACGTGCTTTTTATGATTAGTAGATTTGTGCTTAGAAGCCTGAACTGTATAATCATAATTTATGATGTTTCCTAAACTGGTTTGTGATAACGGCACTACCAATGCTGCTGATATGGCACTAGTTAAAATGATTTTTTTAATATTCAAATTATGTACAACTCCTCATCTTTTATACTGATAATCTATAATAAATAAAATGATATGTCAAGTTTGAATTATTTTGTAATAACTCAGATTGACATATCATTTTGATTATAGTAAGAAAGATAAGATTAAGAATGTACTTTTAGCTTATTTTTTCAATTAGACAAATTTAATCATCATCTAAACTAAAAAGCTTAGTGGTATAAGTGTATGATTGATTATTTGGTAATCCATTGATTGTAATGGTGTAGCTATGACCAGCTTTAATATAGTTGTTATCAGGTTTATAGGTAAAAACAGCATCACTGTTTCCAGAACCGCCATTTAAGGTAACTCCTGATACGGGAACATCCTTATTATCTGTATTATCATGAACCTTAACAGTGTTTGAATCCATATTTTGATCATAAGAATCAGATTCATTTGATGCATCTTTGTATAAAACATGGTAATGAGAAGCATAACTTGGAAAATCACTTAACTTTTCTGGAATGGAATAACTCCAGTAAGTATCTCTAACCAAATCAATTGGGCATAGATTGACACTTGGATATGCAATTGGATTAGGGCTAAAGTTCCAAATTGGAGAATTATTTTTTTCAGAATCATCAAAAACCTTGATTGCATTGTAGTCACCAGCTTGACCAATCCCAATTCTTGTTAGGTTTCCAAGCAACCATTGGCGGTGACCTGGATTAGCCAGCCCACTGTCATTTAAATATAGTGTAATGATGTCAGAAGGACGACTAACGCCTTCTGCTAGGTTACTAGAGTTAGTTGCATTTGCTCCACGTTGCCAATCATCTTGGCTAACAAAGCTAGGCTTATTGAACCCAACGAGTCCATGACTCAATCCCTGATTAGCAGCGGCAAGGGCAGTTGCTCCGTATTGAGCCTCCGTGTCCCAAGAACTATCATCATTAATAGTGTCTAATCCAAATAATTGGCGGTAGAAGTTTAACCAGTCAACAACATTTTTAGTGAACGCGGGGTTTAATTGACCAATGTTAAAGGCTTTTTCGTATGATGGATTGGTAGAATATGGATTGGAAACGTTGCCGATTGCCTTAGCTTGATCTTGATAGTTCTTTATTTTACTTAGTTCATCTGCAGTGAAATTATTACTATTATTACTTGATTTATCATCACTGGAATCATCATCATTAGATTGTGAACTGTTATTTTGACCTTTTAATATATCGCTTTGTTTATCGTAAACAGTATCTAGACTAACATATTTAGCAGTTGCGTTAGCTTTATTACCTAGGTTTCCAGAGTAAACCCACAGTTTTTCCTTGTCATTTTTACCAGTAACTTCGTCAATTTGGGTAAAAGAATAGCCCGCCACATTTGCTGTTTTAATAGTATGAACGAGGAATCCATTAAATCCACTAGTACTACCAAAGCTAACGTTGTCCTTTTGTTCAATTAACTGGTCAAACTGATCTTCTCCCATTAACTCAGCAGGGTGATTATTTGTGCCAATAATGTACTTGTGATTTGCATCTGCCCGCTCAGACTTTGGACTAACACCGTTTAATAAACCGCTGGGGTTACCATAGTCAATTACGTATCCCTTCAACTTCTTTATGTAATAGTATTTATTATTGCGGTAAGTGATTTTGCTGCTCTTTTTTAAATTACCAACGTATTTTTTCTTTGCGCTGCTAACTAACTTGTAACCCTTGGCAGTCTTTTTAAAACGGTAGACTTTAATTGATTTAGGTTTGGAACTAGCATTAGCAGTCTGAAATTGATTATTAACTTGGTACAAACCAATTGTTGATAGGAGTGCTGAAGCTAAGATTAATTTGGTTCTTTTCATAAATATCCATCTCAATTCTTTGTTTTTTAATTTAAATTATAAAGTCCCCCTTACTTGGAATGGTTTATCCAGTACATGGAGGACTTCTTTTAATTATTGTAAATCAGTTAATGCCTTTTGGGCCCTAGTTAACTGTTGAGTAACTTTTTGAATCTGTTTATTGCTAGCCCTATTCTTCTTTAACTGCTTTAATTGCTTACGATATTTTCTAACTAGGGATGCTTCTTTTTCAATTTTTTTATAGTTAGGATTGGACTTCAAGTCATCAACTGGTTGATTCTTACTAAGATCTAACTGGTTAACTGCGTATAGGGTTTGGCTTTTAGTTTCATTAGAATCATAGTTTTTGTACCAGTAGTTACCAGTTGAATCAACATTAAAACCAGTATTTTGACTAGGATTAGATTCATTTCGTGGTGCAGCATCATTCACTTGTTTAATAACTTGTGCAGGGGTGCCTAATTTAGTTTCGTTAAAATATATGTATCCGTATCCCTTTTCAGATGGATATGATGGCGTGGTCATTTGTGGGAAACCAGTCGTACCTGCTTGGGCAGTTGGTTTAACAGCAAATGTAGCACCAAAAATGACCAGTGTGATTAACATTGTTAAATATAAAGATATTTTTTTCATCATTAACAACTCCAATAAATAATTTATTATAATTTTAATTATTTACTGATGATATGTCAACGAGCTTAAATTGACGTTAGAATATAATAATGACTTTAAGGTTGGTGAAAGCATTTGGATAAGGTTATCAAGCATGTACTGATGAAACTAATGCTGATTGTGAATAATCAGTTTCCGTTAAGTTAAAAGAGAGAGGCTATTTACATATATACTAATTATGATTTTATTGAAAAACTTGTATGGCTCTTACTTTTTAATTCATTAAATTACTTAAATGTATGAAATAAATTAACGTTACTATTTAACCTGAAGATTTTTATATAAAATGTAGCAATGTTAAATATGAAGTTAACTTTTAATTATTACGAAAAGATAGTTTTTAAAAATTAATATCAGATTATTTTAGAATGTAGTAGTAATTATTTATTTTTGGTAATTTAGTATAAATTGATCTTATGATTAGCGTAATAAATTAATTTTAAATATATGTTTATAATGTTTCACAAGGCGTCTGTAATATAATGTATAATGATTTAAGGATATCTATGAGATATTATTTTATAATTTTAAAGAATGGATTGAAATAAATATGGAACCTAATAAGCAATATATTGGTAAGCTTTCTAAGAGTAAATATGATGAATATGGTACTAGTGGTACTATTGTTGACAATAGAAATGAAATGGTCGGATTTTTAGAAGTGATGAGTGCTAACGAGAATGATAATGTTTATAATAGTAACGTTTCCATTTTTCCTAATGTCTTACGAAAAGTTGGTTTTATAGATAATTATTCTCCGATAGATTCAGAAAGACAGATAAATCTTCACAACTTTTTAGACAATAAAATTTTTATTTTTAATGTTCGCGAAAAAATACTTGATGGCACGAATAAAATGAAATTTTCTGTATCAATAGATGATGTTTTATCTATTGATGTAGATGAATCAGTAATTGATAATTATAATAATTATGAAATGATTCCAATAATTCATGGCAAAAATAATAAAGAATTTGATAAAAAATTATTAGATGGTGATGCATTCAATAGTAATTCATTTGATCATATTAATATGGATGATAACATATCATTCGTGATTTACCATAATGATGATTATGATTTAGATGAAGATTTAGGTTATTTATACTCATATGTAGATATAAAAAATAAAAATTTGGAATTTCCTGATGCAATTCTTTTTCACGTTCCAACAGAAGATGATCCCATAACTGTAAGAAGTATAAGTGGCAATATGAACGATGGAATTTTTTTTAATAAGGATAAGACCATTGCTTTTATTCCTAATGAATTTTTAATGGAAAGAAATCAAAATAGTAGATATTCTATTGATGATTTTTCTACTTTTGAATATAATTTGGGATCTGATATTAATAAAGCTCATGATAAATCGAATAATAATTTAAATTCATCGAATAATGTTGATAAAAATAATACTTTAATCGAACAATTTAAAAAAGTAATAAAAACTAACGAATATAAATTAGCAATAGATGATAATGATTTAGTGAATATTCATACATCAATAAAAAGTAATTTACTGACTGTTCTTTCTGGTATGAGTGGGACTGGTAAGTCTAGGATTATAAGTGCCTATGCCGATGCTTTAGGTATAAATAATAGTGAACAATTTAAGTTTATTTCCGTTAGACCTTTTTGGCAGGATGACTCTGATTTACTTGGGTTTGTTGATAATACAACAAATAACTATTACCCAGGTGATACTGGATTGATAGAGATTATCCAAAAAGCTAATATGAATAAAGATAAATTGTATCTAATAACATTGGATGAAATGAACTTAGCAAGAGTAGAACACTATTTTTCTCAATTTTTATCAGTACTAGAACGGGATGAGAAGAGTAGATATATTAAACTGTATAATGGATATCTTGAAAAGCGGCTTTATAATAGTGAAAAGTATCCTAGTGAAATTTTAATTCCTGAAAATGTTAGGTTTGTTGGAACTATGAACGTGGATGATTCTACTTTTGAATTTTCAAATAAGCTTCTTGATCGTGCTAATATAATTAATTTAAAAATGCAAAAGTTTATTGATAGAAAAAGTTTTATAAGTAATGAAACGATGGTTAACTTAATTAATTCACCATCTTATACAGTTTTTGATTCAAAACTATATAGTTACCGAAATGAATTTGAATTTTCAGATGAATATTTACAAATGTTATGGGATTTAAACGTGGCTATTAATAATGCAAATCCTAACCAGGGGGTTAGTTGGAGGACTATAAATTCTATAGAATCATTTATAGGTAATTTACCTTCTGATTATCTCGATATTCCTTATATGTTTGACTTACAGCTATCTAGCAGAATATTTACGAAACTAAGAGGAACTAGCAGCATGCTTTCATCATTATTATCTAAAGATGAAAATGGATCTTTAAAGGGAGACATCGTTAAGATACTAGATGACTATTCTGATTTATCTGATTTTAGCATTAGTAGAAATAATCTTATTAATAAGACAAAGGAATTAGAAATAAATGGATTTGCAAGATAAAATTTATATTAATAGTAAAAAATATGGGAAAATGGATTTTGTTTTTTCCAATAAAGAATTAGATTCTGTACCTCTAGAACTTCCAGAAAATACTATTTCTGAACTTGTTTTTAAAAATTTAGAAAATTATAGAATATACTTAGATGGTTTAGATTTAATAAGTAATAACAGAAAAAATTCTTCTAGAATAAAAAAAGATGATAATAATAATTTGTATATAAATCCTAGTGATGTTCCATATGAACTATATGACAATAATAATAATGATTTTAAGTATTTACCTGGAATGTATTTGTTAAAGCTGGTTAATGAAGACACAATGGATGTATTTTATTCTGTGCTCAAAATTACTCCTAAACATTTAACTAGTGATGGTTTAGATAAGCTTAAGATAGATTTAGAGAAAACTGTTAGAGGCTTATCTAGATCATTTATATCTAATAATAATGGTATGAAGTCCAATTACTCATCAGAGTTGACGTATAATGACATTAAGGCAATTGAACTATTATGTGATCAACAAAATAACTTTTCAAATTTTTGCTTTGATTTGATTAATAGTCCTAGATTTGCAATATCTAATTATTATCAATGGACTAATAAATTGAACGGATTTATAGATAGAAAGTCAAAAAAGGAAATGTCTACCAGACAAAATAATAGATATAAATATTATGGAAAAGGTAGAAAAATAAACTATAATACTGTTGATAATATAAGTTTAAAAAGGGAGTTTAAGTATATATATACGGTTGTTGAAAGACTATTACAAATATCTGACTATAGCACAATTAATAATGACCAGATAAACGTAAAAAATGTGCTTAGCTCTTATATATCTATAATAAATTCCATTTATAATAAGGACTGGTTCAAAGATGTAGCTGATAAAAACACAAATATGTTTTCCTCAACTAGTAATAGTAATTTAGATAGTAGATATTCCTTTATCCATTCTATTTATTGGAAATTAGAACATTTATCATATTTTTCCGATAAATTCGAAAGACAATACAATTATTATTGGAAAAGAACTGATTTATTATATGAAATTTGGGGATACGTAAAGGTAATTGAAGCACTTGTTGATCTTGGGTTTAAACCTAAAAGTGGATGGATATTTGATGATGTTTCTGCTGATTATAAGGGATTGAATGAAGATACGGAAGTGATTATGGATGGTAAGACTAAAGACAATCATAATTTTTATTTGAAAGTCATATATGATCACAAAATATCTGCTAAACAATCTAAAGATGCTAATCCAATGTTTCATCGCGGTACTCATAATAGACCTGATGTTACTATTGAAATATATGATTCTGATAATGTCTTTTTTAATGCAATAATATTAGATACTAAATATAGGGATATAAAGTATGTTTGGAATGGAAAACATTCATCTGGGCCACAAATAATTGCATATAAGGATTCGATCTTTAGTCCATTTCCTTATTGTGATGAAAAATATAAAAAAATGTCAAAACTATTTCGTGATTTGAATGTAGATAAAAAGTCGGCAGTATTGGGTGTTGCCATTATTCATCCTGGAAAAATTGATGATTTAAAAGACAATGTTGAATTAAATGAGAAGTATACAGATGTATACAATATTAAAGCTAATCCAAGTAATAATGGATTTAATTCATTAAAATCATTTTTAAACAAATATATTGATTCAGCCGAAAGTACGATAAATCAATTTTATGGATATATATAATTGTTTAATTTTCCTATTAAGTAATCTTTTAATTACGTTAATTGCTCCTATGATTAAATTTATACTTTATTAAAAAGTTTTTCTGAAGTTTAATCGTATGAGCAGTTATTAATAATTAATTTAGAGGTGTTTAAAATAATAGTAAATGCTTGGTTTGAAAATTATGTAAATTCTAATATAAAAATTTCACAAGATACAATTATTGCGGCTAAAAATAGTTGTGATTGGCTAACTTCTGAAATAAAATCGTTTTCTAATAATTTAAATTCCTTTCCAGATTTATGGGGAAGTAATGATTTTTATTTGAAAATGGGTTCCTACGCTAGAAAAACACAGTTTAAACCATTAAACGATGTAGATATAATGATTATATTTTCAGCTCAAGGAAGTCTTTCTAATTTTAACAATAGTATTTGGAATGATATAGACATATTTCCTAATGAAAAATCAACACAGTTAACATCATTAATTGGTGAAAGTGGAACTTTGAGCTCTATAAGAATGATAAATTTAATAAGGAGCGAATTAAAAAAGATTAATCAATATAAAAAATCAGAAATAAAAAGGAACATGCAAGCACTAAGATTAGAATTATCAAGTTATGATTGGGGTTTTGATATAGTACCTTCTTTTAAAACTGTTGAGAATGAATTAGGACAATCATTTTATTTAATCCCAAATGGATATGGAAAATGGGAAAGAACTAATCCTATGCTAGATCGTAATGATATTGATGAACATCAAAAAGTTATTAATATTGATTTAAAAAGAGTAATAAGAATTTTAAAGTACTGGAACTACAGAAGTGGTATTTATAATTACATACCATCTTATGTTCTCGAAACTATGATACTAGATTTTATTGATAGTCCAATGTTTAATGTATCAGAGGAAAATAATTATAGAATTTTTATAAATAAATTTATGGATTATATGTTAACCTATTGTAGATATGAAGTTTACGATAGAAAAAGAATCCAAGGAGTAATAAATTATATAAATAATGATGATATTAATTATTTGCTTAAATCACTTAATAACTTTAAGAATATTTCAAATAAAGCTATTTGGCTTGAGTCAATTGATTCTAATGAGATGGCTATTAATCTTTGGAAGGACTTCTTCAATTAATGAGTTTAAATTTAAATATAGAAAAACAGAATTCAAAAGAAATGCTAGAATTACTGTCTGCTCAAAGAAATGTATATTCAAGGGCCAAAAAGTATTTTTACCTCTCTTTTTTTTCATCAATAATTCCAATAATAGTTAAAATGTTAGGATTTAAAGACTTAGAAAAATCAATGATGATAGGAATATTTTTTACTTTTTTAACAAATTTTTTACTGATTATTAACAATAAATTAGTTAATAAAGGAGCAAATATACAAGAGCAGTTCGATACCAAAATTTTTTCTATTAATTGGAACTGTGTATTGATAGATAAGATAGTATCAATAGAATTCATCAAAAAACATGTAGATAAATCAAATTTTAATGATCTTATGAATTGGTATAGCATTCCTAATACTGGTGATATAAAAAAAGATACGCTAGTTTGTCAATATAACAACGCTAACTGGACTTTAAAACAATCAAAGATATGCAAAAATTATTGTATTTTTATATACGCTATTTTAATTGTGCTTTGCTTTTTTATTTTTCCTATGTATTATGTAGCTATAATTTTGCCTATACTATCATTTTTAAGAAAAAATTTTGTGATGTTCAATAACACTATTAAATCAGAAAAGTCAATAGTTAAAAGTGTTAAGGAATCTATAGAAAACCCAAAAATTATATCAGATCAATATATTAGGCAAATTCAAGACAGCATTTATATTACTAGATGTAATACCGTGACAGTTCCGGATTTTGTATACTATTTATTTAGAAATAAAAATGAAAAGGCAATGAAGGAATCTACTGAAATAATTAAACGATTATATAAATAAGGAAGTAACATAAAACGAGGCTGCGACATAAGTCACAACAAACAAACAGGCAACGATAAGAAACTTTTTCTTATCGTTGCCTGTTTTTATGTATAATATATAGAAAAGAAAGCTGGTTCACACTCCAACTTTCTTCAAATCATTCTCCTAAAGGAACAACACAACATGAATAATTATAAAATAAATCAAATGAATTTGAGTATATCTACCGACTGTAAACCACAAAAAAAGTCCATCTATCTCAATCTATGCACGAAGAAAAATAGATGTCGAATCGTTTTTTGGACACTTGAAAGGTTATTTGAAGTTCACTCGATTTTCAGTTCGAGGAATTAATAAAGTCAAAAGAGAAACTGGAATCGTATTAACGGCAATGAACATCATAAAGATAGCTTCATTAGTAACTAATTTTCTTTTATTAAATGTAAAAATGGTTCTTGTCGGAAGAAATTATTATTTCTTCCGACAAGAACCATTTATTTTAAGGAGTTATGTCACAGCCCCGTTTTGTATGGATAAATATATTTTAGAGGAAAAATTAACAATGATAACTCAATACCTTTACGGTATTGGGGCAAGTACAATTGCTAAGGGATTTGGTTTAAAGGAAAGTGATACAATTCTATAAATGTATTTTCAAAATATATCTTTACTTATTAGCTTCTTCATCGACTTCAAACTTAGGTAATTGATTGATTAAATCAACAGTTTTAACAGATACATTAATAATGCTTAGTAACAAATTAAAAATATACTTAGGATCATCACTGTATTCATTTGGATTATCAGTAATTTGTGTTTTCTTATCAGTTTTAACTTGATATTGATCCATAATCCATTCAATTGCAGAACGTCCGTTAACAACGTAATCATATGCTTTTTCAGGGATATTAGAAACAGTAATGTCATCGTTGAAGATAATAGTAGATTTATCATTGATTAACTTCTTTGTTTCAGGATTCCGGTATTTTGCAAATCTCATCTTCTTAACAGTATAGTCACTATCGTCAGATCCTATAACTTTTACATCGCTATATGGGCTAACTTTTTCATAATTAAGATGTAAGCCCATTAAATTCTTTCCAATTTCAACGTATTTTTCTTTATTTTTTGCAATTGGAATGCGTGGTGTATCCTTAACAAGATCACTAGAATACTTATTTTGATAACTATTAGAATTCAGTAATCCATATATATAAGCTAACGCATCTTTATGTGTCATATTAAGTTGCTTAATAAATGCGTCTGATAAATTATATTGTTTATCTTCCCATTCATCATAAAAGGGAAATACTTGAGTTCCCGATATTACAACATGGTAATCAGATATACAATCTGTTACAAAAACATCGAAAGATTTGTGAGAACCCTTTCCACTTATTAATAAACTGATATTATTTTTACCCCAAATTTTTTCAAAAGCTCGTGGTCTGTCTATAACATTACTATTGTAGTACAAGTTCCGTTTTGTGAAAGGTCTATACATTATTGGGATAACTTTATGATTATCAGAAATGTATTGGTTAGATAAGTATCTATTTTTTAACGTGGCACTCCATTTTATTTTACTATCGTCTTTAGTAGCCTTTTCATAGTTAACTGAATTTTTTAATTCATAATCATAATTTTTTATTAGTTTATTACCAATATGTTCCGTGTATTCTTTATTAAAATTAATAAGCCATGAATCTCTATTAGTTGTTATACCTGAAGTTTTAACATTAAATACATGATTATTCTTACCAAACAATGGAAGATATTTTGTATAGTTAACATCTCTTTTATCTAGCCAATCATTATAATTATCAGGATTAATATTTTTCCAATCAACATGTGAAATATCAACTTTATCATTAATTATCTTTAGTTTTTCACTTTTAGATAAATAATCTCCTATATCATGATAATAGATTTCATGGTTATCAGAACCATCTTTAACTAAAATACTTATTGCAATTGGAGCACGACTTCCAGAACCAAAAATCTTTCCACCCTCTTTACGTGATTGCTCTCCAATAGTTCTTTGATTACCACGTAGGTTAAATACATAAAGATGATTAAAATCATTAAAAATTGAATATCTGAATCCATCTAAACTACCACTACTTAAGAAACTACCATTAGTTATAAAACCAATAACACCATTATAACCAATTCTATCAGAAGCCCACCTAAAGGCCTTTATATAGCTATCATAATTGCTTTTTACAACTGTAGAAGAACTATGTTCAACGTATGTTCTTTTTATTTGATTATCTAAATATGGATAATGTACATTTTCATTATCATCATTAGCACTTCTTTGACCGATTGAATAAGGTGGATTACTAATAATAGCTGTAATTGGCTGCTCTTGCTCACGTTTTAAACGTTCATTGTTTTCACCAAATAATTCATCATCTAAAGCGTTCTTATTTTCGGTACTAGCAAACGTATCAGTAAGCACAATTCCATCAAATGGCTTGTAATCTTTATCTGGATTAATATCCTCAAATGTTGCTTCAATATTGATAGCAGCAATGTAGTAACTTAGAAGCACAATTTCATTTGCATACATTTCATGCATGTACTTACGCAATATATCATCATAAGTAATCTCTTTATTATCTAATTGTTTCTTGAAATGTGTTAATGTACGTGTCATGAATGTTCCTGTTCCAGTGAATGGATCAAGAATATTGACATTCTTATCAACTAATCGCTTCCCAAAGTATTTTTGTAATGCATGATCAACTGAATTAACAATGAAGTCAACTACTTCAACAGGTGTAAATACAATTCCCAACTGTTCAGTCGTTTCTTTAAACCCTTTACTAAAGAACTTATCGTAAAGCGTTAAGATAAGCTTTTGCTTACCTTCAGCATTATCAATTCCACTAGCTCTTAATGTAATTGAATCATAGAATGGTTTTAAATCTTCTTGTTCCTTATTAAATCCAAAGACTTTAAATGCACTAAGCACATCATTCATAGTTTTAGACACAACATTATTGTTAACAAAACTATATTCACCAAACAAAGCGTTAAAAATAGGCTCGGTAATTAAATGTTGAGCTAACATTTCAATAGCTTGTTGGCCACTAATAGACTCATTGATGTTATACCGTAAACTCTTTACAAACTTATTAAAGGCTTCTTTAGCCCCCGAATTACTATCAATTAAGTCTTTAATTCTTTGAATATGGCGTTTGGCAATGTTAGCCACATCTTTAGACCAGTCTTCAAGATATCTTCGGTTACCAACTTTTTGAACAACTTTTCCATAGAAAGCGTTCTGCATTTCTTGCCAATCTAGAGGAAGTTCAATTTGTTGAGGTTTATTAACATCGCTCTTCCATGTACTTTCATCAATAGGGTCTTTAGGACTATTGCCCACAATATTAGTATCAACACGACCTGATTTCTTCTTGTTTAAATCAAGTTTATTAACTTCTGCTTCAAAGCTTTCATCAGTTGATCTAAGTGCATTCAATACCTGCCAAACAGCACGGTATCTTTCGTTGTTATCCAATGCCTCGCTTGGATCCACTCCTTCAGGAATGACAACTGGAATAATGATATACCCATATTCCTTATTAGGAGCTAATCGCATGATTCTTCCAACTGCTTGGACAATATCAACCTGCGACTTTTTAGGGTTAAAGAAGACGATTCCATCTAAGTTGGGAACATCAATTCCTTCAGTAAGGAATCTAACATTTGAAAGCATTCTAGCCTGATTTTCGTTTGAGTTATCACTAGCTAGCCAGTCAATCTCCTCATTTTTACGTAAGGCGTTCAAACCACCATCAACATGATGAACATCAACATTAAAACTTTCACGTGACTTTGCACCTAAATAGTCGTTAACAACACGGTTAAATTCATTTGAAAGTGTTTGGGAATGCTTAATGGTATCAGTAAAACCAATTACCCGTTTCATTGGAGCACCAGTGATTTCACCAGTAATTCCGTTTCGCTTCACCATTGCATTCCAAACCCCAATTATTTTTCCAATATCATCAACTTTTAAACCGTTATCGCTAGACATAATCTTTTGCATATCTTTATTGATGTACGATTCACTAACCGCTAACACTGATACCTTATAATCAGTTAACCATCCACCAGCAACAGCTGCTCCAAAACCGAGCCTGAAGAATTCCTTACCATAGATAACTTCATCATCCATTGATGAAACAACAATACTATTTTCAACGGCTTTCTTTTTAGCACTTTCATCATATATTTTAGGAGTAGCGGTTTGATAAAGGCGTAGCTTTCCCTTTACATTCGTGTTTGAATGCACTTTAGTAAACATACTATCTTCACCCAACTTTTTAGCGCCAGTCGTTCGATGAGCTTCATCAGCAATGATTAGATCAAATTCAGGATAACCTGATTCTTGGGCCTGATGAATAACATCAATTGATTGATACGTCGAAAATACAACGTTAATTGTTAATCGATTTTCATCATCAGTAAGCTTTAATTGTTTATAATCGCGCATTAATTCATCAACATCAGTAGTGGCAGGGAAGCCCATATCAGTTGAATTTAATTCATCGTTTCCATCGACTGCTTTTTTAGTTGCCTTTTGATCAGATACGACTGATAGGGATGTCATATGGATTCGATCATCAATATCATCATTCCAATTGAATAGCGTCTGAGAAAGTAATTGGATACTTGGCACTAAATAAAGCACATTAAAAGTGTGCTTAGCTTGATCCTTCATTAAGGCTTCGGTAATTTTCAAACTAGTAAAGGTTTTACCAGTTCCTGGTGCCATGATTAACTTTCCACGGTCATGATGTTCATAATTACTATGGTTAAAATACTGAACCGCTTTTTCAATAGCTTCTTTTTGATAACTTCTAAGCTGCTTATCCTTATGTGATGAAAGATCATTATCACTTGTAAATGAAAATTTTTGCCATTCGAAATTGGCACGGCGTAATTGTGATAATCCAATAATGGTAAATGGTTTTGAATTTCCCTTTAATGCATTTAGAGCATTTGCATTCCAGTCGTCAGTAGTGGATGCAATGATTCCATCAGCATAGTATTCTTTACCGGCCTCAGCTATAAACGAATTAATGGTATCCTTACCGACTTTACCTTTGTAAAACTTAGCTTGAACAGCCGTTAAGTTGTCATTCATATCACATGCAACAATGTCTACTCCCGTATCCTTTTTAGGAATGCCATATTTTTCTGGTACTTCATTTAGTGGCCAGACATGTTTAAATTTTTGCTTATAAATTGGTTCATTCTTTAAATATGAAACTACCATGTGCTCAAAAGCAGTTCCTCTATCACGTTGATTATTAATGTTACTATTATCAATTTGGTTAATTAGTTCATCAAAAGTAGCCATCTTGTTCTCCTTAAATATTAATATATTAATATTAACTACAATTATACATTCTGCATTAACTAATATGAAGGTTCCTATTAGTGGAGGAACCTTCATATTTTATTGCCTTCACTTCAATAATTACAGGTCATTTTTATTCCCGTGAGCTTCTATCTTGCCTTACACCTACCTCAACCCTTTATAGTGGACCCAACACTTAAATAAAGGAGTTTTTTACATGACTAATGTACCTAACGTTAAATTGAACAACGGTGTCGAAATGCCAGCAGAAGGCTTCGGAGTTTATCGGATTGAAGGCTTTGACAACTGTAAGCAAGCCGTTAAGGATGCCTTATCAGTTGGCTATCGGGCGATTGATACTGCCCAACAATACAATAATGAAGACGCGGTTGGCGCTGCCATCGAGGAAAGCGACGTTGACCGGAAGGATGTCTTCATCACCACTAAGGTCTGGATCACTGAATTTGGCTATGACAAGACCCGCGCTTCATTGGAAGCATCGATGAAGAACTTGCGGACCGACTACATTGATTTAGTGCTCTTGCACCAACCATTTGGGGATTCATACGATTCCTACCGGGCACTAGAATCACTGTACGACGAGGGCAAAATTCGGGCGATTGGGATTTCGAACTACAACAGTGACCGTTACATTGATATTCAACACTTTGCGCGCATCAAACCCGCAGTGGATCAAATGGAAACCCACGTTTTCTTCCAACAAAATGAGATGCAAGAGTATACTAAGAAGTACGGGACTAAGCTAGAATCATGGGGTCCATTTGCGAACGGGAAGCATGATATTTTCAATAATCCAGTTTTAAATGAAATTGGTGAAAAGCATGGTAAAACTGCTTCTCAAGTGGCCTTGCGCTTCCTGGTCCAAAAGGACATTATCATTATTCCGAAGTCGACTAGTATTGAACGGATGAGGGAAAACATTGATATTTGGGACTTCGAGCTTACTGCCGATGATATGAGGTCAATTGAAGCATTAGATACCAACGAAAGTTCATTCATGGACCTCCATGATCCGAAAATTGTTGAATGGATTGTGAACTCAGTCCCTGAAAAATAGTTCAAATTAAGTGGGGGGTTAACATTGTTAACGGTTAAAAAGGTTGCGCAACAACTACAGATTTCAGAGTATACGGTGCGTTATTATACTAATTTGGGGTTAGTCCCCAATGTGAAACGGAACGCGCAAAATGAACGCATCTTTGATGAGAGTTCTTTGGAGTGGCTGCGGGGCTGCAAAATGCTCCGGAGTACCGGAATGTCGATTAAGCAAATCAAGCGCTATGTTGATTTATGCAAGGTGGGCATTGAAAGCGTCGATGAGAGATATGCAATCATGAAAAATGAACAGCAACGAGCTATCCAAAGGCTCAAGGATGCTGAACAAAATCTGCAGTTCGTGAATGCCAAGGTCAACGTTTACGAACAGGCAATTCATAACCACGAGAATGTTGATCCATTGAATCCACAAAATAATGATTAACCATGAAGAGGAAGCTTCCCACAAGTAGGGGACTTCCTCTTTTATTCCCCTGACAATTGAAGCTGCGATTCTGAGGGAATATAATAAAGTTAAAACTGTATAGAGGAGCTATCATATGTTAAATATTAAAAAATCATTGTTGGTTTGGACTAGTGCAGCGTTGCTATTCACTAGCTTTTCAATTACTGTCAATGCAGCAACTTGGCAAAAGGGGATTCCCGAGGTAATTACGCATCAGGTTGATAGCCACCGGACCCCATTCATTAAATTACATAATTCTAAGTATGCGTACTATCGCAATGTGCTTACTGTTGAAGGGAGCACTGGTTCCAAGGGCGACCATGGTAACATTGTTTATAATCGGGTGCTTTATAATAAAAATAAGAAATATGTTAAACAAGATGCTGGTAAAAAATTAGAATCGCAGCGGACGGCCTATCCTGAGTATAAGCGCTTGGGTGGTGGTAAATACATTATTAAGCCATATAAGCCCGGCAATAGTAAGTTAAGATTCG
Source organism: Lactobacillus sp. Sy-1 (assembly GCF_019303535.1). Taxonomy (GTDB): domain Bacteria; phylum Bacillota; class Bacilli; order Lactobacillales; family Lactobacillaceae; genus Nicoliella. Next base: position 41,446 of record NZ_JACCIU010000002.1, on the reverse strand, counting down.
AGGTCAAGAACTTAAGCGGCAGTGCCAATTCATTCGGAAAACTAGAACTCTGGTTTAATGGTCAGTACATGGGGAAAATGGATGATGTTCACTCGATTGATTACCTGGACTGATTGATACTATGGCATTTACAATTATGGTAAGATTACTTAATAAATGGCTATTAAATTAAGGGTAGGTGATTTATATTGTTAACAATCGAACAAGTTGAACAAGAGCTTCAAATGTCAGAACATGAGATCCGTTATTACACTAATTTAGGGTTTATTCCAAACGTAAAACGCAATGATCAGAATGAACGGGTATTTGACGAACAGTCTTTAGATTGGCTTCGGGTCTGTGATATGTTGCGCAATTCTGGAATGTCAATTAAGCAAATTAAGCAATACGTTGATTTATGTAAGGTCGGAATTGATAGCATGGATGAAAGACTCTCCATCATTAAGGGGGAACAAACCCGTGCGGTTCAACGACTAAAAGCGGCTGAAAAAAACCTGAAACTCTTAAATGAGAAAATTGAAGATTATGAACAGGCAATTGCAGAGCATAAAAACGTTGACCCGTTGAGTTCGCAGGATATTAATTAATGCCGAATTTACCAAACTGGATAACCATTAAAATAAGCCGTCTTCAATTTAACTGAGGACGACTTTTTTCGTATTTTATAAATCATTTGGTAAATCGGACTTCTTAATAAATCCAATCTTCTTTTCAAACGTTTCGAAGTAGTAATAGTAATGCTTTTGATGACTGGCGAGCGTCTTTGCCAAATCCTTTAGATCCATCAGCACCTCTTCGTTATAGGTTGGCATGTAAGCGCCAATCCCCGTGGTTCTTTCGGCCATAACGATTTTTTGGAACGTCTTGATGGCATGCTCTAATCTTTCCAGTAAATCATTGGAAATCTTTTGGAAGGTGTAGTTACTGTAATTATGTGGTTTTACATGGACCTTGTCCTCAATTGCCATTAAGATGTCGTCCTGGGCATGGGTTAGCTGTTGGACGTCAACGATGCTCGCGCGATTAGCAAATTGGATGCCAATATCAACCTTGGAAATGGTCATTTCATCATCCAGTTTTATGATGCGGTGATTCAGAACCGCTAAGTATTTTAAATCGAGATCAGCTACAAACTTTTTACCATCCTCTGAATTTAAATATTGTAGTGCGTCCGTGGCTTCCTTTAATATTTTGAGCATGTCCTTCATGCAAAATCCCCCCAGTGCCTAATTATGCTTTTATTATATATTAATTGAATCAAAGTTTTCAATAAGGTGGTGAATTACTTAGTAAACATTCTGAATCCAACTATTTTTAAGCGGCCCCTTTTTAATTCAAGTTTAGAAAGCGTATAATCAGCTAACAATAGGAAGTGGTTAATTTTGAATGCACAGTTAAGTGGAATCTGGAGTCTGATTAGTGATCAAATTAGTAGTAACCCCATTACTCGCAAAAAAATACTAGCCAATCATGAATCCATGCACTTTGATCGAACCCCTGGAGCTGCAATTTTAAATGGAAAGCGGATTGCATTTTTGGGTTCATCGGTAACCAAGGGATTTAAGTCACATCACGTTTCGTTTGTCGATATTTTAGCTAGCAACGATGGCATTTCACCAGTTAAAGAAGCCATTTCTGGCACAACACTAGCCGGTTCATCAAGAACTACATATTTAAATCGGTTGATTAATAATATTGACACCCAAATACCGTTAGATGCATTTGTTTTACAGTTATCAACGAATGACGGGAGTCAACATAAACCGTTAGGGCAGATTGCAGCGACTTATGATACTGTCGCATTTAACACTGCAACCACGCTAGGGGCAATGGAAGCCATTTTCCGGTATGTCCACGATCATTGGGATTGTCCAGTACTGGTCTATACCTGTGTTAATCCGCGTCATCCGGAGTACGCAAAGTTAGTCCAATCGGGATACGAACTACAAAAGAAGTGGAAATTTAGGATTTTGGATCTATATAACGATGAATCATTAAATAGTAAGATGACTGACTTACAGAATGGCTATTTAAATTCCGACTTACTCCACCCAACGATTAAGGGAAACCACCTGCTGGCGCCGTTGTTTGAAAAGCAATTAATTCAGATGCTCAAGTAGATTAGTTGAACGCTGCTTTCCGCTTATTCAACAAATTTTATGCTCGCTCCAAGTGGAATGATTTGTTCATTAATGAATGCTGTTAGATCACCATCCAGCAATCCCCGTTCGTCCATATAGTGATAGAACAACTGCTCATCTTTATCACCATCAATGAAGTCTTCAACATCGCTTTGAAAGTAGATTTCACAATCTTCAATCGTTTCGTCCATACTCACGTTTAACATGGTATAGAAATCATGACATTCATAGGTTGGACTCAACCAAATTAAATCTGGAATGATTTCACACGCAATGTAGTTAGCGTCGTCCACGTTATCGGCAGTGATGCTAACGATTTCACGATGCTGATTTTGCGGGGCGCTTTGAATATCAGCGAGGGGCGCGTCTAGTTTAGGGATTAATGTTTTAGGGATGTTTAACTGTAATTTCATTCTAGTCAGCTCCATTTTGATTTTGATACTTTAATCTAACCAATAAATTTGATGATCGTCAATTAAGGGCTTTGAAAATTTTGTATGCGGCATTAAGCGCGTTATAATAGCCATCAAGAGCGTTGCTTCCGAATACGGCTCTAAAAAAACAACAGGAGATGTTTAAAATGTTAAGAGCGATTGCAAGATCACGCGCCTTTGACTTAGTTGGGGTGCTTATTGTCGTTGCCAGTGCTTTTCTTTCTGGTTACTTATTTGAAACCCTAGACGAGGTGACCCACTGGGGTGGCATCAGTGCGTTAGTCCCGTTTGGCTTAATTAGTGCTGGATCATCGGTGCTATCCCTTTATTCAGACCGGCTTACTGCGCGGATGAATAATCTAGGGAACTGGATTGGGTTAGCCGGGGTCATTTTGAGCGGGACTATCGATTACCTTTTGGGAAATAAGGGTGCGATTTTTACATACCCAGTAACGTTTGTGATTCAGGCTTGGGCAATTAAAGTCTGGATGAGTTCTGATCGGTATAAGGCTCGGAAGCCACCACGGGGAATCAAGGGGCTACTTATAATATTCTGCTTGGTGATTGCAGAGTTTCTCTTTAGCTACTACACGAATGCAATTGCCTTTACACAGCATGATTGGTTATTCTATACAACCGTGTTGGTATTTGCACTTTCCTTAATTGCGAATGCTTTTAACGCCTTAAAATTAAGGGTTCAATGGCAATTTTGGAGTCTGTATAATGTTGTTCAACTGATGAAAGCCTTAATTCAAGGCAACTTTGCCAACGTTGGAAAGTATATTTACTACATTGTTAATTCAATTTCTGGATTGGCATTTTGGAAGGAATAATTTAAAAGGGGAGCCAGCCGACTTAGCGTTCGGTTGGCTTTTTGAGTTGTAGTTGTAAATAATGGAATGCTTTTATGAATCTTGCTATACTTTAGTAAGTAAATGAAAGGACTGATTTAAATGAGCTTACTTTTATCACCAGTAAAAATTGCGAACCTAGAACTTAATAATCGGGTCGTAATGTCACCAATGTGCATGTATGAAGTTCAAAAGAAGGACGGGGTTTTAGAACCGTTTCACTTTGCCCACTATGGGGCTAGAGCCCTTGCTAAGGTTGGGATGGTAGTAACTGAAGCCACTGCGGTACTACCCGATGGCCGGATTTCAGATTGGGACCTCGGTCTTTGGAACGATGAGCAGGCGGATAAGCTGACTGAATTAACTACGATGCTCCACTCCTTTGGCACTAAGGTCGGCGTTCAGTTGAACCATGCAGGGAGAAAGGCTGAGAATGCACAAATTGTTTCAGCCCCCAGTGCAATTCCATTTAGCAGTGATTACGCAACGCCCCATGAACTAAATGAATCTGAAATTCAAGCGGTTAAGGATGCCTTCGTAAGTGCTGCTAAACGGGCTAAGCGCGCTGGCGTGGACATGATTGAGATCCACGGGGCCCATGGGTACTTGCTAGACCAGTTTCTATCGGCGCTTACTAACCAACGGACTGATCAATATGGTGGTTCACTTGAAAACCGTTATCGCTTAGTTCATGAAGTGGTTACAAGTGTTCGGGCGGTTTTCGACGGTTCGCTCTGGATTCGGTTATCGCTAACCGACTATGATGATTCCGGGGTGCAGAATTCGCTGGACGATTGGAAACAAGTTGCAAAGTGGTTGGAGGCTGACGGAGTTGATTTAATTGACGTCTCAACCGGTGGATTAATTAACGCTGCTCCCAATTTCCCAGTTCACGATGGTTACCAAACCCCATTTGCTACTGAATTGAAGCAAGCCGTTTCAGTCCCAGTTTCTACGGTGGGCCTGTTGGACAATCCGGGGTTATGTGAGTACATTTTGCAAAACCATCAGGCTGATTTAATCTTGGAAGGCCGGGCGTTGCTTAGAAATACCAATTGGCTAAGTGATGCTGCTAAGCAACTGCATGATCATGATTTCAAGCCTTATAATGCTTCGTATGAACGCGGACAAAAATAAAAATATTACTGCATGCTGGTTAACCGGTATACATTGGCGGAGAACGGCCTCGATTAGGGAGCCGTTCTTTTTAGTGGTTAGATATAAGATATTAGATATAAGATATTAGATATAAGATATTAGATATAAGATATTAGATATAAGATATTAGATATAAGATATTAGATATAAGATATTAGATATTAGATATAATAAATAACAAATTATAACTAATTTGTTATTTATTATTTTAAAGCGTTTTAATTGCCATCGGCCTTGATACCATTAGAATAGTAACTAGACTATTTGAGCGAGGAGAAATGAAAATGAAAATTGCTGTATTAGGTGCAACAACGCTAACTGGAAATGCAATTATGCGCCAGGGGGTAATGACTGGCAACCAAATGACTGCCGTTGATGAAGATGCAGACAAAGCAATTTCGTTATTTGGTCAAACGACTCCGTTAATTGCGGGGAATCCGATGGAGCTAATTAAGGAACAACTCGATCAGTTCGACGTCATTGTTGATGCCTACCTCCCCAAGCCAGAGCAAGCTTACTTGCAGGTAGACTTGGCCACCAAGTTAGTTGCAATGTTTCGGGAAACGCATGCTCCCAAGTTAGTGTTTATGCTAGGGGCCAGTAGTTTATTAACTGGTTACGGGTTTGAACACTTAGTAATGCAAGACCTGCGGAAGGTGCCAATGGTGAAGCCATACCTTCCAATCTTTGAGGAACAGCTAAATGAATACCTCTTCTTACGTGACATTAAAAATGTAAATTGGTTAGGAATCTCGTCACCAATGGACGTTTACGAGGGCCCGGTCACTAAATATCAATTAGGGGATAACCATCTCCTTCGGAACCAAGCCGGAAAGTCGCAAATTTCCTATTCAACCTTGGCAAAGGTAGTCATTGATGAAATTGAAAAGCCAGCTCATCATACCACTAGGTTTACGACTGCGGAAGAATAGGGGGAACAGGAAATGTCAGAAATTTTAACGAATGATCATGATACTTTGAACTTAGGAGCTAGTAACGCGCCCCACCAATTAACGGTTGTGATGAACCTCAGTTGTCGTTATTGCAAAAAGTGGTGGAGTCGGAATTCAAAAATCATTGAAAACGCGCTTGCTGATGGACAACTAGGGTTGCACATTAAATTTTGGACTGTTGATAAAGCCGCCCTTCTAATCGGTGACATTGCACATCAATATGTTGATTTTAGCCAGCCCGAAGCAGCATTTAACTTTGTAAAAGAACTAGTTAGGAATCAGAATCAATTTAAACGCTGTTCTGAAGACCAAGTTCCTGATTATTTGACGAAAAATTATAACGTTACTCAGCATAATTCAAAGGCGGATATCGAACAGACCACCGCAGAGTTGCGGAAGGCCGGAGTACGTGGCATTCCAACATTGGTTTTAGATGGTGAATGGCATGATAGTTATGAATATCACCTACCAGAATTATAAATTAAAAATGAAGTTACTAATCGCAATCTAGTAACTTCATTTTTTTATTAATTTTAGATTTACTTTTTAATATGCTAAAATTAAAAAAGATTATCAAAAAGGGGTTTAAAATTAATGTCAATCTGGAGGAATGCATTTGCCTGGTTAAATGATGCCATTCATGTGAATCGGTTTAAGCAGGAAATTGCGAGTCTGAATAATAATATTGATGGTTTAAATGGCAAAATTGCTGATTTAACGAATCAAAAAGAAAAACTGGTGAGACAACTAGATGTTAAATTATCAATTCAACAAATGAGCGTTGCGGAATTAGCAAGTGAGGCAGAGAAGCTGAAAGAACAAATTGCTGATTTAGATTCTGATATTAATAAACGAAAATCAAATTTAAAATATTTAATTCGGAAAATTAAGGAAGAAAATCAACGGTTTGAAGACCTCCGGGCTGAAGTTGGGGACTTAAGTTCCCAGGTTGAAATCAGTGACTACGGACTATTTAATCCTAACTATGAATTTGAACACGCTTGGCAATATAAGGATCGCTTAGATGAAATCAGGGCGGACCAAAAGGCTTTGATTAAAAGTAAGGATGCCGTTAATTATAATCCTAACTGGACGGTTAATAATAAAAAATCGCTTGGTCGGAAGATGAATAATAATCAAATTAAAGCGATTTTACGGAGCTTTAACAATGAGTGTACTGAAGCAATTAAGAAGGCTAATTATTCTAATTACGATCGAATTAAAGCTAGAATTGGAAAATCTTTTGAGCAATTAAATAAAATGTATGCGGTTAACGAAATCAGCATTAAGGATAATTATTTAAACTTGAAGTACCAAGAATTAGAGATTGCTTTTAAATACGAATGTAAAAAGCAAGATGAAAAAGAAGAGCTTCAGGAACAACGGAGAATCGAACGTGAAAATGCAGCTGTCAAGCGTGAGGCTGAGAAGCAACAAAAACAGATTCAAAAAGATGTTGACCACTATAATAAGGCAATCCAAGAACTTCAACTGCGTCTTCAAAAAGAACAGGAAAATGAAGGGTTGAAGAATGAAATTGAAAGCTTAAAGCAACAAATTCAAGATAAGGATGTTGAAACTAAGAGCCTAAATGACCGGGTATATAATGCACGGGCAGGGTATGTCTACATTATTTCTAATATTGGTTCGTTCGGTGAAAACATTGTTAAGATTGGGGTTACCAGGAGACTGAAGCCGGAGGAACGGGTTAAGGAGCTTAGTAGCGCTTCCGTTCCATTCAAGTTTGATGTTCACGCGTTTATCTATAGTTCTGATGCTTTTGAATTAGAAAATAAATTACACCAACGCTTTAATGATCAACGGGTAAATCTAATTAATAACCATAAGGAGTTCTTCAAGATTACGCTGGCTGAAATTGAACAGGAATTGAAGCAATATGACAATGTTACCGTCGATTTTAATGAATATCCAGAAGCTGATGAGTATCGGGAGACGGTTAAAATTGAAAAGTCAAAGCAAGAACAAGCAGAAATGAAGGAACTGCTAAACGTTTAATATTTTAAAAGCGAATGTCTATTTAACTAGGCCTTCGCCTTTAATTTGTATCGATAATTCTAATTGCTAATAAATGTTCTAAAAGCATGTCTTTAATGTGGTTAATTTCAACTGGGTTTAATTCAAATAGATATCCCTGGTTGATCGTACCATTTTTATTAAAGGCATCGTTTTTATCCTTTCGGTTGTTAGGATCACCAAAAAAGGATCGTTCTGGTTCAAGCGGAATGTTAAGGGGTTTAATTTTTAAGTCAACTTGCCAACCACTGACGTCCCAAACTGCATCTTGAAATTCTGCCGGCTTGGGTTTGGTGTAAGCATCCCTACGGGCAACACTAATTCCCATAATGTGTTGATGGTGAACGTTTATAATTATGTCGCCAGCTTTAATGTTTTTCATGCATTCGTATGAGTAGGATTTACTACCGTTTTTATTCCGTTTGGGAGACCATAAAATGCGGTTATCAAACTCAAATTTATAACTTTGATTCTGTGAAGCTAAGTACCATCTAATCATTTGACCATTCCTATATTCATTAATCTTTTATTCATGTATATTTTAGTTGATCTAATGAATAAAAGATAGATCTACTGCATAAAAAGATCGGTTGAAACCTATTTTTAATCTAGTCAAATGGGTATACAATAATAAAAAACACCATAAAGGATTGAATGATGATCACTAATTTAAAAGTTATAGCCAAGTACTTATTCAATGGAATCATTTGTTTTTTCGGAAGCTTTTTAATTGTAAAAATTGCACGACTAGGGCTGCCAAGTAGTTTAACCCACGGAAACATTCCGGAAATTCCGCCGACTACGTTGTCTGATATAATTATATTGTTGGTGCTATCCGGTTTTATTTTTGGATTTAGCACTCTATTAGACAGCGTCTGGACCAATCCGCTATCTAATCACGGCATTAAATCTAAACTTTGGCGAATCTTGAACTGGGTCAGTGCTGCCTTCATTGTTTTTTCAGCCATTGGCATGAGCCTAGTCGTTAATGATGGCTCGTTTAGCGACTTAATGGGACTTTGCTTTACGGTTAGCCAGATTCTTGCAGTCCTCCTCATGTTAATTAACTTGGGTGGCGCACTTAAGCAGCAAAGGATTGGTTGGTATCGCTACGCCATGGGGTTTCAACTCCTAGCAATCGTTATTTTTTGGCTAGGGCTTTGGATATCACCAGCTTAACGAGATAATCGTAAAATTAATTGCCGATGGAGGATGATAATAATGGCAGCGATTTACGTTAGAAGGGGTATGATCCATGATATTCCGGAGATTATGAAGATTATTAACGCTGCGAAAAAAAGATTGAGGGCGGAGGGCAATCCCCAGTGGCAGGCGGGCTACCCTTCGAATCAATCCTTTGAAACTGATATTAACAACCGGGTGAATTACGTTTTGATTGTGGATGGCAAGGTTGCTGGAACGGCTTCACTGCTAACTGCGCCGGATGTTTACTACCAACACATTGATGGAAGTTGGCACGATGATCGACATCCGTATGCGACGCTGCATCGAATGGCAATTGATGGCCATTATGCAGGGATGCACCTGGGTTCGTACTTGATTTCGAATTTGATTACCATCGCTACGATGCAGGGAATTCACAACCTGCGTTTTGATACGCATCGAACCAATCAGCGAATGCAGTTGATTGGCAAGCGTTCCGGCTTTACTGAGCGGGGAATTATTAAGAACCATGATCCAAACGATGCTTATCGGGTCGCGTTTGAACTGAATTTGTGAAAAATAAAAAACAAGCGGTTGATGGGGAAATGCCCAGCTTACCGCTTGTTTTTGTATAAAATGAACTTACTGATAAAGGATTTTTTTGGAGGATAGTTTTTTAATTTCATTACCATGTGAAAGGTTACCATATTAAGTTAGTTGAGTTCACCATTGACATTCTGAAAGAGAATCTCACCATAATTGAAATATGATAATATGATAATATGATAATATGATAATATGATAATATGATAATATGATAATATGATAAATCTGTTTTTGAACTTATTCAAATTGAGCATTATACAATTGAGCGTAAGTTCCGTTAGCCGCCATTAATGAATCATGGTTGCCGCGCTCGACGACCTGCCCGTTCTCCATTACAATGATTTGATCGGCGTTGTGGATTGTGGATAACCGGTGAGCAATCACAATCGAAGTTTTAGATTTCAATAGATTGTCTAGTGCATGTTGGATGGCCTTTTCCGATTCGTTATCCAGACTTGCGGTGGCCTCATCTAAAATGATGATTGGCGCATCTTTCAATAGGGCGCGCGCAATTGAAATCCGTTGCTTTTGACCCCCGGAGAGTTTGACGCCTCGTTCCCCAACTTGGGTTGCTAGTTTATCAGGGAGTTGCTGGACAAACTGTGCCAGGTCAGCCAGTTGAAGGACTTGCCAAATTTCATTATCGGTTGCATCTTCACGGCCATACAAGATATTATCCCTAATGCTGCCGTCAATGATAAAGACATCTTGTGAAACAATCGCGATATTTTGGCGGAGTGACTTTAAGTCGATTTTCTTAATGGCAACGTTATCAAAGTAAATATTGCCACCGTCAAGGTCGTAAAAGCGGTCGATTAACCTAGTAATCGTTGTCTTACCAGATCCAGATGCCCCGACAATAGCAGTGGTTTTGCCATATGGGACGAAGATTGAAACGTTGTTGATGGTGGGCTTCAAATGTTTTTGAGTGCCATCCACCCGGTATGCAAATACAATATGGTCGATGGTAATGCCCTTAGTGAGGGTCGGAAACGACTGGGGATGATTCGTGTTTACCACTGCTGGTGATTCTTCCAAAATCGTTTTGATGCGTCCATACGAAACCAGCGCCTGTTGTAGTTGGTTCAACAACCTGGTAAACGATTGAATCGGACTTTGGACCATTGCAACGTAGCTGATGTATGCCACCAATGCCCCAATCGTCAATTCACCATTAATGATGAAGTACGAACCCAGTAGTAGGATGATGGCGACCCCCGCATAGTTGATTCCATCAATTAACGGGTTGAAAATGGCCTGGTTATGCCCCGCATCGATCAAGTCGCGCCTGTTATCCTGGGCTAGTTGATCGAAACGATGGGATTCAAGCCCCTCGTTAGTAAAACTCTTGATTAAGTCAATTTCAGTCAACGTCTGTTGCATTTGATTGGACATTGATGCTTGTGAATAGCGGGCGCGATGAAAAGCGTTGCGAATCCGTTTTCTAAAGACCCGGTAGACGATAAACATTAACGGGAACGTGAGGCTCACCGCCAATGCCATTTGCCAGTTAATGTAAAAAATCAACCCTAATACGCCCACTAACGTGAACAGGTTACCGACAATGCTTAGCATGTTAGCTGAAATTAAGCTCTGCAGGTTGTTAATGTCGCTAGTCAGCCTGGTCATGAGGTCCCCGGTTTTACTAGATTCAAAAAAGCGGGTGTCCATTTTTAACAGGTGCTGGTACAATTGGTTCCTTAAATCGGTAATTGCATTTTGGCTCATGATACTCATAAAGTAGGTGGAAACGTAGTTAAAGATTCCTAGGACAATTGCGGTTAAAATCAGCAGCCCGATTGCGGCTAGGAGTGATTGAAAGTTCTTATCCGGAATGACCTTGTCAATGATGAACTGTTCAATTTGGGGCATTACGAATTGTAACAGAGTGATGACGGTTAATGCTAAGACGTTCAGCACTAGTAGCCACGGTTTGTTTAGGACTTTGCCGAAAACAAATTTAAACATGGCGACTAGTGATGCATCTGGTTGCTCTTGATTCATTATTGGATTCGCCTCTAATATTGTAGAATTAATTAACATTACTATCATATGCTGTTGGAATTAAAAATGCTATTAGGAGGAATCTAGATTTGAATCCGTTTTAATTTAATAAATCTGGTCTGGTTACCATTAATTGGCCCTTTCAAGTATTAAATTGATATAGATTCATTAAATTAAATTTAGATTAGATTTTAATGTTGAAATGATGTGATGGTGTGCTATACTGAGTTCATTGTTAAAATTTAACCTAAGGAGTGGATACATATGACAAGAAAAGTGGGCGTTATTGGAATGGGTCACGTTGGAGCAGCCGTTGCTCATCACATGGTAGTAGATGGGGTTACCGATGAATTAGTGTTAATTGATACTAACGATGCCAAGGTAACTGCGGATGCTACTGATTTTCAAGATGCGATGTCTAATCTACCGGAACATACTAACATTACGGTGAATGATTATTCAGCATTAAAGGATGCTGATGTTGTAATTTCTGCGGTTGGAAAAATCTCACTTCAAAAGGATAATAAGGAACACGACCGGTTTATTGAATTACCGTTTACTAAAAATGCGGTCCGCGACGTCAGTGAAAAATTAAGGGATTCCGGTTTTCACGGGGTCTTAATTGACATTACCAACCCGTGCGATGTCATTACGATGATGTATCAAAAATACACTGGGTTTCCGAAGCACCGTGTGATTGGAACCGGAACGTTATTAGACTCTTCTCGAATGCGCCGGGCAGTTTCTAGCAAACTGAAGATTGATCCCCGTTCAGTGGGGGGCTATAATCTGGGAGAACATGGGAACTCACAGTTCACCGCTTGGTCGACCGTTAAGGTCTTAGGGCGCCCGGTTGCTGAAGTGGCTAAGGAACGTAACGTTGATTTAGCTGATTTGGATGAAGTGGCAAGAGCCGGTGGTTACACGGTTTATCACGGGAAACACTACACAAACTATGGGATTGCATCCGCAGCGGTAAGGTTAACCAAGGTTATTTTAAGCGATGCACGCGCAGAATTACCGGTCTCCAATTGGAATGAAGAATATCAAACCTACCTATCTTATCCAGCAATTGTTGGTCGCGACGGGGTGGTGGAACAAGATCACTTGAACTTAACTGATGATGAAAAGGAAAAGTTAAAGGCGTCTGCCAATTACATTAAGACCCGGTTTGATGATACCGTGGCTAGCATGGAATAATTTCATCCAGAATTCAAAAAAGCTTGGCAAATTAATGCCAAGCTTTTTTTGATGATTAATGATTATTCGGTAATGGTTTTGGTTTCCTTAGGGTTGTGGATGTATTTGATCTTAAATCCAGTCACAGCACTAATGATTGAGAACACTGGTGAGAAGAGGCTAAGGAACACAAATGGCAGGTATGCAATCGTTGGGACGCCTAAAGTGGCGGTTACGAAGCTTCCGGCAACCCCCCATGGAATTAGGTACGTAAGGGCGGTTCCACCATCTTCCAATGCCCGACTCAATGCGATTGGGGCCAGGTTGTTGTCCTTAAAGGCCTTGCTGAATGATTCACCAGGCAGGATCAAGGAGAGGAATTGTTCTCCAATGAAGAAGTTAACCCCAAAGCAGGTGATAATAACTGAGATGATGAGGGATGCAGTGGAGTGGAGGTGACTAGTTAGTGGCACCATGATGGCTTTAATGATGCCGAGGTTGATTAACAATCCCCCAATTGAGAGGGCTACGAAGATTAGTGCCACCGTGCCCATCATTCCGGCAATTCCCCCTCTGGTAAGGAGCATGTCCACGTGCTTATCGCCAGTGTGGGAGACAAAGCCATTTTGAATTACGTTGTTAATTTGAACTAGATTTAACCCGGGCATCCGAAGTAATCCCATGATGCCTGATACTAATAGGTTGATAAATAAAGTTGGAATGGTGGGAATTTTAACCCAAGCACAGATAAATAGTAAAAATACTGGGATTAGTGAAATTGGTGAGATTAAAAAGTGGTGCTGTAAAACGCTAATGGTCTGATCAACGTTTGCGAAGTTAGCATGGCCAGTGTGTTGGCCAAGAAAGGCGTACAGAATGAAGGCGACGATACTAGCTGGAATCGTGGACCACATTAAGTTTTTAATGTGATCGATTAAGTTTGCGTGAACGACGGATGCAGCAACGTTGGTGGAAACCGAAAGTGGGGAGGCCTTGTCACCAAAGACCGCACCGGATAGGATGGCTCCAGCAGTCATTGCGGGGTCAACGCCAAGCGTTAGGCCGATTCCCATAAATGCAATTCCGAGGGTGGAACAAACCGTAAAGGCACTTCCGATGACTGCCCCCATTGTTCCACAAATGATGAATACGGATGGTAAGAACCATTGGACGTTAATCAATTTAAATCCGTAGACCATTAATGTAGGAATAATGCCGGTTGCAATCCATAGTCCAATTAGTGAACCGATTAGCAAGAAGATAAATAGTGGGAGGATTCCGGATTTAATTCCGACGATAAAACTTTCATTGATGTGGTCCCAACTAAACCCACGCCACTTAGCCCAAAAAATGAGGACCATGATGCCGAATAGGATGGGAACTTCTGGTGAAATATGTAAGCCGATGATTCCAACTGCCATTAGGGCAAGAATTCCAATTAAAATAATGATACTTTCAGATAGTTTAAGTTCTGGTTTTTTGTTTTTCATGATTGAAGATCCTCTCTATTAGTTAACGTTTAATTTTGAAATAAACAGCTAACTTCTGATATCGAGCAACTCCACCACAGTTATTGATTATTAACATTCTCCATTTCTCCCTTCAAAATAAAAAGTCCCAATTACAAATAAATGTAATTGGGACGATGTGGACGACCGCGGTACCACCCAGCTTGGCATATTAATAATGCCATCTCACTAGATTATAATGGGTCTAGTTATTATCCATTTAGATCATTACTTAATGTATTTCGAATCACAACCCCTGATCGGTTCGCAGCAACCACCGACTTCCTGACTCTAAGAGCAGGATCTACTGAATTAAAATCTAACTTTTATTAAATTAATTATAATCATAGCACCAATTTATTGAAAAGCAAGCGAAAAATTAAATTTATATTAATTTTATTGTTGTAAATCAAGCTACTAAACAAGCACTTTTGATTCATTTAGAGCGTTGATTATAACCGTTTGAGAAAATGAAACGTTGATTTAAGGGGGATTGTATCATAATGATTAAAAATATTTCAATTGTTAGAAACCTTTATTAAGCTTTAATTGCGAAGGTTCAAATTAAAATTAGTATCCTGTAAAATGACAATTAGTATTATTTGTTTATGCAATTTGAACAGGAGGGTTCAATTTGAAAGCTAAGTGGGCAGTAATTGCTGTTGCTGGGTTGATGGGCTTGTTATCGCTGCCCTCACTTTCAGCTTCAGCTAAAATTCATGTTACTAAAACGGTTCCTAAATCTTATCATGGAACTTGGTACGGTTCGAACGTTAAGGATAGTCGGGATTTAATTTATATCTCTAATCGTTACGTAATCACCGGCACTTATTCTAAGTACAATTCTAAGACCAAATCGATTAAGTACAATTACAATATGGGCTACTTGCCAAAGGGGACTGGTTCCGCTAAGTTAGTGTTTAAGAAGGTATCTAAGGGTGATGGACAGTATGGCACAACTTATACATTTAACCAGGGTGATGATATGGATGATCAGTTACCTACCTTTTGGACTAGTAAGATGACCATTAACGGTAAGAAGCAGGTCGTCCTTAAGGCGTATGAAAATTTTGGCTCGGTGAAGGTTTATACTAGAAAACCAGTTAATAAGGATTATTCATATACGATCAAGAGTAAAAACATTGGATCTGAAATTGGAAAATAAAAAGCTAGCCAATCGGCTAGCTTTTTATTTTATTGATATGCGTTTTTTAGGACTTTACCGTCTTGAACTGAGTATAAAATCTTACTATGATCACTATAATCAGTCATGTTGAGCTTGAAGTCTTTATCCTTAGTTTGCTTTGATACATTAGCAGAGGTTTTCTTCAATCCAGCCACAAAACTAGTCCAAGCCTTAATTCCTTCAGAATTATTTTGATTACTTAGCTTAATAATTTCCTTAAGGTCCTTACTAATTGGAACTAGGGTAACTGTATCGCTTCCTTGATCGTATGAAACCTTAAATAGCTTCTTATAGTTATTTTTTAACGATCCAACAAAGTTGTTAATTGCAATTTGTTGTTTTTGAGCTTCTGATGAAGCTGAATTAGCAGATGAGAAATAGGTAGCTGGTAAGCTACTCTTTGCAGGTGCTTTTTCATGATTTTGACAAGCGGCTAATGTAAGCGATGAAGCTAAAACCATAATTAAACCCATAATTTTAGATTTACGCATTTTGATTTATTCATTCCTTTATATAACAAGTTATTTACTATCATATCATTAAAAACTTGCTACATAAACCAGGAAGGATTATTTTTAATTATTTTGTTGCGAAACCTTAAAAACTAGTTAAAATATTGCTACCAAGTGATGGGAAGATGTTAATTAGCCCTTGAATTTGTTCCCGACTAATGTGCCAAGAAATAACCATGTTTAAAATTTCGATTGCATCCGCGGCTTGATCACTAAGTTCACTTGCCCCAACTAGGTAGTCGTCCTTATCAAATACTAATGTTCTAGCGGCTACGGTTTGACCGGATTCCTTATAGTACATTTCGCCTGAGAGGGTGGAACGTTGAACCCGGTAATTATCATCACCGTCAACGGATTCGGGATTAACCCCCACTGTTGCTAGTCGTGGGGATGCAAATACGTTCGTGGGCATTGGTGGGAATTTAATTGGGTCGGTAGTGGCTCCGGTAAACTGCTTTGTTAAATACTTACTTTCAAAGGTTGCAACTGGGGATAATTCTGGTTTACCAAAGTCAATCACATCTCCATCAGCATAAATATTATCAACGCTGGTTTGTAGGTGGTCATTGACCTTAATTCCCTTATCATCAAAATCCACTCCGACAGCCTCCAGTCCAATGTTGTGGACAACTGGATTACGCCCACTAGCGTCTAAAACATAGTCTGTTTTTAGTTGGGTGTCTTGGTATTCAACAATTAATTCTGAATCACTTTGCTTAATTGCCTTAATTGCAGAATTGGCAATGAACTTCATTCCGCGTTCCTTTAAACTAGCTACTAGCTTATCAACCAAGAATGAATCAAAGCCCCGTAATACTCTATCGTGATGCATCAATACGGTCACTTCAGCACCTGCTTCATGGGCGAGGGTGGCTAATTCAATTGCCACGTAGCCGCTGCCAATAACAGTCATTCGTTTAGGAAGGTGGTCAATTGATAGGAAGTGGGTGCTGTCGTGAGTGAGTTCAGTTCCTGGAACATCAATGTGATTAGGAGTCAATCCAGTTGCAATCACGATTTTGTCGGTTGTTAATTGGTTGCCATTTACCTCGATTGTGTGATTATCAACAAGCTTTCCAAAGCCCTTAATTACATCTACACCGGCATTCTTTAGGCGCTTTTTCATGCCGCCAGCTGGATCAGCATCAATATTACGATGCTTTCTTTGCATGTCTTCATACCAATCAACTTTTAATTCGCTTCCACCATAAAGGGTCTTCATTTGACGGGCCTGATAAGCAAGTTCGGCAGGAACATCAAGTGTAAACTTAGGGGTACAACCAAAGTTAGGGCAGGTACCGCCAATGGCAGTAGATTCAATAATTGCAGCATGATAACCCTGGTTACCTAGTGGAACGGCCCCGTTTACAGCTCCAACGCCACCTCCTAAATAAATAACGTCATATTGATATTGATTCCTCATTTTATTTCCTCACTTTCAATTATAATACTACCTAAAAGTGTAGCAGAACTAACTAATAAGTAAATCAATTACCCTTTAAAATAAATTAGAAAAAATTTGACTATTCTAATTTTTTAGAATATACTTAATATTATCAAAATTAATCGGAGGGAATAATCATGACTGTCATTAAAATGAGCTTAATTCAAATTATGTGTTTAGAATTTAAAAGTGTTAAATCATGGTTATTCGGTTTGAAATAGCTAGTTTTGAAAAACCAACTACTTCATTTGGAAAAAGACCACTTTTAGCACTTTTTGTGTTA
Source organism: Lactobacillus sp. Sy-1 (assembly GCF_019303535.1). GTDB lineage: Bacteria > Bacillota > Bacilli > Lactobacillales > Lactobacillaceae > Nicoliella. The sequence continues at coordinate 23,989 of NZ_JACCIU010000002.1, read as the reverse complement.
GGAGTGGTCTTTTGTTATTTTAGGGGGAATATATATGAAAATTGGAATAACTTCAGATGTTCATGAAAACGATGGCGACCCATTGAATGGGGTTCCAAAAACAATTGTTAAGTTATTAAGAGCGCATAATATTACACCAGTTGCGGTTCCAATTGGTAGTTCATCAAAAACTAAGGCCTTAATTGATGAAGTTGATGGATTAATCATTAAGGGTGGAATCGATGTTAATCCAAAACTCTATAATCAAATGGCGCTTTCTACGACTGATGTTCCTGATAATAACCGTGATGCTGCTGAGTTCACCGCTTTGAAGGAATCGACTTCTAATGGAAAGCCAGTGCTTGGCATTTGTCGAGGAATGCAGGCCATTAACGTATTCTTTGGGGGGACTTTATACCAAGATATCTATTCTCAAACCCCTAATTATGAAGAAATCATGAATCATACTGCTGATTGGGATAATGGGTACTTCCCAACTCATATGATTAACGTTGACCCAGATAGCTACCTTGCTGAGTCACTTGGAGCACGGACTAAGGTTAATTCTAGACATCATCAAGCAGTTAACAAAGTGGGCGATGGTCTACGAGTGGTTGCCCGTGCCGATGATGGAATTGTTGAATCCATTGAAGGAAAAGATGGTTTAATTCAAGGGGTTCAATGGCATCCAGAAGACTTATGGGAAAAGGATCCAAAGCAAGAAAAGTTTTTTGAAAAGTTTTTTGCTCATGCTAGAAATCGGGTTGCCTTAAGATAGTTATTACTTTTACACACAATGTAAATTAAACAGAGGATGTGGTTGAATTGAAAAAGGGTTCGATTTGGAAAATTGGAATTGTTACAGCATTATCAGCGTTGGTACTGTCAGCTTGTGGATCAAGCTCTTCTAAAAATTCTAGTTCAAGCGCAGGCAATAAGAAGAATTTAAACTGGATGAGTAGTGCTAGTATTACCACTCTGGATCCTTCAAAAGCAGTTGATAGTGTTAGTGATCAAATTGTCTACAATGCCTATCGGGGACTACTGACCATTAATGGTGGCAATAAAGTTGCTCCTGGAGTAGCAAAGAGTTACAAGGTTTCAAACGATGGGAAAACCTATACGTTCTACCTACGCCATTCGAAGTGGAGTAATGGCACCCCAGTGACTGCAAAGGACTTTGTTTACGGGGTTCAACGAAGCGCTGATCCTAAGACTGCTTCACAGGCTGCATACTATTTAGACCACATCCAAAACTACGACGCAGTTCAGAAAAAGACCAAACCCGTGAGTTCCTTAGGGGTTAAGGCTGATGGCGATTATAAGTTAGTAATCCAATTGAGTAAGCCAGAAAGTTACTTTAAGAACCTGGTTACCCTACCAGTCTTCTACCCACAAAACGAAGCTGCGGTTAAGAAGTATGGTTCTGCTTACGGAACTGAAAGCCAAAAGACAGTTTATAACGGACCGTTTAAGGTTACCGGTTGGTCAGGCAGTAATGATGGTTGGACTCTTACCAAAAATAATTACTACTGGAATGAAAGTAAGACTAAGGTTAATAACATTAAATATACCGTTATTAAGGATCCTGGCACTGGTTTGAACCAATACGAAGCTGGTAAGTTAGATGAATTACAATTGAATGGGAAGCAACAAGTGGAACACTACAAGGGGAACTCACAACTACACTTGAGAAATACTGACAGTGTCTACTACTTGGCATTCAACCAAACTAAGGTTAAGGCATTGAAGAATATCAATATTCGAAAGGCAATTTCCCTAGCAGTTGATAGAAATCAACTCACTAAGGATGTGCTTGGTGATGGCTCTTATCCAGCGAAAGGATTAGTAGCAAAGGGCCTTGCTTCATACAATGGGAAGGACTTTACAGATGATTCCTATAATAAAGCTGCTACGACTGGGAACTTAGCAGAAGCTAAGCAGTACTGGAAGAAGGGGCTCGCTGAAATTAACGCTAAGAAGGTTAACCTTCAATTGCTAAATGATGATACTCCTACTGGAAAATCAGTTAATGAATTCCTCCAAAGTGAACTGGAAAAACTACCTGGCTTGAAGGTATCTAGCTTGACCTTACCACATCCAACTAAGGTTAGTCGTTCCCTTAATAATCAATTCCAAGTTGTCGTTGCCCTTTGGTCACCATCAGTGACTGACCCAACATCACCACTGAACACTAAGGTCAGCAACAACTCCTTGAACTTCGGTAAATGGTCAAATGCTGAGTACGATTCACTAATGAATCGTGCCACAGGGGCTGACGCTAATAATGAAGCAAAGCGTTGGTCTGACATGGTTAAGGCTAATGATATTATGCTTTCGCAACAAGCAATTGCACCACTTTATCAACAAGTTCAACCAGAAGTGATCAAGTCTAACATCCATGGTGTTAAGTACTATCCAAATGGACCAACTTGGGACCTCTCTGAAGTATATGTAAAGTAATAGCTTAAAAGTGAATAAACGCACCTAGGGATTGAATTAAATCTCTAAGGTGCGTTTGTTTTTGTGATTACTAAAATCCATTTCATTATGGCTATCAAAAAGACAACCACAATTCAAAATTGTGATTGCCCTTTTGATTTATTCAGATGTAAAATTACTTACTATTTTGGAGCTTGGAATGTCTAACCCCATACACAAAGTAGAAGATAAACCCAAGGACCAACCAGATACTAACTGAAATCTTAGTGATATCAGGAAGGACCAGGATGAAGAAAATACTGAACAGTCCAGCAATGATTGGTAGAACTGGGTACCATGGCATCTTGAATCCATCGTTTTGGATGTCCGTTCGTTTCCGAAGCTTAATGACTCCAAATGAGATAAAGGTAAAGGCAATCAAGGTACCGGCATTGATTAATGATGCCAACTGTGCAAGTGGAACTAACCCAGCGAAAATTGCTTGCACAATGGTTGCAATAATGATGGCGTTAGAAGGAACCGAATGTTTTTCTGAAACCTTTCCCATCATCTTTGGCAGTAACCCGTCCCGCCCGAGAGCATACACTAATCTGGAACCACCGATAAACATGGTAATCATCGCGGTGAAAATTCCAAAGAGTGCTCCAATGGTAATTAACTTATTCCAAGCGGTAAGGTGAACCACTTCCAGTGCGAATGCTGCCGGGTCATCAATGTTTAGCTGCTTATAGTTAACGATTCCTGTTAACACTAGTGAGAATGATACGTAAAGGATTACTGCAATGATAACAGTTCCCATAATTCCCTTAATTACGTTCTTTCCGGGATCGATGGTTTCAGCAGAGTTCGCTGCGAGGGCATCAAATCCAATAAAAGCAAAGAAGACGGTTGCAGCGGCGGTTGAAATACCACCTAATCCAAAGAGGCTAGAATGGAATTCCTTTGGATAGAATGGGACGTAGTTGCTAGACTTAACATAAAAGACCCCGATAACGATGAATAAAATGATGATGACCACTTTAATGATCACCGCGAAGTTTTCCACCTTGGTGGAAAGTGCGGTTCCCTTCATTAGGATGGCGGAAATCACTAAAATCACGATTACGGCGGTAATGTTAATTACGCCTCCCTCCATTGGTCCAGCTTGAAGGGCCTTCGGGATGTTAATCCCGACTGCTGACAATATGTTATTATTAAAGTAAGCAGCAAATCCAGTTGCTTCAGCTGAGACTGCTAAGAAGTACTCTAGAATTAATGACCATCCTAAAATCCAACCCACGATTTCGCCATAAACGACGGATCCAAATGAATACGCAGAACCTGCGATTGGCATTGCTGAAGAGAATTCAGCATACGCCATGCCGACCAAACCGGAAACGATTGCGGCCATTAAAAAGGCAATGGCAACTGCTGGTCCAGCATGGGAAGCTGCTTCATGGCCAGGTAAAATAAAAATCCCGGTTCCAATCACGGCTCCAATCCCAAGTGATACCAGATCACGTGCGGTTAGCGTCTTAGATAATCGTGAATCAGCCTTTAAGTAGTTACTAACTGATTCCTTTTTGAATATTTGCATAATAAATATCTTCCCCTTTTAATTAGTGTCCTTAACAACTATATATTGAAAGGTGAGATAAGTAAAATTAATAATTAAAATACTTATATTAGAAATGGTGATATAAAATGAACAGACTATTAGTAATTGAGGCAATTTTAAAAACCAATAGTTTTACTAAAGCAGCGGAATTATTAGGGTATACCCAATCATCAGTAAGTCAGATGGTTGCTAGTTTAGAAAAAGAATTTAATATCCAAATTTTGAAGCGGTCTCGGCATGGAGTTCAACTGACTCCTGAAGGAAGAGAATTATACCCATACATCGTTCAAACGATTCGCCAATACCAGGCCCTTAAGGAAACCGCAAGTTCAATTCGAGGACTGAAAACTGGGACCGTTAGAATTGGTGCAATTACCAGTGTTAGTTGTTATTGGTTGCCAGAGTTATTTAAGGAATTTAGACGTGAGTATCCAGACATTGAGTTTGTGCTCCAACAGGGTGACTATGGAATGATTTTGAATTGGCTTAAAAACGGTGTAATCGATTTTGGGTTGATGACCGCTGACTATGGGGATGGTTTCAACAAGCAAATTATTCACACGACCCAAATGAATGCGTTTCTTCCAGTTGATCATCCCCTCGCTAAACTAGACGAAGTACCAATTGAGAAGCTATGCGATGACCCATTCATTTTAGTTGAAGGAGGGGGGTATAGCGAACCACTCGAAGCATTTAACAAAGCGAATGTTAAGCCGAATGTACGCTACCGAATCCAGGATGATTATACAATTATGGCAATGGTAGAAGCCGGGTTAGGAATCAGTATTTTATCTGAACTTGTGTTCAAAAGGACTAATTTTAACGTGGTTAGTAAACCAGTATCACCAGCTGTTAAACGTCCCGTAGCGGTTGTTTATCGTGACAAGGAAACGTTGCCAATTGCTAGTCAGTATTTCATTGAATTTTTGGTTGCTAATCGCGAAAAATTAATCTAGTTATTTTTAAACGGGGGTGATCATTAATGGTCCAAATTAGTTTAACGTTAGGGGATATTACTAAGTTTAATGGTGATGCAATTGTTAATGCAGCTAACCATAGTTTAATGGGTGGCGGCGGTGTTGACGGAGCGATTCACCACGCTGCGGGTCCAGAACTTAACAATGCGTGTGTACACTTAAATGGCTGTCAAACTGGGGAAGCAAAAATCACTCCCGGCTATTGGCTGCCTGCAAAATACATTATTCATACTGTCGGTCCCGTTTGGCACGGGGAAGCCGCTGACGCCGATCAACTGCAAAATTGCTACCGTAACTCACTTAAGGTGGCAGTAAAGAACCATTGTCATACCGTGGCATTTCCGTCAATTAGCACGGGTGCCTATGGCTATCCGGTGTCAGCCGCAGCAAAGGTTGCGATTACAACGTTAAGAAGCATCAACGCTGATGTTGACGTAACAATCGTGTGTTTTGATAAAACGACCCTGGCTGCGTATCAATCAGCACTAGCTAATTAACTAGTTTACTGAGATTCATCAGGGGTACGATGACTGTGATTTTCTTGATGATGGTTATCATTGTTTTTGGAATTCGGGACGTTAAAGTATTGTTGTGGAACGGATTCATTAATTTTAAATCCTGCTTGATGTTTAGTTGCAAAATTATAATCAGCGATAAATGCATTCATTTCACGATGCGATAATTTAGGTTGATTGTTATTAGCATGGGCAAAAAAGGAGCCAAATAAAAATAGGCAACCAACAGCAAGTGCTGCTAGTCCAATATATAGACCCACTAGGTAACTACGGTTTGACATGTTAATAGCCTTCTTTCGATTTCTAGTTAATATTGAAAGTCTTAATACTTTCTTTAATATATTATAAAACAAATTTAAAGATTTGTAAGCGATTTTGTGATAACTTTATATTACAAATTATGTTAAAAATTGTTACAGAGGATTCAAATACTAGTTTCTAGTTAATATTATTGACATATTACTAATTAATTGTTAGTCTTAATTTAACAATTAACGAATGGAGGATTTGCTTTATGACTAGTATGAAAATGATGTGTTGTACATTAATCAATTGTTGTACCTTGTCTAATGCACTAGTTATGAGCTTTTCTCGAAACTATCATCCTTAATGGGCATCCTGTTTGTTATAATTGATTGTACACAAACTAAATTAAGAGTGATAGATTAAAAGGGCATCAAATTAGTGTAATTTACATTAATTTGATGCCCTTTTTGGGTTAATTGAAGTCAGAAGGGAGGAATGTTATGAGTACCTGGGAAATTGTTAAGAGTTCGTTGCCTGAACTAATTCAAGCAGCATTAATCTACACGATTCCAATTGCAATTGTTTCATTTATCATCGGACTAGCGTTAGGGCTGCTAACTGCATTGGTCCGGCTTTCCAAGCAGGGCGGTTGGTTCTTAATTATTAAGGGCATTTTTAGATTTTACGTCTGGCTATTCAGAAGTACACCGCTACTAGTTCAGTTATTTATTGTATTCTTTGGGTTGCCCTACTTAAGAATTGCTGGTGTTTTACCAGAGGGAATTAAATTAACACCGGTTGTTGCGGGAATTTTGACGTTCTCATTAAACACTGGTGCATATGCTTCTGAGACGATTAGAGGAGCAATTCAATCGATTCCATCTGGACAGTGGGAGGCTGCCTATTCGTTAGGGATGACCAAGCGAAAGGTCTTATGGAGAATTATTTTACCGCAGGCCAGTCGGGTTTCACTTCCTCCACTATCAAATGAATTTATTGGTTTGGTGAAGGATACGTCCCTTGCTGCATCAATTACCATTGTTGAAGTTTTTGAAGTGAGTCAGCAGATTGCGGCCCAGAATTATCAACCATTGGTAATGTACATTTTGGCGGCGTTAATTTATGCGGTCATCTGTAGCGTCCTTACCATATTACAGGGTTACCTTGAAAAACGGGTTTCTAAGTATTCCATTAAAGAATAGGAGGTGCGTTAAGAATGTTAAAACTAACCGATGTATCTAAAACGTTCGATCAACAAAAGGCGTTAGACGATGTATCAATTCAATTTCCAAAGGATAAGACAACTGTAATCGTAGGGCCTTCTGGTTCGGGAAAATCAACCCTATTAAGATCATTGAACTTACTAGAAATTCCAGAAGCCGGTGAGTATGATTTTAACGATTTGAAGATTGATTTTACTAAAACAATTAGCTCTAAAACGATTTTAAACGTTAGAAGACACACTAGTATGGTGTTCCAAAATTTTAACCTCTTTCCGCACCTAACGGTCATTAAGAACGTAATGGAAGGACCAGTTCAAGTCTTGGGTAAGGACAAAGCAGCGGCTAAGCAAGAGGCGGAACAGCTCTTAGCAAAGGTGGGGATGGTTGATAAAGCTAATGCCTACCCAGCACAGCTATCCGGCGGGCAGGCACAAAGAGTGGCGATTGCTCGTTCGCTCGCAATGCATCCAGAGTACATTTTACTGGATGAACCAACTAGTGCCCTCGATCCAGAAATCGAGTTAGAGGTTTTGAAGGTCTTATTAGAACTTGCAAAGGAGCAGCAGTCATTGATTATTGTTACCCATAATTTAACGTTTGCCCAACGGGTTGCTGATCAAATTGTATTTATTGAAAATGGGCACGTTGGGTTTGAGGGTCAAACAGTTGATTTCTTTAATTCTAATAATCAACGGATTAAAGATTTCTTGTCAGCAATGTCACTAAAAAATAATTAGGGAGTTTGAATAGTAATGAAATTTAATAAGTTAATTAAGCGTTTATCCATTTTTACCGTATTAATCGGAACCGGAGCACTATTAGCCGCTTGTGGTAATTCTAACAACTCAAGCAAGAGTAGTGATTCATACCAATCAGAATTGACTAAAAAGGGAACTTTTACGGTTGGACTAGAAGGAACTTATGCTCCTTATTCCTACCGTCAAGATGGCAAGCTACAGGGATTTGAAGTTGATTTAGCTAAGGATGTTGCTAAGAAGTTGGACCTAAAGGTGAACTTTGTTCAGACCAAGTGGGATAGTTTAATTGCTGGTTTAGGTAGTAACAAGTACGATGCCGTAATTAATAACATGACGGTTACCCCTGAAAGAGAAAAGCTCTACTCATTCTCAACCCCATACACTTATTCATACTACACTTTGATCACTAAGAGTAATTCTAGCATCAAGAGTATTGATGACATTAAGAACAAGAACATTGTTGATGGTGCTGGAACTGATAATGCCGTAGTTGCTAAGAAGTTTGGTGCTAAGGTATCATCCACTCCTGAAAGTGCTACTGGATACCAATTAATTCAACAAGGTCGTGCTGATGGAACGATTAATTCCGTTCCCGCATGGAAATACTATGCTAAGCATAACTCTACGAAGGGCTTGAAGGAAATTGACGTTCCATCAAGTAAGCAAAAACCTGCTAAGACTTCCATCATGTTTAACAAGAATTCAAAGCAATTAACCAAGAAGGTAAACAAGGCCATCGAAGAACTACGGGCTGATGGCACCCTTAAGAAGCTTTCGATTAAGTACTTTGGTTCTGATATTACAACTAAATAGTTAACCAAATTAAAAAGCTGACGATTAATCATCAGCTTTTTTTATTCCACTAGGTCCATGGTAATTAACTTGTATTTAATTTTAGTAGGCTTAGCCTTAATTTTCTTAGCATGGCTAGCTGTACCAACCTTTCCGTGCATTGAGAAATAGGTTGTAACCTTTTGAATCTTAGAAATCACTAGCTGCGCATTTGGTTGCAATAAGAACTCCTTTTCAGGGCTATTGATTGAAATTGGTGCGATGTAGGCACCGTGATAACCAGCTGGAACGTTTATTTTTAATAGGATGGAGCTCTGAAAACCAGTCGCAATTTTGTGTGAGATACTAGATGATGAAAACGCAGCATCTTGATAGATCCGTCCCACCTTAAGTGGCCGGTTATTGATGCTGGCCTTTAACCCAGCTTCGTTAATTCCCCGGTAGATAGTCATTTTGAATGGGGTTTTAAATTTCATGATTGCTGAATTCACTAATTCGGTTTGTTTTTTAACACTGTTGCTGACTGCCTTTTCAGGGTAGCGCAAATGTTGGTTAATGCTAGTATACCCATTATTAGTATAGTTACCAATTGCCTTTACCTGTTGTTTACTAAGCGTTTTTTTCCATTTTTTCTCAATTTTTAATAACTGTTGGTATTTACTTTTATTAACGTTAGAGGAGTGAAATGAATAGGTAAAACGTTTAAAATCTTGAACATAGAGCGGTTGGTTTTGATTAGCGAATAATACTAGATAACCATTTAAGTATCGTTTGACGATGCTACCAGTCATGAACTGGGGAAGGGTCACTCCATTACGGTAGTCAGGGAGCTTACCTGCACCCAAAGGATAACCTTGAACAGATTGACTTAATGCCCATGTATTACTGGATAGATCGGTAACGTATGAGCTAGTGTTATTATATTCAACTAGTGATTGATTGAAGTTATCGCTTGCGTGGGCTTGGCTAGTGGAAAATCCAAGCCCGGATAAGATAATTCCAATGATAATGGCGGATTTAGTAATATTCATAAAAATTAACTCCTAAGTATTAATCATTAGTGATTAGATTTTATTCGGGAAATATATATCCAAGACGCGGTCTAACGGGACAACAACTGATTTTACGGTATCATCTAAATCGGCGTCGATGTTATCCTTATACCAGTTACCAGCATAAACAACGCCACCGGCAATTTCAGCGGAAAGTAGTTCTGAATTACCATTGAAAATTACACCATGCATTTCACAGTAACTATCAATTATTTTTTGGATGTGGCTTTGGAAAGTATCGAAGAAAACGTTTGAGAGGTTAAATCCCGATTCAGATTGTAATGATTGTCGATTATCATTAATGAATGTAAACATGGGTCTAACGATTTTATTAAGTAATTCTAGTCTTTTAGGAATAAAGTAATCTAGATTTTCAAATGCAGTTTTTAAGTATTTATCAACCCATTGTTCTGAAGCAAATTTAATAAAGTCTTCTTTGTTTTTAAAATGCCGGTAAAAGGTAGCTCGGCCAATGTTAGACCGCTTACATAGATCGTTAATTGATATATCATTAAATGACTGTTTTTTTTGTAGATCTAAAAAAGCATCTATCAAGGCCTTATAGGTCTTTTGAATTCGAATATCCTGCTTATTCATTTACTCACCCTCTTGAATTTATAAACGCAATATATGTTAAAATATATTATTGATACTAACATAGGTCTTACACTAAATAATAGTATCTTCAGATTAAAATCTATTTTGAGATGGTAATACGCTACTAATGAAATGATTAGGGGGCTTTAAATTGTTAAAATATGATAATCAATCAGAATGGTCAAATGATTTTGGAAGTCGGCAATCACCAGTTTTAATTAACACTCAAAATGAACTTTTCACAGATTCGGGATTCAATTATACTGTGAATTCTCAGTATTTATTGACTACATCCATTAATGATCAGACGACAATTAGACTAACTGGAAACGGTCATGCTACGATTTTTAATCGGGAGTTTAGTTTTCAGCAAGTGCACTTTCACGCACCAGCTGAGCATGTAATTGACGGGCAACAGGTTCCGTTTGAAATTCATTTAGTACATCAAAATCAGATTGGTCAGACCCTGGTTACGGCATTAATGGTTAAAGTTGGTGCCGATAACGACCAATTAGAGCAAATTATTGATACATTTGACCCAAATCAAGATAAAAAGGTTCAAATTGACGTTACTGACTGGATTAATTTTGATAATAAACACGGTTTTCACTATTTGGGATCGTTAACCACTCCCCCATTAACAGAGGGAGTCGAGTGGTTAATCATTAATAACGCTCCAATTACAATTGGTAAAGAACAGCTAGTCCGTTATCAGCAATTATTTAGTCCGAATAATCGTGACTTACAACCATTGAATGATCGTCGAATATGTCGATTTTAAAAAAAGAGCAATTAATTGCTCTTTTTATTTTGATTAATTGATGGGTTAACCAATTAATGAAGTGGACCATCAACAAATTGCGCTTTACCGTATCCAAAACTCCAGTCGGCATCACCATTTGTTTGTAAGCTTACTAATAAGTCCTTGGAATCTAATCCCAGTTTAGCGTTTAATTCCTTGGCTAACTGATCATAAAAGGCCCGTTTTTGGGTAACGTTTCTGGAACGGGTAGTAATGTGGAAGACCACAACGTCTTGGCTTCTTTCAATGCCCAGTCCGGAATCTAAAATATTCATTTCAAATGGTTCATGTTGGGTTAAGACTTGATAGCGGTCACCATTAGGAACGCCAAAGGTATTTAACATTACTTGATATGATACTTCTAGTAATTCCTTTAGGTATTTTTCATCATGACCCTTAATAACATCAATTCTCATAAGTGGCAAAATAATCACGTCCTTAACTATTATTATTTCCATTATATAATAATGACTAGTTATTGTGAATTTTAAATTATTAATATTTATTGGTGTACAATATAAATATCAATATATCGTTTACGACTAATTGTTTTATTGTTATAATATTTGTAAATTACAATGATTAATACAATCTATGTTCAAATTACAATTATTAATGGATGCTAATACTTGTAATTCAAAATGATTTTGATATAATTGGATTAATTAATAATTATTATAATTTAAAAACGATTATTACTTTAGTTTTCGAAAGGCGGGTTATGAATTATGAAAGTTGTTGTTGTAGGATCATCACACGGTGGATATGAAGCAGTTCGTCAGGTATTATTGGACGCCCCAGATGCCGAAATCCAATGGTATGAAAAGGGTGACTTTATCTCATTCTTATCATGTGGGATGCAATTATACCTTGAAGGGGTAGTAAAGCACGTTAATGATGTTAGCTATGCGAAACCCGATGAAGTTCGTAAAGAAGGGGTCGATGTTTTTGTTAAACAAGAAGTTGCAGCAATCGATCCAGATAAGCACACGGTTCACGTTGTTAATCATAATGACGGTTCAGAACGGGATGAAAGTTACGATAAGTTAATCATGAGTCCTGGTGCCGTTCCTGCTAACCTGCACGTTAATGGTGAAGACTTAGAAAACGTATACAAAATGCGTGGCCGTGATTGGGCAATTAAATTAAAGGAAAAAACGGTTGACCCATCAGTTAAGAACGTAGTTGTAATCGGTTCTGGTTACATTGGAATTGAAGCCGCTGAAGTATTTGCTAAAGCTGGAATGAAGGTTTCAATCGTTGAACATAACGAACGGCTATTAGGGGTTTACTTGGATAAGGAATTCACAGATACATTAACTAACGTTATGAAGGATCATAACGTTGACTTTTATGGAAGCCAAGGGGTTTCCGAATATAAGGGTGAAAATGGTAAGGTTACCGCTGCCGTTACTGAAAAGGGAGTTGAAATTCCAGCTGACTTAGTAGTTGAAGCTGCTGGAATTCACGCAAACACTGAATGGTTAAACGGGGTCGTTGAATTAGATGACCATGGTTTGATCAAGGTGGACGAACATAACCAAACTAGCAACCCTGATATCTATGCAGTTGGTGATGCTACGCTAGTTCCATTTGCACCTACTGGGACTCAAGCTAGAATCGCACTTGCTACTACTGCTAGACGCCAAGGTCGCAACGCAGCCCTAAACGCCCTCGGCAAGCAGCACTCAATGGTACCAGTTTCTGGTTCCAGTGCGCTTTCAGTATTTGACTACAAGTTTGCTTCAACTGGGATTAAGGAAGGGACTGAAGCTCGTTTTGGAGTTAAAACCCAATCCACAGTTGTTAGGGATACTTTTAGACCACCATTCGTTCCAGATGCCGCTGGTAATGCTGAAGTGATCTTTAAGTTAACATACGATCCAAGCAGCCACGTAGTATTAGGAGCTCAAGTAATGTCTACCCAAGATTCAACTCAAAACATTAATGCAATTTCATTGGCAATTCAAGCTAAGATGACCGTTGAAGATTTAGCATATGCTGATTTCTTCTTCCAACCTGGTTTTGATCGTCCTTGGAACATCATTAATGTTGCAGCACAACAAGCAATCGAAGATTTAAAATAATTCTAATTTGAAATAAAGCATTTCCGTGATTTTGATGGCGGGAATGCTTTATTTGTTTTGCATGAATTATTAATTCATAAATTAATATTAATTCGTGAACAACCTACTTGTTATTGTCTTCACAATGGATTATGATAAAGCCATAAATTATATTAATAGACATTATTACCTGAGTTGTTCAGGTTAAAGGAGATTTAATTATGAAGGTTATTGTTATAGGTTGTACGCATGCAGGGACGTTTGCTGTTAAACAAATTTTAAAGGAACATCCAGACGCACAGGTAACGGTGTACGAAAGAAATGACAATATTTCATTCCTTTCTTGTGGGATTGCGCTTTTCTTAGATGGAAAGGTTGCTGATCCACAAGGACTATTCTACTCAAATCCTAAGGAATTAAAGGATCTTGGTGCAGACGTTGAAATGTTACACGACGTTAAGTCTGTAGATGTTGACGCCAAGACCGTAGAAGTTGAAGATTTAGAAAACAAAGCCGTTACTACTGAAAGTTATGACAAGTTAGTTATGACGACTGGTTCACGTCCTGTTTTACCACCAATTGATGGGGTTGATAACAAGAACGTTTACCTTTGTAAGAACTGGCATGATGCCCAAGTCCTATTTGAAAAAGCTAAGGACAACAAGCGCATTACCATCGTCGGTGGTGGGTACATCGGAGCTGAGTTAGCAGAAGCTTACTCTAACCATGGTCACGATGTAACTCTAGTTGATACTAACGATCGAGTAATGTCCAAATACTTTGATAAAAAGTTCACTGACAAAATTGAAGCTAGTTACAAGGAACACGGGGTCAACTTACTATTAGACCAACGGGTTTCTAAGTTTGCTGGGGATGATGAATTAACCATCACTACTGACAAGGGCGAAATCAAGACTGATATGGCCATCCTTTGTGTTGGTTTCAGACCAAACACAGAACTATTAAAGGGTAAGGTTGACATGTTACCAAACGGTGCCATTAAGACTAACGACTACATGCAAACTTCAAACCCTGACATTTTCGGGGCGGGAGATAGTGTAGCTGTTCACTATAACCCAACTGGTAAGGATGCTTACATTCCATTGGCTACAAATGCTGTTCGTCAAGGAATCTTAGTTGGTAAGAACCTTGTAGAGCCGACTGTTAAGTACATGGGGACTCAATCCTCATCAGGACTTGAACTATACGGAAACGCAATCGTTTCTACCGGTTTAACAATGGCTAACGCTGAACAACAAGGGGTTAAAGCTCGCGAAGTTGTGATTGAAGATAACTATCGTCCAGAATTCATGCCTACTACTACGCCAGTATTGATGTCATTAGTTTATGATCCAGATACGCGTCGGATTCTTGGTGGTGCTTTGATGAGTAAGTATGATATCTCACAATCTGCTAATACCCTTTCAGTATGTATTCAAAACAACAATACAATTGATGATTTAGCAATGGTTGATATGTTATTCCAACCAAACTTTGACCGTCCATTTAACTACTTGAACATCTTAGGTCAAGCTGCTCAAGCACAAGCTGATAATCAGTAATTAAGATAGTCAATTAGAAAGTCCTCTTTTCAGAGGGCTTTTTATTTTTGTTTAAAGTTTGAGACAATTGAATAGCATAAAGAATATTAATGTGTGATAATTATATTCATAAATAAATATGGAGGGGTGTTATTTGATGAGTTCAATTTATGATTTTACCGAAACTGAAATGAGTGGCCAATCACTCCCACTCAGCGAATATAAGGATAAAGTAGTCATAGTGGTTAATACCGCAAGTAAATGTGGATTGGCTGGTCAATTAGAAGATTTGGAGTCGCTATATAAGAAATACCACCAAGATGGACTAGAAATTTTGGGATTACCATCTAACCAGTTCAAACAAGAACTATCAGGTGATAAGGAAATTAGTGAGTACTGTCAAATGCACTATGGAGTGACATTCCCAATGACAAAACCCGTAAAGGTAAATGGGGATGACACAAATCCACTGTTTGCATACCTAAAGGAAGAATCCGGACATGGACGGATCAAGTGGAACTACACTAAATTTTTAATTGGTCGTGATGGTCAATTAATTAAGCGATATGCACCAATTACAAAACCAGAAAAGATGGAGCCGGAAATAGTGGAGGCCCTCTATTCTGAAGACTAGGAAGAGATGAAAAAGCGATGGCACTTCGTAGAACGCATATCGCCGCTTCAGAGGCATTGGTTTTGGGAGGATTATTTGTTACGAATCAACCCATTGCTGTTGAAATGATTAGTGTCTTGGGGGTCTGGATTGGCGCTCAAATGCCAGATATAGATGTAAAAAACACTAGAATTAATAGATTCTTTGGGGTGTTCGGATTCATTTTTGCAATCCAAAAGCACCGGACCTGGACCCACAGTATTTGGTCGGTGCTACTAATGGGGGCTGCGGCCAAATCCCTGCCTGTTTTTAAGCTAATGGAAGCCAATTTTGCTAACATTAACTTTCAGCGGGTCTTTTATTGGGCAGTGTTTGCTGGATACCTCCTGCACTTAATTGAAGATAGTTTTTCTAAGCAGGGGGTGCGGTGGTTTTATCCAATCACAGTGAATGACGATTCCAAAAAATACCGCCGAACGGGGAGCCGCCGTAGCAAATGGTACTTTTACCAGACTGGTGGTCCAGCTGAAGAATTGTTCTATTTATTTTCCGTCTTAGCAATTGTTTACTTATCCATCATGATTTTTAACAATAATTATCTAATTAAATAGGGAATTGACATTTTTGGTCAATTCCCTATTTTTAGTTATTATTCAATTGAGATAAGGTTCACGTTACTGGTTCCATCAATGTTCCTAATACTGACTAGTAGTTCATCAATCGTGTGCTCCATATGGGTTAAATCCAACGAAATAACAACACTGGCGACGTTATGAATCGGAATGTTTTGGTTAATTGTTAAAATGTTGGCATTGCTATCTGAAATGGTTGCAAGAACTCGGGATAGTAAGCCATTTTTATTATCCAACATGAATGAAATCAGTGCCTTACGATCCCACGAGGCATTATTAGCCTCATATACTAGGTCTTTATACTTATAATAGCTACCGCGGCTAATTCCAACGGCCTTAACCGCATCGCTAATTTTTTTGAATTGCCCAGTATCAAGCATGTGCCGGGCTTGGATGACCTTACTAAACGTTTCCGGAAGCAGCGACTGGTCAACAATATAGTATTTATCGATTTTAAAGCACCTCGCTTTTAAACCCATCATTATCAACTTTAACGGCCTTTACAGTCCATTCTGGGAATTCATCTTCCAATGTCAAACGAAGCTGCTGTTGCTTATCAGGAGCGTTAGTAATTGCCATCATGGTAGATCCACTTCCGCTAACGTATAGGACCGCGGCTAGTTGATTACAAATTGCCTTTACCCGGTCAAAATGATTAATTAATTTTTGCCGGAAGGGTTCGTGCATTCGATCGTCCATCGCTTCACCCAGCTGGCTAATGTTACCAGTGCTGATTGCGTGGGTCATTAACATACTATGGCTAACCTGGTGGGTAACATCAGCATAGCTCATTTCAGCGGGGAGGACCCGTCGGGCATCGGCAGTGCTGATTTTGAAATTGGGAATGATTGCAGTAAATTGATACTCATCATTGACTGGATATTTAACTACTTGCACCTGCGAATTAGAATCTACGAACGCCATGCATAGGCCACCATAAATTGCTGGGGCGACGTTATCTGGATGCCCCTCCATCTTAGTCGCAATTGCTAGTAACTGCTCATTGCTTAACTGGTTATCAAACCACTGGTTAGCGCCGGCAAGCCCGCCGACAATGCAGACGGCCGAGCTACCCAACCCTCTAGATACGGGAACGTCACTTTGAATATTAATTTTTACGGCTGGAACGGGAACGGCTAAAAAATCACAAACGGCCTTAAAACCCTTGTATACTAGGTTATCCGCGTTTTGAAAGTCCACTGGGCAGCCACTAATTGATAACTGCTGATCTGGATTTTTGCTAAACGTGAACGTGGAATGCATTGTAACGGCAATTCCAATACAATCAAACCCGACTGATAAGTTAGCACTAGTGGCTGGAACGGTTACCTTAATCATGATTCTTAAACACCTCCATTGAACGTTCATAAACGAATTCCGCCATCTGATCGGGTTCGATCACTGGAGCCTGATCTTCTGGTAATGACCATACTTTGGCTAAGTTTTCTGGAACGGCGACCCTAGTAAAATCAAATAGCGCCTTGGTAGTATCAATTGCATTTGCTTCGTGGTGTCCCATAACAGCGTCTGCAACTGCATCCACAAATTTATATGGACTTGCAGTACTTAAAAGCACCATTGGGGTTTCCGGATGCTTAGCTTGGGCGGCCCGCATAACTGAATAACCGGAGGCGGTGTGGGGATCCATCAAGTAGTGGTCTCTTTCAAAGACTTCCTTTATTGATGCTTCGATTTGAGCGTCATCACTGTAGCCACATTCAAAATCAGCTTGAATTGAAGCTAGTAATTCGGGACTGACCTGGTACTTACCGCTAGTTTCTAGTTGATCCATTAGGGCCTTAATTGCTGATGAATCTTCCCCGCTCTTGTAGAACAAGAGCCGTTCAAAATTACTGGAAATTTGGATGTCCATGCTTGGAGCTACGGTCTTAAAGAATGGCCGGTTTCGATCATAAACACCATTTTCAAAGAAATCAGCTAGCACCTTGTTGGAATTGCATGCCACCACGAGCTTTTCAACCGGTAATCCCAGCATTTTAGCGTAGTAACCAGCTAAAACATCCCCAAAATTTCCGGTTGGGACCGTGAAGCTAACGGGTTGCCCCAATTCGACTTGTTGATTTGCTACTAGTTGTTTATACGCATTAAAGTAGTAGACAATTTGTGGAATCAAGCGGCCGATGTTGATTGAATTAGCACTGGATAGGCTGATGTTAGAGCCTAACTTAGCCTTTAAGTCCGCATCGTTAAAAATCTGCTTAACGTTAGTCTGGGCATCATCAAAATTACCATCAATTGCGGCCACATTGGTGTTAGCGCCCTTAGTGGTTAACATCTGTTGTTTTTGAATGGGGCTAACTCCGCCGTCAGGGAAGAATACGCTGATTCCCATTTGGTCGGTATCTTTAAAACCAGCAAGTGCAGCGGTACCAGTATCACCACTAGTAGCGGCTAAAATCATTACGCGTTGTTCAGGAGTTAATGCAGTCCGCATTAGTTCTGGAAGTAGTTGGAGGCCAACGTCCTTAAATGCACTAGTGGGACCATGAAATAGCTCTAAAACGTGGAAATTATCGACATCTTTAATGGGGGTAATTCTATCATCGCTGAATGAATGGTCGTATGCATTATGAAGACATTGATCAATTTCTTCATTAGAGAAGTCGGGAAGGAGAATTCTTAAAACCTCGGCCGCCATTCCCTGGTAATCCTTCTTAATTAAGGTCGGTAAATCAACCTTATTTTCTGAAAGATGGGGTAGAACGAATAATCCTTTGTCGTCTGAGAAGCCCTTAATAATCGCCTGCTTAGCGTTAATTTTAATATTAGCATCCCGGGTACTTATGTAGTATTTATTCATAATTTATTCCTCCATAAACTTGCATTTGATTTATAACCATGATAGTATGTTTTTAAATAAAAAACAAGTGTTTATTAAAAATATACAAATTACATAAATTTAGGAGGCTGTGTTTTATGAATATTGCGATTTTAGGATTGGGAACCGTAGGAACAGGAATTGTTAAGATAATTGAAGGTGCCAATCCGATGTCAATGACAGCAGATCTCCATATTTCCCATATCTTTGTTCGTCCTGAAAAGGTTGCTCAGGATGATAGTGATAAGTTAACTTCTGATTACGATGCCATCTTAAATGATGATAGTGTAGAAACGGTCGTGGAAGTTTTAGGGGGAATTGAACCTGCGCATACGATGATTAAGCAGGCCTTGCAAAACCATAAAAATGTCGTTACCGCTAATAAAGCGGTTGTAGCTAGGTATATGGAAGAATTCAAGCAGGTTGCTAAGGAAAATAACGTTCAATTCCGGTTTGAAGCTAGTGTGGGTGGCGGCATTCCTTGGATTGTTAATCTCGAACGGGGACTTAGAATTGACGCCGTTGATTCTGTTCATGGAATCTTCAATGGAACTAGCAACTTCATTTTAGATCAAATGACAAAGACGGGGGCATCTTTTGAATCAGTACTGAAGGAAGCTCAAGACCTAGGGTATGCTGAAGCTGATCCAAGTGCCGATATTGATGGCTATGATATTGAAAATAAACTTTGTATCAGTGTTGATGTAGCATACGATACGTTGGTTCACCCCGGTGAAAACCTCCCTAAGTTTGGCATTCGGACAATTGAAGCTCAAGATATTGCCCACTTTAAAGACCTAGGGCTAGTTGCTAAGTTAATCGGACGGAGCGAATTATCCGGAGACCACTTCAGTTACGTGATCGAACCAGTTCTATATCAACAAGGCGTAATTGAAGCTAGTATTAATGATAACTTTAATTATGCTAGTTTTCATGGAGAATCTATCGGGGATCTCGGCTTTATTGGACAGGGTGCTGGAATGATGCCAACTGGTCATGCAGTGGTTCAAGATATTTTGGACATTAATGGCCAGGTAAAGCACCTAATTCGGACGCTAGAAAAACAATTTACAATTGATAATCAATTTGATAAAGGGGACTATATTGTTAGAACCACTTCTGATCAATTTGATTCATTAACTAGTAACTGGAACGTTACAACTGATGGTAAGTACAAAACGGTTTCGGATATTGACGCTGCATCGATGCACTCAATAATGAAACGGGTATTGGCTTCAGATGATACTGCATTTATGGCGCGGGTTTCAGGGGGTGCTGAGTAATGATTGTTACTAAATTTGGTGGAAGTTCAATGGCTGATGCTAGTCAGCTAAAAAAGGTCAAAGGGATTTTAAGTCAAAATCCCCAACGTAAAATTGCAGTGGTTAGTGCAGCCGGAAAGGGAACTAACAATCCCGTTAAGCTAACCGATCAGTTAATTGAAATTTACAACCTAGTTCATGCTAATAAGGATTACCTGGGTGCCCTTGATGCTGTTTGGGACCGCATTTATTCAATGGTAGAGGAGTTAAATCTAAAGCTACCAGTTCGTGAAGAATTTGATGCCATTGCGAACCAAATTAACCAATTAACGTATGCTGAACTGGTTTCTCGTGGAGAATACCTAACTGCTAAGCTCCTGTCAGCTTATTTAGGTTGGCCAATGGTCGATTCTGCTGACTTCTTAGTCCTAAATAATGGTAAGGTGGACTACGCTCAATCTAAGCAGCGCCTATTAATGCTAGGCAAGAACATCGAACACTGTGTAATTCCCGGATTCTATGGAGTTGACCCAGACGGTGAAATTGCCCTCCTTCCCCGTGGTGGTGGTGACACCTCAGGAGCAGTAGTGGCTAACCTAGTAAACGCGCAATGTTACGAAAATTGGACTGATACGAACGGGATTTTAGCGGTGGATCCACGAATCGTTAAGAATCCAGCTAAGGTGGATGTTCTATCCTATGATGAGTTACAAGAATTATCATACTTGGGGGTTAAAGTTTTTAATGAAGAGGCAATTCAACCAGTTCGAATTAAGCAGATCCCAATTAGAATTATGAATACGAATCAACCCGATTTAGGGGGGACGTTTGTTGTTACAAGTAAGCAGGACTTTGATTATGATTCAGACATTGCAGGGGTTGCCGGAAAGCAAAATCAGGCGATTCTATCAGTAAAGAAGTACCAGTTATCCAATGATGTAAACGCAATTATTGACTTAATCAAGTTGGTGAATGCAAATCACCTAAAGTCAACTTACTCTCTTTCTGGTGATTCCATTACGTTCGTCCTATCTGGAAACGTGGATAGTGAGATGCTTGATCACCTGGTGGCTAGAATTAATGCGGTTGTGAAACCAGATAACGTCTCAGTGAAAACGGGAATGGCTAAGATTGCAGTCGTTTCTGAAGCATTCTATGGTCGGCCAAAGTTAGTTGGAAAGATGATTGACTTACTAGAGGATAATCAAATTAAGGTCCAACAAGTGATTCAAACCAATTCAGACATTAAAGTGGTGTTTGGAATTGCTAATAAAGATTACCAGCGGGCGATTGAATGTTTGTACAAACAATTTTTTCGTTTTGAAAAACAAAGTTCAAGACTGATTGTTAATTATTAAATTATAACCATCAATCGTTTTAGGTTAACCGAATATTATTCTTGACGAACTGGTAGAATGGCTTTTATAATGGTGATGGATAGTTATCGATGACTAGATTATTTTGAGTTTTAAAATAACCATTTAAAATTCCATTCTTCCTAATATTAGACACAGATTATAATTAGTATTCCTTTCTTCTTAAAATGACTGATAACTTTATCCTATACGGAGCCCAGCATTCAACTCAGCGGTTGTTTGTTGGGCTCTGTTTATTTTTTTACTGAGCGTTATTAAATTGAACGGGGATGGTGATTAACGAATGAGTATCAGTTCCAATATTAATCTAACGTTAGAGCTTCAGGTTAGTTCTGATGAAAACGAGAACCAGCGTAACTTTGATTTTCTTCAAAAAATTCAACCGCTTGCGGTGTACGTCCCATTTGGTGCGGGAGGCAACCAACAACAGGGGGATTGGCTAGGGTTTGTGGACCATATTCAAAACCAATTACAGATTCCGGTGGTTCCCCATTTGACTGGCTACTATCAGACTCAAGCGGCCATTTTAGATCAAGTTGAAAAGCTTCGTTTGCTAAACATTAACCAGCTGTTAGTGCTTCGTGGGGATGCGATTAACGGTCAACAATCTTCGAATGAATTTCCACACGCGAGTGACTTAATCCAGTTGATTAAATCAATTGCACCGGAGTTCAAAATTAACGGGGCTTGCTATCCCGAGGGACACTATGAGGCGCCTAGCCTAGCTGTCGATATTCAAAACCTAAA
Organism: Lactobacillus sp. Sy-1; assembly: GCF_019303535.1. Classification (GTDB taxonomy): domain Bacteria; phylum Bacillota; class Bacilli; order Lactobacillales; family Lactobacillaceae; genus Nicoliella. The sequence continues at coordinate 1,933 of NZ_JACCIU010000002.1, read as the reverse complement.
GCACAAGGTTTCCGCTGGGTGTGATGAATTGGTCACCCAGGTGGAGTTTGATAACACAACCATCATTGAATTTTTTAAACGGGTTAGGGCAACTGGAATTAGAGTACCAATTAGGGTGGGCATTTTACCGGTTTTGGATCGAACACGGGTGCAAAAATTAATCCAGTTGACCCACGTTAAAGTGCCCCAACGGCTGGCTGATATTATGGAAGTGGAAGATCCAGAGCGGTTTACGACGTTGGGCTGCCAATTTACCAATGACCAGTTAGCTGATTTAACCAGCCATGGGATCGATAATATCCACTTGTACTCACTGAATAATCCAGTAGTATTTCAATCGTTAATTGATTAGTACAAGATGTAAAGGTGGCATAGTTTTTTACAAAAATGTATAATTAAAATATAATAATAAAAAAATGAAACTAAAATAATAAAATGATTTAAAGGGGTACCTGTTAATGACTGAATTTAAGAGACTTTATCCGGTTTTACAACCGGATCATTATGATTTATTGATCAATGTTGATCGTGGTAAAAAATTAATTACTGGGAAAACGACCGTTACTGCTAATGCTAAGCAAACTTCAGTTGCGGTTCATCAAAAGGGCCTTTCGGTATCAGCAGTAAGTGTTGATGGTGACGCGGTTGACTTTAGCGTGGATAACGATGCTGAATTAATTAACTTTGCACTCCCAGCAACTGGGAAAACGACTTTTACGATTGAGTATACCGCTCCACTAACTGATACCATGATGGGCATTTACCCATCCTACTACGAAGTTGATGGGGTTAAGAAGCAGTTAGTGGGTACTCAATTTGAAACTAACTTTGCCCGGCAAGCATTTCCATGTGTTGACGAACCGGAAGCAAAGGCTACTTTTAGCCTAGCGATTAAGTATGATGAACAACCTGGTGAAACTGTCATTAGTAACATGCCAGAAGTCAAAGAAGAAGACGGCGTTCACTACTTCCAAGAAACGGTTAAGATGTCTACCTACTTAGTTGCATTTGGATTTGGTGATTTACAAAGCAAGGAAACTAAAACTGAAAGTGGCGTTAAAGTAGGGGTATTTGCTACGAAGGCTCATGAACCAAAAGAACTTGACTTTGCATTGGACATTGCTAAACGCTCAATCGAGTTTTATGAAGATTTCTACCAAACTCCATACCCACTTCCTCATTCATGGCAATTAGCACTTCCTGACTTTTCAGCTGGGGCAATGGAAAACTGGGGGTTAGTAACCTATCGGGAAGCTTACCTACTATTAGATCCTGATAACACCGCCCTCTCTAATAAGCAACTAGTAGCGACCGTCATTGCCCATGAACTAGCTCATCAATGGTTTGGTGATTTAGTAACCATGCAGTGGTGGGATGACCTCTGGTTAAACGAAAGTTTTGCTAACATGATGGAATATGTGGCAATTGATGCAATCGAACCAAAGTGGAATATCTGGGAAAGTTTCCAAACTGCGGATGTTCCGGCAGCATTGCAACGGGATGCTACCGATGGAGTTCAATCAGTTCACGTGGAGGTTAACCATCCTGCTGAAATTGATGCCCTCTTTGATGCAGCAATCGTTTATGCTAAGGGAGCCCGGATGTTAGTAATGGTGCGGGCGCTTATTGGTGACGAAGCACTAAGAGCGGGACTAAAGGCTTATTTTGCTGCCCATAAGTATGGAAATGCTAAGGGTGATGATCTTTGGAACGCCCTTGGGAAAGCATCTGGAATTGACTTAGCTAAAATTATGAAGACCTGGCTAGAACAACCTGGTTACCCAGTGGTCACCGCTGCGGTTGTTAATGGCGAACTGACCCTAACTCAAAAGCAGTTCTTTATAGGGGAAGGGAAGGACGTTGGCCGGCTCTGGCAAATTCCATTGAATAGTAACTATGATGCTGCCCCAGCAATCTTTGCTGATCAAAAGGT